>JAQBGV010000123.1:0-85692 GCA_032128395.1 Planctomycetota bacterium | reverse complement strand
CCCCCTTCCCTCTCTCCCCCACCCCCCCCCCCCCCCCCCCCCCCCCGCGCGGGGGGGGGGGGGGGGGGGGGGGGGGGGCCGCGGCCCCCCCCCCCCCCCCCGAGGGGCCTGGGAGCCAGGCCCCTCAAGAAAGCGGAGCGCGCCTCGTTGGGGTGAAGTGCGAGCGGCTACGCCGCGAGTACGAGGGGACTGGGAGCCAGGCCCTCAGCAAAATCGCCTGAAAGCGCACCCCCCCCCGAGCCGGAGGCGAGCTCGTTGGGGTGAAGTGCGAGCGGCTCCGCCGCGAGCACGAGGGGCCTGGGAGCCAGGCCCCTCAAGAAAGCAGAGCGCGCCTCGTTGGGGGGAAAACCCCTCAGTAGACCGCCGTGGGCTTCGCGGTGCTGCGTAGCCCGACCCTGTTTGCGACTTCGCGGACCAGATCTTCGCGCTCGACCGGCTTCGACATGTAGTGGTCGCAGCCGGCTGCGAGGCACTTGTCGAGGTCGCCCTTCATCGCGTGGGCGGTCAGGGCGATCACCTGGCCCTGATATCCCTCCTCGCGCAACCAGCGGGTCGCCTCGTAGCCGTCGAGGATCGGCATGTCCATGTCCATCAGAATCACGTCGAACGGCCGGCGGGCGCGGCTCGCGGCCAGGGCGAGTTCGCCACCCTCTCGACCGTTGCTCGCGAGCATCACTTCGGCCCCCGCTCGGCGCAGCATGTACGAGATGATCGCCTGGTTGTCGGGGCCATCTTCGACCAGGAGGACGCGACCATCGATGTGAGCGATCATCTCGAGGCGGGGCGTCGGCTGGTAACGCTCTTCGTCGAGTTCACTCAGGTTTGCGATCCCACCGAGCGATCCGGTCGCGACCGTCAGGGAGAACGTGCTTCCCTTCCCCGGCTCGCTCTTGACCCCGATCTCGCCATCGAGGAGCTCCGCGATGCTCTTCGTGATCGCCAGGCCGAGTCCCGTGCCGCCAAATCGACGCGTCGTCGAGGGTTCCGCCTGGGAAAACGGCTGGAAGATCCGAGAAACCTGGGCCGAGGTCATCCCGATCCCGTTGTCGATCACGTGGAAGGTGATCTTCTCCGCGTCGCGGTCGCACTCGACTCGAACGCGAACGTTTCCCCCCTCGGTAAACTTGATGGCGTTTCCGATCAAATTGACGAGGGCTTGTTTGAGTCGAGTCGGGTCGGTCTCGAACTGCTCCGGGATCTCCCCTACAAGCTCGGTCGCGAGCGTGGTGTGACGCGATTCGGCTCGGATCCGGAGAAGGTCGACCATGTCGCGGATGAGCGTCCGGGTCTTGACGGGGAGCCGCTCGATCTCGAGCCGCCCTGCCTCGATCTTCGACAGGTCCAGGATGTCGTTGATCAGGTTGAGGAGGTGGCGCCCGTTGCGGCGAATCGTCTCGATCGCATCGCTCCTGCGTGCCTCCTCCGTATCCGGATCGAGCAGGAGATCGGTGAAGCCGAGGATCGCCGACATGGGGGTGCGGATCTCGTGACTCATCTTCGCGAGGAACGCGCTCTTCGCCTCGGTCGCCGAGTGCGCGAGCCGGCTCGCTTCGTCGCACGCTTCGGTGCGTTCATGGACCTGCGCTTCGAGCTCGCGATTCGCCTCGACAAGCTCTCGGTGATGGCGCGTCGACTTCCTCAGCGTCAGGATCAGGAACAAGATCCCGCACCACACGAGGAGGTGCGAGGCGACTCCGGAGAAGCGCGCGAGCCGAACATCGCTCCGGGACCAGTACGCGGAATCCGGGGCGCTCAGCCAGAGCGACCACTCCGGGTACTCATCCTGGATCGAGAGCGGGATCACTTCCGAGAGGATTCGCGAGCGGTCGGGCTCGCCGACCGACCAGTGCGCCCGAGACTCCTCCGCGGTTCCTGGCTCCTCGGAGAGAATCGAAACCGCGTAGTTCGGGTGAACCATGACGAACTCGCCGTCCGGGAGGAGCCGCTCCAGCGCGCTCCCCGGGATGACCGCGGACGCGCAACCGCTCAATTCACCGGACCATCCGTAGATCGGAACTGAGTAGACGAGCTCTCTGCGATTCGATCGGGCGTCATCACGGGATGTCACCTGCGGACCGCTGATCGCCGGATAGGCGAGCCCCTCGATCCCAGCCTCGATCGGGTGGAACTGCTGGAGCAGTTGAAGCTGCGTGAGGAGCAGGGCGAACTGGTCGATCTCGGCTCCGCTGGAGCTCCCCCGCCCCGGTTTCCCGGGTCGGACGGCGGTCTTCTCGCCAAAGGTGACCAAGGGCTCGCGCGGCGACCGTCCGCTCGGGTCGAGACCGTTCGGGTCGAAAGGGAAGGGGACGATCGAGAGCGCGGAGATGCCCACCGACGCCTCGAGGTTCTTGTAGATCTCCGCGACGATCTCGCGGGTCCCCGGGTCGAGAAATTCGCTCTTCCGAGACTCGGGGGTCAACGCCCGGACCCCGGGAAGACGAGCGACGGTACGCAGCCCACCGTAGATCGACCGGAAGCTGTTCTCGATCCGACCCCGGGCGAGGATCGCTTCGTTCTGCACTTCCCTCTCGTGGGTCGACACGGCTTCCCCGAGGTCTCGGCGGGTCTTCCAGTGGATGACCGCCGAGAGGGCGACCCCCAGGATGATCAGCGAGACAACGGTTGCGCGACCAGACAAGAGATCCTCTTCCCTGCGCATGAAGCTCCGGACGGGCCCGGGGCGCACTCCGGGCCCGATCCGTACTCGTGATATCGGCAGGGGACGAGGGGGATCGGGAGAGAATTTGCAGAGGTGGGATCGCAGCGTTGCGGCTGCTCGAGGCTCCTATTGCCTCTTCATGGGGTGTGCGTCCCTCCCTCTGATTCCCGCACCCTACCAAGATCCCGCATTGTGAATTCCTGGCGAAGATCCCGAGGGGCTTCCTATGAATAGCGCGCCTCGAAGATTCGCCGGACGGTTCGGGTGTGGTAGCGGAGCTCTTCGATAAGGGTCTCCTGCGGTTCGACCCCCCCCTCGGAGATGTAGCCGATTCGAATCGCCAGATCGCGGAGCGAGTCGTCATCGGTGGCCACCGTGCGAACACTCGAGCGATGCAGCATTCCGAGGCGGTTCTCGACCAGTCGGAAGAAGAGATACGCCGTCGAGAGGCTCGCCGCTTCAGCGCCCGAGAGGAGCCCCTTCCGAGCGAGGAGCAGGATCGCCTTGGCAGTGTTCGGCTCCCAGAGGTCGGCGTGTTCGCGGGAGTGGAGGACGATCAGCGACTGGACGAGGAACTCGATGTCGAGGATCCCCCCCGGTCCGGTCTTGAGCTGAAATCCAGCGCGCCGCGGGTTCTCCCGGCGACGGTGGTGCATCTCGAGGAGCTGCGCGACGATCTCCTCCGGGGCGAGGTCGCGGCCGAGATTCGCACGGGCGAACGCGATCACTTCCTCGGCCAACTCCGCATCCCCCGCGGCAGGGGAGCTGCGGGTCAACGCCTGGTGCTCCCACACCTGCGAGTCCGGGCCCAGGAAATACTCCCGAAAACCCCGGAAGGAGTGGACGAGCGTCCCCGCCGATCCGTGCGGCCGCAATCGCAGATCGACCGAGTAGAGCGCGCCTCCTCCGCCAGGGTTGCCGAGGTCGGCGATCACCTGTTGCAGGAGCTGCGTGAAGAACTCGCGCTCGGCGACTCCCTCCGCGGTCTCCCCGCGACCGTCGTAGACGAGGATCATGTCGATGTCCGACGCGTAGCCGATCTCGTTCCCCCCGAGACGTCCGAGGGCGAGGATCGCGTGACGAGGGGGCGGCTCCCCTTCGATCGGGACGAGCGGTCCCAGCCTCTCCTCGACCGCGGCGAATGCGCGCTCATCGAGAACGCGCAACGTCGCACGAGCGACCGCGGAGAGTCGTCGGAGCACACTGACTAGCGGAATCCGCCCGCCGAGATCGAGAATCGCCGCTTCGACGGTGTAGATCGCTCGAAATTCGTGCAGGGTCGAGCCCGCCCGTTCTTGAGGCACCGCCGCCAGACTCGCGCGCAACTCGTCGACCAGTCCCTCCTCGCGGACCCGCGACCGGGTGCGCAGTCGATCGATGATCTCGTCGAGCGTTCCGGGATGGTCGAGCAGCAGTTCCGAGATGAAACGGCTCCGCCCGAAGAGGTCGACGAACAGGTGACAGCTCTCCGGCCGCTCCGCGAGGAGTTGGTAGAAGACCGCGGGGGCGCCGAGCGTCTCGACGCAGCTGGTGAACATCAGCGTCGCTTGATCGGGGTCCGGAGTGCGCGCGATCGCATCGAGAAGGCTCGGGAACAGGTGCGCGAGGTAGTGGCGGGCTCGCGGTGAACGGAGTTCCTTCCGCCGCGGGTACGAGAGTCGACGCAGGAGGGTGTACGCCTTCTGCGGGTCGCGGAAGCGGAGCGGCGCGAAGACTTGATCGATCACTTCGGCGCGCGGCCGGAACGCGAGCACTACGTGCACCTCGCCGAGACGTTCGTCCCCGTAGCCTTGGAAGAGCTGATGGAACAGTCGCTCGAGAATCTCCCGGATCCCCCCGCGACGTCGATCGAGTTCGGTGAGAAATCGCCCCCAGTCGCGCTGCCCCACCGCGCGTGCGAGCGCGCTCTGCTCGGCCTCGATCTCGGGGAGCGTGAAGCTCTGGCGTCGGTGTCGCAGCATCAAATGGTGCTCGACCCTCCGCAGGAATCGGTACCCCTCGAGGAGGAAGGCGGACTCGGTGGCGGTCAGCGCACCGATTCGACCGAGGCGGCGCAGTGCTCCGAAGACGTTCCCGCCGCGGATCGACCGGTACACCTGCCCGTGGAGGAGTTGCATGAACTGCACCAGGTACTCGACGTCGCGGATCCCGCCCCAGCCGACCTTGAGCTCGCGGCGCTCGTCGTCGTTGCGAGCCGTCCTCGCCTCGAGGACCTCCTTGTATCCCTTGAGGGTGCGGATCTCGTCGAGGTCGAAGGGGCGCTCGTACACGAATTCTTCGATCACGCGCAACAGGGAGGGGAGCTCGCGGGTGAGGTCGATCACGGGGCGCGCGCGGATGAAAACGATGCGTTCCCAGGTGGTGGCGACCTCGCCGCTCGGTGCCGATCCACCGCCGTCGTCGGACATCGCCGGGTGCGCGCGGAACGCCCCCTTCGCCCGCTTCACCGTAGGTACGAGCGGTCCCGTCGGCCCGCCGGGGCGCAGGCGGAGGTCGGTGCGGTAGAGGTGTGGGAGTCCTCCGTACCCGGCGAGGAGCCGGAGGACCCCGCGCGCGACCGTCTCCGCCCGCTCGGTGTCCTCGTCGTCGTCGCGGATGAAGAAGAGATCGATGTCGGAGGAGTAGTTGAGCTCGTTCCCTCCCCACTTCCCGAGGGCGATGACCGCCATGCGGAGTTCGGTCCCCCCCGCGATCGCGAACGCCCCCTCGACGGTCCGATCGGCGAGCGCGGTCAGCGCCACCGCGGTCTCCTCGACATCGAGGTACCCCTCGAGTTCGGCGAGACAGATCCGGAGCAATTCCCTGCGGTGCCAACGCGCGAGCGCGCGGGCCCGAGTATGGACCTTTCCCGAGTGCGGAACGAAGACCGCGATCGCAGAGCCTGCCCCCGCGGGGAAGTCCGGGTCCTCGAGGTCGTCGATGCACGACACGACATGCTCGGCGAACGGCTCCCCCGCCCCGCACAGCAGGTAGAGCCGCGCTCGGAGGGCCGGATCGGCGAGTATCGCAGTGCGGCCTAGATCGGCGAGTGTCGCGGAGATCCGCTCGAGACCGTTCAGTGCGAGGTCGGGGTCGGAAGCGCCTTCGATGCTCGCGAGGAGGGAACTCGGCTCGAGTGCCGCACCGGCGTTCGCGAGTCTCGCGAGCAGAGACCGGACGTTGTAGACCGCGCGTGCGCCCGGCTCGAGGCCACGCTCGGTGAGCGCCCGAGCGATGTCGGACTCGCGGTCCGCGGGGGGAGGGAGCGTCTCGATCACAGGCACATCTTGACACGCGCCGGGGTCGACGGCCATGGAACTAGCGCCGCTCGCGTGCTTCAGGGAGTGCACCCTGGCCCGGCGCACGGCGGCCCCGGCAGGTTCCCATCGACCCCACACCCGGGGAACGGGGGAGGCGGCGGAGGACCCGCGGCGAAAAGGTGCAAGATCAAGGAGATCGGATCCGCGAGGTCGAGGGAGCCGTCGTCGTTGGTGTCGGCGGCAGCGGGGCACCCCCCCCCCGGCGTCGATCCGGTGAGAGAGAGCAGCCAGAGCACCGGGTCACCGATGGTGAGAGCGCCGTCGAAGTCGAGGTCTCCCCGGCGAAATCGGCATCGGTCGAGCACGCCATCGCCGTCCAGGTCGAGCGCGGGGTCGGCGTGGCGTGCGCACGGATCGGGGATCGCGTCGCCGTCGCAGTCCGGTCCCGGATCGAGCACCAGCAGCGAACTCGATCCCGCGTCACAGCCGAAGACCCCTCCGCACCGGTCGGGATCGCCTGGGGCGCCGACCAGCAGGAAGCGCGCGGTCGCGGCGATGGCGCGGCCGAACTCGCTCCCCGCCGCCGCGGTGGCGGGGCTCCACGTTTCGAGCTCGCGCCATCCGATGGGTCCCATCGGGTCGCGCGCGAAGATGGTCACCGTGCCGGCGAGCGGCGCCATGGCACCGTCGCTCGGTGCGCCCGCGATCAGCAACCCGCCCGATTCTGCGAGTGCGGCACCCAATCCCGCCGCGACCGTGCTCTGTCGACGGGCGAGGAGGCGATCGGGGCCGAGGGGGGGACTGATCGCGCCGACGGGGAGGCTTGCCAGCCGGGCCCTCGCGAAGAACGCGATCACTCCCGCGCCGGGGACCGTGGCCGCACGGTACGGGGCGCCGATCGCGAGATCGCGGCCAATGAACGTGAGCGCCCCACCGAATCCCTCGTCGGCGAGGCCGTCGGTGAGTTCGATCCGCACCAGGGGGGCGATCGTCGCTCCGGTTCGGGTGAACGTGAACACGACGCCGGTCCCCGGACGGACTCCATCTCCGTGCGGAGCGCCGATCGCGATGAATCGCGCCTCAGCAGCGACCGCTTCGCCGAAGCCTCCCTCGCTGCTCCCATCGAAGGGGAGGAGCGGAGCCAGTGCGCTCCACCCTGCACTGGTGCGGATGAAGGGGAAGACCGCGCCGGTCTCGGCGCCGGCCGGACCGTGGTTCGGCGCGCCGAGGAGGAGGAGATCTCCGACGAACGAAATGGAGAGCGCGACGCGTGCTCCGAGGGTCGCGCCCGACGGGCGGAGCGTCGCGAGCGGCGGGCCGACGCCGGGAGCGAACGGATGGACGAAAGCAGCGCCGGCCGGCCCGGACCGAGGCGCACCGACGATGAGGAGTCCGTCGAAAGCCGCGAGTGACGCTCCGAAGTCGGAGCCGGTCGGCCCGCGAAGTTCTCCATCGAGTCGAGGCGTGCCGGACAGGACGTCCACCGACCCGATCCAGACGACATCACGACCCGGAACTCCGATCGCGAAGCGAGTGTCGTCGAAGACGACCGCGGTACCGGCACGCGCGTGTGCCGAGTGCGGATCGGGGAGGAATCGATCGGCGAGACAGGGTTCGGCGCCGAAGGCGGGAGAGAGACGGCCGAGAACAAGGATCCCCACGCAGATGATCGAAGCAGGGATACGAGCAGCAGCAACGGGCAACGGTCCTCCTTCCGGAGGATCGTCACGCCAGCGGAGGAAGGACGCGGGGGGGCCGCGGATCCCGCGCCTCACGGAGACGGGACTGGCTCGCCACCAGTCGTACCCAAGAAGGATGCGCGTCGAGTCGTCCGGGACTCTCGAGGGGTTGCGGTCTCGAGGCGACTGCGAGTAGGGTCCTCCTTCACCCCCGGTGAACCGTTCCGGGGGGGCCCAGCGGGTGTGCGGGCCCAGGAGGAGTAGATGCCTCGGTGCGCGCAGTGTCGTTCGGAGCTCCCCGCGACGGCGACGAGCTGTCCCGCGTGTGGGACCTTGCACGAAGCGGACCCGGACCAGACCGTCGAGGTCTCCCCTCCTCGCCGGGTCCATTCGGACCGCTCCCCACGTTCTTCCGGACCGTCGTTCTCGCGTCCCGCTTCCGAGACCTCCCGCTTCGCCCCTGGCCAGGTCCTCGGTGAGCGATACCGCATCGTCTCGCTCCTCGGTCGCGGCGGGATGGGAGAGGTGTATCGAGCGGACGACCTGCGGCTGGAAGAATCGGTCGCGCTGAAATTCCTCCCCTCCTCGCTGGCCGAAGACCCGATCTCCCTGCGCAGACTCCAGGGTGAGGTGCGGGTGACGCGCCAGGTCACCCACGCAAACGTCTGTCGTGTACACGACCTGGTCGAGGTCGAGGGCGAGACGTGCATCTCGATGGAATACATCGACGGCGAGGATCTCGCCTCGCTCCTGCGCCGCATCGGCCGCTTGCCGCAGGACAAGGGGGTCGAGATCGCGCGACAGCTCTGCGCGGGGCTCGCCTCCGCGCACTCTCGAGGGGTGCTCCACCGCGACCTCAAGCCCGCGAACGTGATGATCGACGGGCGCGGGCGAGTGAAGATCAACGACTTCGGAATCGCCGCACTCGTCGAACTCGCCGCCGACGACGAGAATTTCTCGGGGACCCCGGTGTACATGGCACCCGAGGTGGTCCGGGGAGAGGCGGCGACGCCGCGCAGCGACATCTACTCGCTCGGACTGGTCCTCTTCGAGCTCTTCACCGGGCGACGGGCGATCGATGCCGACTCCTTCTCCGCGATCCGTCGCTGGCACGAGTCGGGACCGCCCGATCCGATCTCGGACAGCGCCGAGCTCCTCGGGCCTGAAGTCGCCGATGCGGTGCGCCGATGCCTCGATCCCGAACCGGAGCGGCGCCCGTCGAGCGCACTCCTCGTCTCCTCCATGCTCCCCGGGGGAGATCCACTTCTCGAAGCGCTCGCCGCCGGTGAGACGCCATCTCCCGAGCTGATTGCGGCGGCGGGAGAAGCGGGGACCATCACGCGGCGGTCAAGGTGGTTGCTGGTCGGGGCGACGTTCCTCGGACTCGGCCTCGTCTCGTTCTTCGACCGAGATGCGCGCCTGACCGAGATCGCTCCGATGGAGCACACTCCGGACGCGCTCGAATTCATCGCACGGACCTTCGTGCACGACCTCGGCCACGACGATCCACCGCTCGACTCCGCGCGCGGCTTCTACCGGCGCGGATCACTGGTGCAGTTCATCGACGAGAACGACGTCTCCGCCGACCGATGGGAGCGCCTCCATCTCTCCGCGGCGGGAGTGGTTCAGTTCTGGTACCGGCAGAGCACCGAGCGGTTCGTGCCCACGGCACGGTTCGGCGGGAGGGTGTGGGAGACCGACCCACCGCAGACTAGCCCCGGGATGATCACGCTGGTCCTCACCGCCGCGGGAAAGCTGGTTCGCTTCTCGGCGGTGCCGAGCCCGGAGATCCGCGAGGAGGTCTTCGTGCGAACGGTGGACTGGAACGGGGTACTCGGCTTCTGCGGGTTCGATGCGACGCGGCTCGTCGAGGAGAAACCGCAGCAGTATCCGCCCGTCCCGTTCGATGACTTTCGCGCTTGGACCGGGCCGCTCTCGGGAATCGAAGGAGTGACCAGTCACATCGAGGTGGCCGCTTGGCGTGGGCGCGTGGTGCACGTCCGAGTGCGGGACGAGTGGACGGTCTCTCAGCGGCGGGGAGAGGGACGCATCCCCGGGAAGTTTCTCTCTACGATCGATGATCCCGCGACCCTGATCCTGTTCCTGATCCCGCTCTTCGCGGGGGCGTGGTTCGGTATCGCGAACCTGCGTGCGGGGCGCAGCGACCGAGCGGGCGCATTTCGCGTCGGGGTGGTCTTCGTGATTCTGAACACCGCGGTGTGGGTGATCCGCGCACACCACGTCGGCAGTCTGGAGGACGAGAAGAGACTCTTGGTCCGAATGCTCTCCGAGGCGTTCTTCATGGCGGTGTTCGCCTGGTTCCTCTACCTGGCGATCGAGCCGACGATCCGCAGGCACTGGCCGCTGAAGCTCGTCTCCTGGACTCGCCTCCTGCGCGGTCGATCGGGGGATCCACTCGTGGGTCGGGATCTCCTCGTCGGGATCGTCTGCGGCGTCGGAATGGCGTGCTTGTCGCGAGCCCACTGGATCGTCGCAGCGGTGGGGGCCGCGACTCCCCCGGCACCGCTCGGGATGAACTTCTCGATCCTCGATTCGCCTCGACAGGCGATCGGTCAGGTCCTCGCCCTGATGACCGAGTCGACGTTCACCGCGATCGTCGCCCTGTTCCTGCTCGTACTCTGCTTGCTCCTGGTCCGCAAGAAGTGGGCGGCGTACGCCCTGATCTTCGTTCTCGGGATCCTGCGCATCCCCTACGACACTGCCACCGAGTCCCTCACGCTCGACCTCGCGTTCCGCGCCCTCGCGATCGCCGTCCTGATGATCGCACTCGACCGCAGCCTGCTCAGCATGCTCGGCGCCTTGTTCGTCTACTCACTCCTCCGGGAGATGGTGATCACCCTAGACCCCAACGCTTGGTACCTCACCCAGGGCATCGTCGCGGTGGCGGTGATCGGGGGAACCGCGCTCCTCCTCGGCAGGTGCGCCTGCCGACCCTCCCCATCCCGACCCCGATCGAGGACGAATGCGCTGAGCAGCACGGCCCGAAGTTCTGGCTAGCGAGCGCCGGCTATTCGTGGCGGAGGGCGGCGATCGGGTCGAGGTAGGCCGCACGCCGGGCTGGGAAGATTCCCGACATGATCCCGACCGCCATCGAGATCGAGAGCGCGAGCACGACGCTGCCCGGGGTGACCAGCACGCTCCAGCCGGTGAAGAGCGCCAGCACTTGCGCCAGGCCGACTCCGGCGAGAACGCCCAGCACCCCGCCGAGGGTCGAGATCGTCGTCGTCTCCGTGAGGAACTGGACGATGATGTGTCGCTTCTTCGCGCCGAGAGCGCGGCGGATGCCGATCTCCTTCGTCCGTTCGGTGACCGTTGCGAGCATGATGTTCGCGATTCCGATCCCCCCGACCAAGAGCGAGATCGAGGCGATGGCGACGAGCGCCAGATTGAAGACCTGCTGGGTCTTGCGCCGTTGTGCGAGCACCTCGAGGGGCACCACCAGCTCATAGTCCTGCTGGTCGTGATTGTTCTCGAGGAGCTTCTTCACCATCCGAGAGACGAGGAGCACGTGGTCGAGATCGGTGACCGAGATCACGACCTGGGAGAGTTCGACGTCCGTCGCCTCGGTCGAGCCGGAACGGCGGACGACTGAACGCGTGCCGTTGCGCGTCAGGACCGTCTCGTGGGGGACGTAGATCTGAAAAGTCTTTGCGTCGACCGAGAGCGCCTTCGCCGCGTACCCCATGAACTCGGTGTCGTGGAGCACGCCGACCACTTCGTACTCCTCCTCATCGACGACGAGCCACAGGCCGACCGGGTCCTGGTAGATCCCGAGCTCCTCGAGAATGCCGGCTCGGATCACGCAGACTCTCCGTGCCACCTCCCCGTCGAAATCGGCGAGCGAGCGGCCGAGCGCGGTGTCGAGCCCGAAGAGGGCGAGGTGCTCCGCCTTCACCGCGAAGATCGTCCCCTCGACCCTCTTGCTCCCCCACCACACCGGCAATCGGCTGATGTGCACGGGGAGCACCTTCTCGATCCCGGGGATCGTCGCGCCGATCTGCCGGAAGTCCTTGAGGGTCAGACCGTAGGTGCTGATGAACTGCGCGCTCTGGTTTCCCTCGGTCGTCTCGGGAGGCTTCACCGAGTTGACGATGATGTTCTGGATCCCCAGGCGACCGATCTCCTGGAGCAGCTCCCGCTCCGCCCCCGCACCGAGGGCGAGCATCGCGATCACCGATCCTACCCCGAAGATCACCCCGAGCGCGGTGAGGAAGGTGCGCATCGGATAGCCCGCGAGGTTGCGCAGGGCGAGTCGGATCAGCGCTCCGAGTTTCATCCCGATCACGCCGCCTCCTCGAGGATCACTCCGTCACGGATGTGCACCTGACGCTCTGCGCGGGACGCGACTCTCTCGTCGTGCGTGATCATCACGATGGTGCGCCCCTGTGCGTGCAGGTCATCCATCAGACCGAGCACGTCCTCACCGGTCTGCGTGTCCAGGTTTCCCGTCGGTTCGTCGGCGAGGAGCATCACCGGGTCGTTGACGAGCGCGCGCGCGATCGCCACCCTTTGACGCTCCCCCCCCGAGAGCTGGGCGGGGACGTGATCGAGGCGGTGATCGAGGCCGACCGCCGCGAGCAGTTCCCTGCAACGCTCGTTCGCGGAGTGGAGCGGTTCGGGGGCGTACAGGAGCGGAACCGCGATGTTCTCGAGCACGCTCAGCTGCGAGATCAGGTTGAAGCTCTGGAAGATGAAGCCGATGTCCTGGTTACGCATCTCGGAGAGTTCGTCGTCATCGATCGTGGAGACGTCGCGCCCGCCGAGGCAGTAGCGCCCCTCGGTCGGGTAGTCGAGGCAGCCCAGGATGTTCATGAGCGTCGACTTGCCCGAGCCCGATGCACCGGTGATCGCCACGAACTCGCCGCGGCGGATCGCGAGATGGATCCCCTTCAGGACGTGGAGGCGCGCCTCACCCTCGCCGTAGAACTTGTGGATTCCTTCGAGGAGGATGACCCGATCGTCGGTCACGGCTGCGGGCGCCCCGGCGGTCTTCCCCGCGCTCCGGAGCGACTGCCACCGCCGCCGTCACCGCCGCCGTCACCGCCGCGTCGCGAACGATCACCGCCGGTGCGGTCGCCGCCCCCGGAGCCGGAGGGGCGTTCCGCGCCGCCGCGTCGCCCCTCTCCTCGGGTAGCCCCGACCGTGCCACCGTCGGGGGGGCGCGGCGCGCGTGGAGTGGCGTTGACTTCGCCTTGGCCGGTGGCGCCGGAGTCGACGACACTCGCTTCGCCGGTCTCTTGAACCGATTCATCTCGCTCGACCGAGGCGGGCTCGGGCTCGTAGAGGAGCACCTGGTCCCCTTCCGAGATCCCGCTGACGATCTCGAGGAAAGCGTCGTTCGATCGTCCAACCTTGACCGCGGTCTCCATCGGTCCTTTCGGGGTCCGGACGTAGCAGAAGAAGCGACCCTCTCTCCCGTGCACCGCCTGGATCGGCACGTGGAGTACGTTCTCGAGGTCGCCGATCTGCAACTCGACCGAGGCGGATGTCCCCGGCTTGAGGTCGAGATCCGATCCGTCGATCCGCACCTCGACCCGGAAGCGTCGAATCGTGTCGCCCCACCGTCGGTTCCCGGCATTGGCGACCGTGTCGATCCGGATCACCTCACCCATGTACGCCGAACCTCGCTGCAGCTCGGAGTGGACCGCCGCGCGCATCCCCTCCTTCACCTTTCGGATGTCCGCCTCGTGGACGTTGATCGTGACCGCCATCTCGGTGGAGTCCGGGATCGTCATCAGGACCCGGTCGAAGTATGCGTCCCCCCCGACCTTGATCTCCTCCGCGTCCCAGGAACGATCCGGGTCGCCGTAGACGATCACGCCGTCCGCGGGGGCAGTGATCGTCATGCGAGCGAAGTCGACCTCTTTCTCCGCGAGCCGTTCCTTCGCCTGGTTGAGGCTGCGCTCCTTCTGGCTGACCATCGCCTTCTTCGCATCGAGGCGGGCTTCGGACTGCTTCTGGGCGCGTTCCACGCCACGCTCGGCCTCGGTGACGGCCGCCCGCTTCTGCTTCTCGTCGAGGGGGCGCTTGTACTCCAGGTAGAGACGCTGATTCTCATTGGCTTCGATCAGGGCCTCGTTCGCCTTCCGGACCTTGATCCGTTCGTCCTCGAGGTCGTCCTGCGTGACGAAGTCTTTTGCCAGCAGCGCATCGGTCTGGGTGAATTTGTTCTGCGCAAGACTCAGCTCCGACTCTGCGGTGTCGATCGCGAGCTGCAGACGCCGCTTCTGCGCGGCGTCGTCCCCTTCGAGGAACATGGCCAACTCCGAGGTGGCGACCTCGAACGCGAGCTCCGATTTCTCGATGTCGGTCTTGTTCTGCTCTACCTGGATCAGCTCCTCGGTCTTCGCGGCGCGGTCCTCCGACTCGAGCTGGATGATCAAAGTCTGCAGATCCTCGATGTTCCGCTCGAGCTCCGTTCGGTCGAGCTCGACCACGATCTCCCCTGCGGTTACGCGTTTCCCCTCTTCCGCGAGCCACTGGATCGGAGTACGCCCCTGCACCTGGCTCCGGACCTGCTCCGCGTTGCTCGTCTTCAGGGTTCCGCGCTCCGTGAGGGTGATCGACAAGTCCCCGCGCTTCGCGACGAAAATGCCGCCTTGGGCCGGGTCGTCCGAAACCGCGGGTGCGAAGAGCCCTGCCTTCCAAATGGCCCCGGCTCCGAGGCCCGATATCAGCAGGATCCCGATCAGGATCTTCATTTTTCTAGCCTTCCGGACTCTTCGACGAAGAGTAATCCCAGCTGTCGCAGCAAAGTCAGCCGGGCGATCTCGTGCGCCACGATTCGGTCGAGTTGCTGGTTCTCCGATTCGGTCAAACTATCGAGAGCTTCGGTCAGGTCGCGGTTCTGGCCGCTCCCCTGTTCCACTTCGAGCTGCGCCTTCTCGACGCTGAGCTGCACTGACTGGATCTCCAGGATGCCGATCTCGATCTGCGCTTTTCGCTGAGCGAGAGACCCCAGGGAACTCCGCACGTCGAGCACCACCTCGTCCTCACTCCGTTCGAGCCCCCGGCGCGCCTGA
Source organism: Planctomycetota bacterium (assembly GCA_032128395.1). Taxonomy (GTDB): domain Bacteria; phylum Planctomycetota; class UBA8108; order UBA1146; family UBA1146; genus JAQBGV01. The sequence continues at coordinate 71,072 of JAQBGV010000123.1, read as the reverse complement.
TCGACGGAGATCAGCGCCGCACGGTATGCGTTCCGCTGCGGTTTCCGGTCGAGGGGGATCTCGAGGGCCAATCCTACCGATGCGACCTCTTCGTGGAAGTCGAGACCGACCAGCGTCGTCTCGGCGTCGGAGTTCTTCGTGTAGCTCGCGGTGAGGCTGAAGTTCGGCAAGAGCGCATCGCGGGCGATCGCGAGGCGACGGACCTGGTCGTCCACCTGATCCCTCACGGTCTCGAGATCGAGCCGGTTGTGAAGCGCGGCTTCGATCGCCGGGGCTAGATCGAGGGTGAGTTCGTTCACCTCCGGGAAACTGTCCTCGATCTCGAACTCGAGCGCGATCGGAACCCCGAGCTGAGTGACCTTGAACCGATCGAAGGCGACCCGATACCCCTGCTCGGCGGAGAGAAGGGCATTCTGGGCGGTGAAGAGGGACTGCTCGGCTCGGAATACGCTGAGCTTGTCCCCCCGACCGATGCTGAAGAGTGCCTCCGCCTGCTCCTTCGCGAAAGTCTGCGCCACGATGTTTCGACGGGTGTTCTCGAGCTGCTTCTTCTGGCTGAGCAGATCGTAGTAGTCATTGATGACGTTGATGACGAAGGTCTGACGGAAGGTCTCGAAATCGCGCGCCTCGTAGAGAAGGGTCCTCTCCGCCTGGGTCAGCCCCTCGAACGCGATGGCATGCCCCGCACCTTGGAGGAGCGGCTGGGCGATCGAGACTCTGGCTTGTCCGACGGTCAGTTGGTCGGGGCCGATCAGGCCCGCGTCGTTGCTCATCGAAAGGCTGGTGTCGAGTCGGATGTTGGCGCCGGTGTAGAAGAGGTAGCTGCCCCCGAAGGAGAGCCCGGTGACATCGCCGTAATTCAGCTCGCTACCGTCGGTCAGGTTCCAGTTCGCCGAGGCGTCGAAGACTGGGCGGAGGAAATCGCGCCTGGTCAGGCCGAGATCGAGTGCGGAGATGAACAGTCTCTCCCGGGCCGCCTGGTAGTCCCGATTCCGCTCCGTGGCGACGACGATCGCGTCGTCGAGGGTCATCGGGTCCGAAATCTCGAGATTCTGCGCCGATTCGGCCTCGGAGGGCTCGAGGGAGCGGGGATCGAGCAGCTCCAAACGCCGGAACTGCTCCACCTCGGCGAGCTTCTCCGCCTGGATCCTCGCTCCATCTCGATCCGCGGAGGACTCGTAGTACGAGGCGCACCCCGAGCCAAGGAGCAGCTGGAGGACGAGCATCTGGAGGACGAGCACCTGGATGGCGAGCGTACGGCGCAAGCGATCGGTCCTTCCGTGAGGGGGATCCCGCCGGCGGGATCCCCCGACGATACCCGAGCTCAGGAGGCCCCGCCAGCGCACCGGGGAACCCCATACCGATACCAGGGCACGTCCCGGCTCTTCTATCGGAGAACCCCACGGACCGCCCTCCGATGCGGGCAACCTCCCTTGGCCCGCAAATTTGCGAAGGCCTTCGGATCTGTTCCCCCCCGGCCGATAACCCAGAGATCGATCGAGGGGAAACTTCGTCCCGAAGGGATTCGCCCGATGCGCCCGATCGCTCTCCTCGCTGCGACCGGAGGAGCCGTCCTCGGTGCCGGTCTGTGGGCCCTCATCGCAAATTTGACCGGTTACGAGATCGGGTACGTCGCCTGGGCAGTCGGCGGGCTCGTCGGCGGAGCGGCCGCTGCGGCGGGGGGACGGGGCGCCGGCTCCGGAGTCCTGTGCGCGGTCCTCGCGGTCGCCGCGATTCTCGGCGGGAAGTTCGTCGCGTTCCAGAGCTCGAGTCTCCCGGAACTCCGCACTGAGATCGCCAAGATGCTCACGCAGGAGGTCTACGCCGAGACGATGGAGGATGCGCAGGTCTTCTCGGCGCTCCGCTCCGACGAAGTGCCCTTCTTCATGGTGCAGCGCGAGTATTCGACGGCGGACTCTCCGGGGGAGATCCACCCCTTCGAGGTCGCGGAGTTCCAGAAGACGGTCGCGCCCGAACTCAGGCGCCTGAACACCGAAAAACCGCCCTACGAGGTGTGGCGTGACGACACCGTCGACCGGGCGGTCACAGAGCTCAAGAGCCAGATCTCCCCGACCGAAGCGCTGAAGGAATCGATCGGTCTGATCGACCTGATCTTCGGATTCCTCGGCATCGCGACGGCGTTCCGACTCGGAGCGCAGCCGAGTCCGTCGAACATGCGCACCTGATCAGTCGGGGGCGCTCACCACGGCTGGCCCGATCGCGCCCGAGAGTCCCGGACGACGTCCGCCTTGATCTTCCACCAGCCGATGTTCCGGCGAATCACTCGGTTGACGAGACGACCGTTCAGGAACACCGCCGGGGTCCCGCGCAGTCCGAGCCGCTGGCCGATCGTGACGTCCTCCTGGATCCGCCTGGCGACCTCGGGTGAAACCATGTCCGAGACGAAACGGTTCACGTCGAGGCCGATCGACGCCGCCGCGTCGGTGTAATTGACGGATCCGAGCGACGCCCGGCGCTCGGCGAGATAGTGGTGCATCTCCCAATACTTGTCGTTTCCCTGCAGGCGGGCCGCCTCGAGCGCCTTTGCTCCCGGTACCGCGTAGGGATGGATGTTCAGGGGAAAATGCTTGAACACGACCGTCAGGTGACCGCGGAAGAGGGGGACCAGCTCGTCGAAGAGGAATTCGTGGAAAGCCGCGCAGTTCGGACATTCGATGTCGCTGAAGACGACGATGTTCATCCCTCTCCCCGAATCCCGCTCGATCTTCGGGTCATCCGGGCGGATCCCAAGTTTGGCCTCGAGATCGAGTGCCTCCTGATTGAGGTGCATTCCATCCATGCGCTCCAGGTCGTTCGCGAGCTCCTCGTACTCCTCGAGGTCCTTCCGAGCCTGCGCGAGCTCGGCGCGAAGGGTCGCGACATCCCCCTCATCCGGAGTTCCGTTCGGGTCGACGCCGGGGATCTGCGCGGCGGCCTCGGCGAGATCGCGGGTGACCTCGCCGAGCGCGATCCGGAGCTCTTCGATCTGCGGTCCTTGCAGGTCGGCGTAGAGCGAGCGGTATCCGTTCCACTCCGCGGCGCAGAGCGCGCCGGTGAGAGCGACCACGGCGAGTCCGAGACGCAGATCCGGATGCGCGAGCTCGGGGCGGGAGAGGCCGCCCCCCTCATCGGCGAGATTCGGCTCTCGCGGTCGCGTCGACCAGAGGACCGGAGCGAGCAGGAAATTGCAGAGGTGGGTGCCGATGCAGAGGATGCAGGTCTTGTCGAGCGCGAACAGCATCACCCCGAGGTAGAAGAGGGAGCCGAGCAAGCCGAAGCCGAACACCGCGAGAATCGCGGCGTGCACTCTCCGCCGCGACCAACTCGGACGACCGACCAGCGCGAGGTAGGCGGCGAGGAACGTGTAGTAGAAGAGCCCCATCGCGGCGACCGGGATCCCCGAGCGGGGCTCCGGAACGGACACGGCGGTCCCGTTCACGGCGCCAGCTTTCGAGGAACCCTCTTCGGTGGCCTTCTCCGGACCGGGGGGGAACACCCCCCAGCGACTCGAGATCACCGCGTTGCAACCAGCCCCCGTCTTCCCGCAGATCCCCGCGAGAAGACCGAGATCGCTCGTCCCCAAGGCATGCAGGCCGAGGAGCGAGTTCGAGAGCAAGCCGGCGAAGATGGCGAGGGCGAGGCCCACCCAGCGGAGCACTTTCGGATTCATCGGATTCCCTTCGATCCGAAATCGTAGCAGGAAGGGACGGACGCGCGAAAGGCACTCTGGCACCGACTCGTGCTCGCGCGGCGAATTCGAGAGAAGAATGGCAGGGCACCGCTCGGCGGAGCCAGTCCCCAGCTAGAGAGAGGAGTCGTCGTAGAACGAGATTCCGTGATCGGGGCCGGCCGTCGCCTTCGCGATCCAGACGATCTGGCCGACGTGCCAGCCGAAGTGCTCGAGGACGTGGTAGACCGCCGCGAGGCCGGTGACCTCGAACCCCTGGATCGTGAAGGTGCGGGCGAGCGCCGGCGCGTCGAGTCGTTCGACCACCGTGCACCCGGCCTCGACCGTCGCGCGAAGTGCCTTCAGGAGGGACTCTGCGTCGGCCCCCTCGATCGCCTGGAACTCAGCATCCCGGAGCCGTTCCTGGCGCTCCCCGCCGAGCCCTCCCGAGAACCACTGCCGCACGTTTCCCTCGAGGTGGAGGAGGAGATTACCGACCGACGTGATCTGGTCGTGGGGACGCCACCAGAGCTTCTCGGGGGGAAGCTTGCGCACCGCGGCCTCGAGCCGGGGGAGGTACTCCTCGTCGAAGCGGCGGATCGTCTCGGCGATGAAGAGGCGGGCGAGGTCGGGAGCGGTCGGCGTCCCCACGCCACTGGAGCGATTCATCGATCGGCCTCCTCGCGGTCCCGTTCGCGGTCCTCATCCGCGAGTCGGTCCCGTTCCTCGTACCCTCGTTGCATCGCATCCTCGAATTGCCGTCGGCGCCCCGTCGCCTTCTGGCGGGTCACCGCTCCGCGCACGAGCGCGGGCCCGAAGAAGAGCAAGTAGTTGCCGAAAACTCCGAGGATCATCAACCGGGGCGCGTAGCTGGCGAGCGTGTCCCAAGGTCCGCGGACGAACGCGAGCACCCCTCCGGCGACCGTCAGCCACGCGAGCCACTTCACCTTCACCGGCAAGATGAAGAAGAGGCGGAGGATGAAGTCCGGGTAGAAGGTCGCGAAGCCGAGCATCAGGGTCGCCTCGACCCCGAAGAATCCTCCGACCGCCCCGAACTCGAGGTCCAGCAGCATCGCGAGGAAACTGGTCACGACCACCGTGAGCCAGCCCACCAAGACATATGCGTAGAGGCGGACCGTCCCCCAGCGAGCCTGGAGGCCGTGACAGTACAGAAAGAGCAGGAAGGCGTAGATCAGGAACCAGAGCGGGCTCACAGTCGGCGGCGCGATCACGAAGGTGACCAGGCGCCAGACTTCCCCGTCGAGGACGAGCTGCGGCACCAGGAGCAACTTCGCAAGAATCGCGACCGCCGCCTTCTGATCTCCCTGCCCCTCCATCCACGCCCAGAGGAAGAACGCGGCTTTCGGCGCGATGAGGAGTGCTGCGATGTTGGGGAGCGCGACGCGCCCGAATTTGCGCTCCAACCACCGCAGGAGCATTTCCACCGAGCTTCCTTCCTCTCCTCACGCCACGTGTTCGTCGAACTCCTGGAAGAACATGAACGTGATGATCGCGATCCCGAGCAGCCCGCCGATCGTCTGCCAGAGCGCCTCGCCGAGGCCCAGACGGGTCGAAAGATAGAGATAGTGCATCCCGGCCACAGTGGCGAGGGCCCCGACGAAGATCCTCGTCAGGGAGACCCGCTGGAACTTGTGCGGACGGACGTGGAAGGCCAATCGGAGGAACTGCTGCGAAAGCAGGATGAAGAGGATCATGGAAAAGATCCCGTACTCGGTGAGCCCCGGTTCGATCAGGAACAGGTCATAGGCGGCGTGGAAAGCGATCACCTTGGCGAGGGCCACGCCAAATTCACGCCACTCGTCACCGCCTTTGCGCGCGGCGCGGAGCAGGAAGTAGCCCGCGTAGCCGGTCAGAGCGAGGTGGAAGAAGTTCGCGGTCAGGTAGCGGCCGAGGATCGCGCCGCCCTCGCTGCTCAGGTAGTAGTTCGCGTTCTCGTGCGCCGCGAAACCGAGACCGACCAGCGAGGCGATCACCAAGCCCTGGATATCGCTCCCCAGCTTGGTGATGGTAGGGAGGAGCGGCAGGAAGAAGAGCAGCTTGATCAGTTCCTCGCGCGCCCCGATCAGGAGCGAATAGAGGATCGAGAACGAGATCCCATCGTGAAAATCCTTCCCGATCCAGTCATCGGTGACGATCACCGCCCCGAGGGTCACGTCGCCGCTCAGCCACCCGAGGAGGAGCGCGACCGGCACGAGCCACTGGAAGGTGCGGCGCCACCGCCAGCCGTGGCCGAGATGGAAGCAGAGCAGAGTCCAACACGCACCGATCATGAAGCAGGTCAGCCAGAGCCCCGGACCGTAGTTCTCGTACTCGCTCCGCCACAAGGGGATGAGGCCGCGCAGATATTCCTTCCGCTCCCGGTGATGTTCGAAGACCTGCCGCGGATCGAGGAACGGTCGGATCGATGGATCGGTGAACGCAGCCTCGACCTCCACGTCGCGGTCGGCGGCCTCGAGCGCTCGGAACCACCCCGTCACGGCACGCCGGTCCTCCGGCGCGAGTCCGCGCGCGCGCTCGTAGTAGCGGATCGCGAGCGCCGTGTCGCCGCGCTCGAGGCAAATTTCGCCACCGGCGAGCTGCGCCTCCAGAGAGTCTCCGAGTTCCCGGAGATGGGCGAGGGCGATGGAGAGCACGTGGGCGTCTCGCCACGCGCGCAGCACCTCGACGGGGAGAACCGTGCAGGTGGCGAGGAAGGCGTCGAACTCGGTGTCGTCGAGGAACGGGGTCGAATCGTGGGTGCGGAACTCGGGGGGGTGGAGTGGATCGTCGAGGATGTCCTCGAGCTCCGGCATCGCGAGGAGGTCGCCCGATCGGTAGAGCCACCGAATGCGCACGAGCTCTAGCCAGGTCCCGCGATCCTCGGGGTTCTCGAGGAGATGCTCGACGAGGGTCTCTTCCCCCGCGCGGGGGCCCTTCACGATGTAGAGCCCGCGGGCGCGATCGGCGAGACTCGGCGCCGGAGTGACGATCGCGATCACCGTCGCGAGCAGGATGAATCCGGCGAAGATAGAGAGCGCCATCTTCACCAGACTCACTCGCGTCAGACGAACACGCCGGAGCCGACGTCGCACTCGATCGAACATCCCAGCCGTCCCGTCCGGTCCGCTAGCTCTTCGGCGACCGTAGCGGCGCCGAGCCATCCTGGAGCGAGTGCAGGATCACCATCTTCTGCCACACCTTGCGGCTCAGGCCCGTCGTCAGCGTATCGACGTCGTTGACCGAGGCGATCACGGAAGCGTCGTCGAACCCCTGCAGGAAGAGCGCCGCCACCTTGCCGATCAGGGAGAACATCTCGGAACAGTAGTCGAGGTATCGCGAGAGCTGGAAGGGGGAGAAGACGCGCTTCGGGGAACTCGGGGTGTTCCTCATCTCGGACTCGAACGCCTGTTGCGGGTCCTTCGTCAGCTGGTGCATGTCGACGATATGGGCGAGCGAGCGGAGTTCGTGGATCGACGCCAACGCCTGCTTGCGGCGCCAGCGGCGCTCGAGGGTCACCAGGAAGAGGATCAACGCCCCGAGGAGGACGAACTCGTTGAGCGCTGCCTCGGTCAGAGCGACCAGGTCGGCGAGACCGAGACCCTCCGACCGGAATACTCCCTCCCCCGAGGCGGCCCCCTCCCCCGAGACGACCCCCCGTACCGAGACGATGAGAACCGCCGCGATCAGCAGGATCAGGAGTCCGACGCCGATCCGCAGGGGGATATGTGGCTGGCGAATCTCCTCGATCCGGTTCTTTGCTGCTCGCCCGACCTGGAGCAGCTCCCCCGAGACTCCGGCGAGCCCCGACTCGGGGAACCGCTCCGAGATCCTGCGGTGGAGCTGCTCGATCGTCGTGACGATCGCGTCCGGGTCGAGGGTTCGGTACATCCCCACACTTCCGTGAACGGGGTGGACGGCTCGGTTCCGGCCACGCACTGCAGCCAGTCGACAGCGTTCTTATATCAGACTCCCCGAAGCAGGGCGCAGTGCCGTGGGAACGTCGCAGATCCGCTCCCGCCCGGCGCACCGCGTCGAGCGGCCGGTTACGATGCGACCATGACGCCAGCACCCTCTCGTATCGTCGGCGCCGCGACCGCGCCGTGTCCTCACCGCTACCGGCAGGATGAGGTTCTCGCGGCGATCGCGCCGCGATTCGCGGGGGCGATCGACGTCGATCGCTATCGCTCGATCTTCGCGAACTGCGGGGTCGAGACTCGCCGCTTCGTCCGCCCGCTCGAGGCTCTGCTCGAGTCGCGGGGGTGGCTGCTCGAGAACGACCGCTTCATCGCCGAAGGGACCCGGCTCGGCGCGGAGGCCCTCCGTTCCGCCCTCGCGGTCGCGGAGATCGCCCCCGAGGCGATCGATCACCTCTTCTTCGTGACCAGCACCGGGATCGCAGCGCCGAGCCTCGATGCCCGCCTGATCGGCGGCGGGTGCGGCCGTCCCGATACCCGTCGATCCCCGCTCTGGGGTCTCGGCTGCGCGGGGGGCGCCAGTGCGCTCGGACGCGCTTCGGAATGGCTCAGCGGACACCCGCGGGGCGTCGCCGCCGTGGTCTGCGTCGAATTCTGTTCGCAGACCTACCTCCCGGGGGATCGGTCGCTCGAGAACTTCGTCGCCAGCGCGCTCTTCGGGGACGGGGTCGCGGCTGCGGTCCTGGTCGGCCACGACCACCGGAGCACCGCTCCGGCACTCGAGATCGTCGGCACCCGAGTCACCCTCTTTCCCGACTCCACCGATGTGATGGGGTGGACTCCGGTCGCGGAGGGGCTGCAGGTGGTCTTCGATCGTCGGATCCCGGAGCTCGCGAGGAAACACGCAGGACTCGAGCTCGCCCAGCTCGCCGAGGGGAGCGGGGTGGACCCGGAGCGGGTCACCCAGTTCTGGGGACACCCCGGCGGTCCCCGTGTTCTCGACGCGTACGCCGAGTCTCTCGGGTGGCCGGAGTCCAGGTTCGAACTCTCCCGGACGGTGTTGCGGGAGGAAGGGAACATGTCCAGCGCGACGGTTCTGCATCTCCTCGCCCGCGTCTTTGCCGAGGGACGAGAGATCGACGAGGACGAATTCGCCCTGTGCACTGCTCTGGGTCCGGGCTTCACGGCGGAGCAGCTGTTGCTGGCGGGCAAGCAGTAGTTCGTGCAAGCCATGACTGGTGAAGCTTGAGTCTGAGAACCGTCTCCTTCACGATCTCCCCCGGAGGATCCACGTGGCCGAGACCGATCACCCGCCGGCAAGACAGGGCGCTCGCAGACCCCCCATCCCCGAGATCGCAGCGCTGGAAGCCGAGCACACCCCCCGCGCCATCGAGGCGCGTCTCGACGAGGGCCCTCCGCCCAGCCATTTGCGGGACTTCGTCTACGGCGCGGTCGATGGCACCGTCACCACCTTCGCGGTCGTCTCGGCGGTCGCGGGGGCGGGACTCGCAAACGGCGTCATCGTCGTGCTGGGCCTCGCCAACGTGATCGCCGACGGATTCAGCATGGCGACGAGCAATTTCCTCAGCACCCGCGCCGAAGTGCAGCGTCACACGCGGGCGCGCCGCGAAGAGCAACGTCACATCGAGAAAATCCCCGACGGCGAGCGCGAAGAGATCCGCCAGATCTTTTCCCGGAAGGGATTCGAGGGAGAGGAGCTCGAGGCGGTGGTGCGCGTGATCACCGCCGACGCCGATCGCTGGGTCGAGACGATGGTGCGCGAGGAGTACGGGATCCCCGCGGTTCCCCTCGATCCGACTCGAGCGGCCTGGGTCACCTTCATGGCGTTCGTCGCGATCGGGTTGGTGCCCCTGCTCCCCTTCCTCCTCTCGGCGCTCGGCGTCACGATCGCCTCTCCATACCTGTGGAGTGCCCTCGGCACCGCGGCCGCGTTCTTCTCGGTCGGCGCCGCGAAGGGGCGGTTCGTCGACCACCCCGCGATCGTGTCGGGCTTCGAGACCCTGTTCCTCGGCGGCGCGGCGGCGGCGCTCGCCTACGGAACGGGGCATCTGCTGCGGGGGCTGGCCGGATGATGAACGGGCCGTTCGAGCCGATGGAGGGTCGAACGGGGGCGAATCGACCCTGAGCCCGAGCTACGGACAGCTCGCCGCCTCTTCACAATCCGCCACTGTCGTCCCGGGTATGACACCACAATTCGGGAACGGTGCGACCGGCGGCGGCCCGTTCTGGAAGAGGAAGCCGAGCAGGTAGATGGGGTCCCCGATGTTCGGGATCCCGTCCCCGTTCGCATCGTCCGCCAGCGTGCAGAGGGTCTGCTGACTTCCCCCGATGAACAACTCGTTCAGCTCCCAGATGACATCACCGACGTTGACGCCGCCGTCGTGTTGGCGTCCCCGCGGATGAACACCGGTTCGGAAGGGACGACTTCGATCGAGCCGGAGATCGTGGTCGGGGCGATGGAAATCCCTGCCACCACGACGACGATGATGACCGGAGGGTTGCCGAGCGTGTCGCAGTAGTCGAGGGGCTGGAAACCAGCGGGAACCGACGGCAGCAGGTCGTAGTCGACGATCGCCAGCTCGAACCCGATCGTCCCGGCCGGGAGGGTGTTGATCCCGAGAAGGCTCACCACGACCCCTTGGGACCACCCTCCCGAGAAGATCTGCTGGGTGAGGAAACCGGGTGGCCCGCCGCCGTTGACCGTCCCCGAGTCCGCCGGGTCGATGCTCGTCGGCTGGACCGCGGTCGAGTCACTGCAGACTCCGTAGGTCCACCCCTGCATGTCCGAGCCATTGTTGTCGAGGAAGGCGGAGATCGAGGTGCTCCCCCCCGGCGGACTCGAATTGCTGCTCAGGGAGAGAACGTAGTCCGGGTTCTGCGCGCGGAGCACGGTGGAAGTGAGAACCACGGCGAGCACGATCCGAGCGCACAGAAACCGTCGGCTCATCATCGGCGCCTCCTCGATCGCAAGTGGGCGTGGGGCCGATCGGAATTGTCCCCCCCACCCCGACCCGCGTCCACCACGCGATCGTCCGGTCGCTGCGCCTCCGGGTCTCGTCTCCTCACTCGAGCCGCTGGAGCCCCATCGTCGCGGTGATCGCGTTCATCCCCCACGGGGAGAGTTCGAGCACCCGCTCGTAGCAGACCCGTGCATACTCGGGCTCATCGGGTTTCGACCTCTCGTAGGCATCTCCGAGGAGGAGATAGAGCGCGGGTTCTCGTGGGTGAGCCTGGATCGCCGCGAAAATCTCGGGGGAGAGCGCCTCGGCCTGGGACGGACTCTCCGCGAGCATCAGGAGCGCGGAGAGTCGGACGATGCGGTCCAGCGCGGTGACGTGCGGAGCGCCGGCGAAATGCTCCGCGATCGGCAGGACCACCGCGGGGCCCCGGATCGCGCAGACGTGTCGGTAGATGCGATCGCGCAGGAACAGGTTCGCAGCGTGGCCCTCGAGAAGTTCGATGACCCCCTCCGGGTCCCCGCTCGCGAGGATCGCCTCGGACGATCGAGGGACGGCGTTCTCGAGTTTCATCGCGAGCGCACTGGAATCGAGCCCGAGATAGACCGTGCGCCCGGCCGCGGCGTCGAGGATCCCCGAGCCGGCTCGCCAGTATCCCTCCCGGTCGAAGATACAGCTGTGCACCATCCAGACCGGGTCGTGCCCCACCGCGAAAGCGTTGTCGACGACCGACCCGCGACGGGTGTGCCAGGTGAGCCAGTCCGTGGCTTCGCCCTCGACCCACACCGCACCCTGATCGAGGAGTGCGACGGTGAGCAGCATCGAGAGCAGGACCTCTCCGGAGGAATCGAGCTCGGGGCTGACGGGCACGATCTCTTCGATCACCGCATCGACCGAGTTTCCCTCGGTGGGGAGTGGCGAGTGGAACCGCTCCATCGCGATCGCAGTCGCACCCCGGACGTACTCTCGAATCTCCTCCTCGGTTCGCGGTGCCTCGGAGGAGAGATCGAGAACCGATCGCGCGATCTCGGAAAGGATCGACGCGCTGAACGGCTGAGCGATCGGCCCCGTCTTCGCGAGGTCGGCGAGGGGGACAGAGTACACCTGGAAGTCGCCATCGCTCTGCTCGACCCGGTCCCGATCGCTCACATAGAAGAGTCGCTCCGAGGTGGCTCCGATCCCGAGGCAACCCACGCCGGTGAGCAGTGGTTCGGGCTTCCCGGTCGCTCGGGCGCGGTAGATCCCGAGCGGACGTCCACGGGGGCGGCCGGTGACGATCCAGCCGTCGTCGGACACCGCGGCGGTGATCAGACCGTCCCACTCCCCGAGTTCGCGACGCTCCCCGCCGGCGAGTCGAACCTCGAACAGTCGAGAGACGCGAAGGTGCGAGTCGGAGATCACGGTCACTCGTTCCGTGGCCAGCAGCAGTGCGCGCTCGCCCGCAGCATCGACCTGGATCTGATCGACGAACAGACCAGGAAGCTCGAGGAGTACGGTCTCGTGTCCCTCCGCCGTGCGGCGGATCAGAAGCTGGTTGCCGGATCCCGGGATCGACCAAACCCCGGGCAGACCCTCGATCGGAACCGAGCGGGCGAGGAGGAGATCGTCCCCCACCACCGCGAGACACCGAGCTGGGAAATCGAGGGGTTCCGCGACACCGCCGATGAGCTCCTCGACCGCCTCGGTCCGAGTCGAGGTGAGCCAGCGGCCCTGCCACTGGACGGCAGAGCAGTGTTCCCACTCCCCGGGCGCGAGCAGGTACTCGACCGATCCCTCCCCTCGATCGAGTCGGACGATCCTGTCTTCCGCCCAGAACAGCAAGTCGCCGCCGGGAAGGAGACGACCGCCGAGAACGAACGGCAGATCGGTGTCCCCGACCCGCGTCGAGGTCGCCAGAATTCGGCTCAGGTTGGGGCCGATCGGCGCTGGCACGAAGTTCGGTCCAGGCTCGGGGAAGGCGAGCACCCGGGCGATCGGAGAGATCGCGAGGGTACGGCGGAACAGATCGCGATCGGCCCGTGCGCTCTCGGGGGAACCGAGTGCGAAGTAGCGGAACTGCAGCACGCGGCCGTCCCCGAGCGGAACCGCGAGCAGGGTGATGGTCTTGTGTTCGAGCCGAGCGGTGGCGGCGCGACTGCGGAACCCGCTCACCTCCTCCGTGTCCCGTGAGACCTCCACGATCTCCGGATAGTCCTCTCGGAGCACGTCGAAGGCTCCGTCGATCACATCATCCGGGCTCGCCCCTGCGTGTTCGAAGCCGTACAGCTCGTGATTCATGTCGAGGCTGTTGAAAGCGCAGATCAGGTCACCTTCGAAATCCTTCTTCTCGAAGACCGAGGGGCGGACCGAGAAACGGATCTCGAAGCCGCGGATGCGAAACTCCTGGGCGCTCGGCACGGTGCTGCGCGCCCATTCCGAGTTCGTGTCCGGGAACTCGAACCCAGCGACGAATCGATCCGCCTTCTTCCTGACGAGACCGGCCTCGGAGAGTTGGCCCCACGTCAGAAAGACATACGTCAGCCCCGAGCGCGAGAGGAGGTCGAGGCGATAGCTGATCTGCACCATCCCGACGTTTCCCTCGACGGAGCAGGAAGCCCGCAGGACCTCCCCCACTCTCGTCGTCTCGACTTTGCTGGCTCCCTTTCCGTCCATCCCCTGGATCATCATCTCGAGGGTCCGCTCGCAGTCGGTCTTCGACTCGTGCAGCTCCGGGAACTCGAGGACGGCGGCGAACACTTGGCTCTTCTTCCCGAAGAGCGCCTTCCCGACCCGACAGTGGAACTGGTCCTTCCCGAGATCGGGGTTGAGCTCTTTTCGCACCCAGCCCCCCTCCGACGAAACCCGGGCCCCGAAGCTGCCGACTTCGAGATCCTGCGCGGTCGCGAGGGACGCGCCGCAGAGGATCATGGCGAGGGACGCGAGGGGGAGCGCGATCGAGCGCATGATGAAACCTCCCGGAGACCGGATTTCGGAGCGGATTGCGGGTCGGACGGACTCGAAGAGTCCGCCATTATTCTCAGACATCGGTCGAAGTCGCCCTGGGTCTTGAGCGGCAAGGCGGTGCGGTCGGAAGGACGGGATCAATCCCGGGGCTGGGGAGGGCGCGAGATCGTGGTCAATTGGGTCAGGACACACACCCAGCGCCCATCGCGGCGGACGAGGAAGTCCGTCGAGCGCTGCTCGAAGTGAAACGGCCGTCCTCGGGAGGTCCCGGCGGCCACGGCGTGGGCGGTGGCGACCGCGGCATCGTCGTAGGTTCGAATCCGCCAGTCGTCGAAGTTCATCCACGAGTGCGTGAAGTCCGACGACCCGATCACGAGCAGAAACTTCGCCCGGTCGACGAGGCCACCGTCCGCGCCGATGAGAATCCACTCCTCCCCGAGAAATCGGGCGATCGCGGTCGGATCGTTCGCGATGATCGCTCGAGTGAGGGCTTCCTCGAGCGCGAGGATCTCGGCGGCATCGTCTGGACGCATCCGCTCACTCCACCCGCCGCAGGACGCGGACCTTCAGGTACTCGCTCTCCGGAAGGCGCAGCCAGACGGGATGATCGGAGCCGGCCCCGAGACGCTCCTCGAGGAAGACCCGGAAGGGGAGATCGAAGCTCGCCTGACGAAGGACATCCTCGAACATCTCCGGGCGCAGATGGTAGCTGCAGCTCGCGGTGACCAGCCTCCCCCCCGGATCGAGGAGGCGCAGCGCCATGCGATTCAGGTCCCGGTATCCGCGCATCCCTCCCTCGACCTCGCGGCGACTCTTGCAGAAGGGCGGCGGGTCGAGCACGACCAGCTGGAATCGCTGCCCCCCGTCGCGGAGTTCGCGCACCACGTCGAAGCAGTTTCCGGTGATCGTCTTCAAGGGACCGAGCTTCTGCGCGAGCGCCGATGCAGTAGCGCGCTCGAGCGCGGGGGCGGACTGATCGACGGCGACCGCCTCGCGCGCCCCGCCGGCGAGCGCCGCGAGCGAGAACGCGCCTTGGTAGCTGAACAGATCGAGAACCCTCGACCCCGCCGCGAGCTCGCGCACCCGAGCCCGCGCGGGTCGCTGGTCGAGGTAGAAACCGGTCTTGTGCCCCTCGTAGGGGAGCACCGAGTGGCGGACCCCATCTTCTTCGATCTCGACTTGGTCGACGCGCTCCCCCGCGAGGAGTCGCACCTCCTGCTCAAGCCCCTCACGCTTCCGCACCGGCAGGTCTCCTCGAAGGAGCACCATCCGCGGGGAGAGATTCGCGACGAGCCACGCCGCGATGAGGTCGATGTGCGCCTCGATGAAGGCTGCCGTCGATTGCACGACGACCACGTCGGCGTAGCGGTCGACGACGAGGCCGGGGAGACCATCGGCCTCCGCGTGGACGAGGCGCACTCCGGCGAGCGGGTGATCGAGATCGGCGCGGAGCGAGACCGCCCCGGCGAGTCGGGACGCGATGAATTCTGCCGGCTCGGGCGCCCCGTCTCCGGGCCAGCGGCCGCAGAGGCGCAGGGCGATCTTGGAGTGACTCGAGGTCATTCCGAGCCCGAGGTCACGCCCTCCAGGGGCGTGGACGCGGACGAGCTTCCGGTCCTTGAGGTCGACCTCCGTGAGGTCGTCCGCGTAGAACCACGGGTGACCCCGTCGGCCGATCTTGGCCGCACGGGACGGGAGGACGAGCAGTCGTTCGGGAGCGGGGGTGATCACGGGAGGTTCCTTCCGATGGGCAATCGCGCATCCTCGCAGATCGCCGACCGGCGTCCAGAGGGGCATCTGATTGGGGCAGCAGATGAGTAGCCCGAACTCTGGCGTCAATTGGACCCCCGCGCGGCGGCACTGGCCAGAAGCCGCTGAACACAGGCCGAGACTCTCTGCTCATCAGCACTCGAGCAAGGTCAGTTCACCCCCCGACCGCGGCCAGAATCTCCCTCGGATGCGTGAACCAGTGGTCGGGGCAGTGCGGAGCGAGCTCGTCGCGGCGAAAGGGCCCCCACAAGACCGCACCCGTGCGCACTCCCGCCGCCCGACCTGCGGCGATATCGGATGGGGCGTCCCCGACGTAGAGAGCGGTCGCAGGATCGGCGCCGAGGCGGGTGAGCGCCGCCACGACCGGCTCGGGGTGTGGTTTCGGGTGGACGACATCGTCGACCGAGACGACCACCTCGATGTGCGCCGCGACCCCGCTGATGTTCAGCCCACGGAGCGTGACATCTCGGATCTTGCTCGTCACGACTCCGGTGCGGATCCCGCGGACCCGGAGTTCGCCGAGCAGTGTCAGGATCCCTGGATACGCCCGGACCATTTCGTCGTGGCGGCTGCGGTTGTGCGCGCGATAGTGTTCGACCAGCTCTGCGACTCGGACGCCATCCCCGACCAGCTCACGAAAAACATCGAGGAGTGGAGTCCCGAGACGCCGACGGAAATGGTCACTATCGAGGTCGTGATCGGGGAGATGCTCCTCGTGCACATGACGGTACGAGGCGAGGATCAACCCGACCGTATCGAGGATCGTCCCGTCCAGATCGAAAAGGACGGTGCGCAGAGAGACGGTCGAACCGATCGATCCTCGCGGATCCTCGTGCGTGGTGTTCATGGGGTCAGGATGGCGGAGTCCGAGCGATGCGTCCACCCTCACCCCGATCGAGACCCCGGGCGCCACGGTTCGAGAACCGGAGCGCCCGGGTGGCTCACGGACCTACGGGCAGAACGGGGTGTCGCACTGCGGCAACAACGGGTTCAGGAAGAAGTCGACGTCGATCCCATCGATGTCCTGGTCGAACCCGCACTGAGGATACGGACCGGGCATGATCGGTCCGCTCGCGAAGAGGTAGGCGAGGATATAGATCGGATCGGCGATGTTGAGGAGCCCGTCGTTGTTCGAATCCGCAGCGTCACGGCAACCGAGCGGGAGGCTGGTCGGATTCGGGAAGAGGTGCCCCAGAACGTATACCGGGTCGGCGATATCGACGAAGGCATCGAAATTGTTCGCGTTCCCGCGCGCGAAACGCTCCGCGGCGCCGGACAGGAAGAACGGCTGATGGTCCTGGAATGCTTCGTCGACGATCGTCGTGCGCCTCACGTGGCCGAGCACCGACACCTCCTGGATCAACTCCACCGGGGGGAAGATCGCGAAGGGGGCGAGCTCGAGGTGCAGGGTCGCCAGCGGGGACAGCACGAAGGGGGAAGAAGGCATCATCGGCGTCCCGCAGGTCGTCGATCCCGCCGCGACCGAGATGAAGTTCCCGTCGATGAGCACGCCGAAGAAGTCCGCCACCACCCCCGGCGCCATCGTCAGGGGAGGACTCGCGAGACTGAGCTCGCTCCCGAGCAGGAGGCCGAGCGACACCGCTTTGATCGTCGTCGGCGAGGTGATGCGCAGGGACACATCGACCGCTCGCACTCCGTCCGGGGGACCGGTGATCGACATGCTGAACGCGCTCACCAAGTATTCGTCGTCGATCATGTCGAAGCCGGTCGTTCCCTCATCCGGATCGTCGCCGCAGGATGAAGGACCGGGTATCGTGATCCCTCCGCAGTCGAGGTACGCGATGAACATCAGCAGGTCGGCGATCGTCTCGACCTCGTTGTCGTTGATGTCTCCGGATTGGTTCGGGACGAGATCGCAGCCGACCGGCTCGGGGGGCGGACCGAAGGGCAGCACCCCGGGGAAGAGGAACTGCTCGAGGATCGCCGAATCGGTGCTGTCTAGCACTCCGTCCCCACTGATGTCGCCGCGTACGAAGCTGCCCGGAGGGGGCGGACCACAGTTGATCGTGGTGCCCACCGTCGTCGGGACGAAGCCGATTCCGTTCGCTCTCGTGGCGCTGATCGGGACCGCGGGGGTTCCGAGCGTGTCACAAAAATCGAGGGGCACGTTCAGGGGGGCTCCGGAGCAAGTGTAGTCGACGAGCAAGATGGGAGCACCGAGCGCCGGGGGGAGCACCTCCGCGAGGAAGAGGCTGGTGACCACGCCCACCGACCAGCCCTCTCCGGGATGTTGCTGCAAGAGGAAGATATCCGGTCCCCCACCCCCGTTCAGAGAACTCAGCGCTGTCCCCTGCACGATGAGGAGCGGATCGACCACCCCAGTGGGGTGGCAGACGCCGAGCGAAAGACCCGAGAGCGCTTCGTCCGTGTCGAGGAGCACCTCGACCGATACCACCGCCCCCGGAACGCCCGCGGACAGCGACAGCACCACGTCCGGATCCGGGGGCTGGGCCGCGCACGGGTTGCAGACGTAGGCCGCACACCCGATCCCCCCGCCGGGCGCCGGACCGCAGGTGATCGTGCCCGGGGCCGAGATCGAGACGGGACCTCCGACGGGAAAGCCCCACTGCAGGAGCAGAACGGGGTCGCCGATGTTGATGACGAGGTCGGCGTTGATGTCCGCCGCATCGAGACACAAGAGTGGATTGCCCGGTCCCCCGCCGGGGGGGAACAGATTTCCGAGCAGGTAGATCGTGTCCGCGATCGCCTCGACGCACCCATCCCCGTCGACGTCCCCCCTGAGGAAGTCCAGTTGGGCGAAGAGGGGAGAGAGAGCGAAGATCGCGGTGAAGAGAACGAGGGCGCGGAGCAACCGGATCTTGGTCATGGAGAGACTCCTCCTGGGTGGGGACGACCCGCGGGGAGGGCGAAGGAGGGGCGGGCTCCACGCCGGGCTCTGATCGATCCGTCGCAGACCTCGATCGTCCGGTACCACCGGTCGCCGAGTCAAATAAGTGGAGACAACATGTGGAGACAGCCCAGCCCCATGCTGCCGAGGGACGAGGACGCGGTCAAGTGCTTCGCGTGCGCAGGATCCCGCGGACAACCAACGCAAGGGCGGCGAGGATCGCCAGGAAACCGCCGCCGAACGCGAAGAAGTAGGTGTTGTCGAAGGTTTCCGGTCCCGGCTCGAGGACCGCGCGAGTCGCGTCGGTCGGATTGTGATGCACATCGACCGGGGCACCGACGGGATAGGGTGCGAGACGCGCCTCGGCCTCTTCGCGCGTCGCGTCCAGCGTCTGGAAAACTGCGATTCGGGTCCCCTCGTGCCGCACCTCGGCGACGTGGTACTCGTACCGCACCCGAGGCCGATACGTCGTTCCGGCGCGCTTCGTCGGCCGTTCGTCGGTCGCTCGAAACCCCAGTTGATCGATGACTTCGCTCTCGAGAATCGTCCCCGGGGCGGCCGGCCAGCCGAGCGATGCCCGCGCCTCCACCTGTGCATCCTTCATCCCGAGCCAGATCGCGACGAACGCGACTCCGAGCACCAGGACGAACGCGGTGCAACACCCGGCGAGGATGCGCTTCATCTTGGCGTGGAGGTCTCCTCGGTCGGTGGATGCGATTTCGTGCACGGGGGGTCCTCTCTGTGGTCGAGTCGAATCGATGACGCCTCGGCGCGCAACGGTCGTTGCCGGTTCCGTCACCGAACTCGCTGGGGACTGGCTCCGCACGTCCTCGCCCAGTCTTCGAATTGTCAGGCGCCCTCCGGGACAGGAGACTAGGATCAGGCGCATGCACGCACTCGTCCTCGAGGCCCCTGGAAGAGTCGTCCACCGCACGGGCCTCCCCGACCCCGTGCTCCGCGACGACCACGACGCGATCATCCGCGTGAGTCTCGCCGGTCTCTGCGGTTCCGATCTGCACCCCTATCTCGGCCGGGAGCCGGTGCGGGCGGGGACGATCCCCGGACACGAGCTGGTCGGCACCGTGATCGCGGCGGGAGACGGCGTCCTGGGGATCGCCGTGGGAGATCGCGTGCTCGCGCCTTTCACGACCAGCTGCGGTCGGTGCGCCCCCTGCCACCGGGGACTGAGCGCTCGCTGTCGGGAAGGCGCGCTCCTCGGTTGGCACCCCCCGGACGGGGTGGCAGGGCGCGGACTCGACGGCGCGCAGGCTTCACTCGTTCGGATTCCCCTCGCGGGGTCGACGCTGGTCGCGGTTCCAGAGGTGGTCGACGATGCGACCGCGCTCCTCCTCGGAGACAACTTCACGACCGGGTGGTACGGCGCGGAGAGGGCCGGAGCGGGGCCGGGACGCTCGGTCGCGGTGGTCGGCTGTGGCGCGGTGGGGCTCGCGGCGATCTCTGCGGCCCTGACGCTCGGTGCGACCGGGGTGGTCGCGATCGACCCGGTGGAGGAGCGACGTGACGTCGCACGCAAGCTCGGTGCGATCGCCGCCCATCCCGATGACGCGCTCGAGGCGCTCCCGGATCGGGAAGGCGTCGACGGTGTGATCGAAGCGGTCGGGAGCGTCGACGCCCAGCGCCTCGCGATCTCACTGGTGCGCCCGGGGGGGACCATCTCCGCGATCGGGGTCCACACCGCGGGGTTCGCATTCACCCCCGCCGACGCGTACGACCAGAATCTCACCTACCAAGCGGGCAGGTGCCCCGTCCGTTCGCTGCTCGACCGCCTCCTCCCCGAGGTGGCGGCCGGGCGGATCGAGATCCCGGTGGAGGCGATGATCTCGGACGGCGCAGTGCCGCTCACCGAGGGCCCGGATGCGTATCGGAGATTCGCGGCGCGGGCCGGCGGCGTGCGAAAGATCGTGTTCGTCCCGTGATCTGATGTCAGTTCAAGAGGAGCACGGTGGGGCCATCATCCGCGGCCGGGCCCGCTAGACATGCAGCACTTCTTGTACTTCTGGCCGCTGCCGCACGGGCACGGATCATTGCGGCCGATCTTCTCGGACGGGCGGACCACGGGCTTCTGCTTCTCCGACATCGATTCGAGAAATGCCTCGCGCATCGCGGCGATCTCCTTTCCGAGCATCTCGCCGTTTGCGAGGCGTCCCCGGCGCTCGAGATCGGCGCAGAAGTTCGAGATCAGCCGCGGGACCTTCGGCCGAGCCTCTTCGTCGATCCGGAGGCCCTGCAGTCCCTCGAGGAGCGCCTCCTTCAAGTCGCGGCGTACCAGCTCACCCGGAGCCACCCCGCGCACCGCACAGGCGTGGAAAAGAAAGGTGACGAGGAGCTGCTCGGCGACCGGCAGGAGAACGGGCGCGACGTCCCTCCCGGCGGCCTCCTCGAGGTAGTCGGCCACCCACATCTCGATCGTGTCGCGGATCCATCCCTCGTGCTGCACCGGTACTCCTTCGTGGTCATCGTACAGGATCGCCGCGATCACACTCCCTCTTCGCACAGGGGTTCAGTGACCGCCAGCTCTCTGCCGATCCATCCGGTGGGTTCCAGGAGGTGCGATGGCCAAGGTCCAGGCCCGAGTGCTCTGTCCGCGCTGCTTCGAGAGCTTCACCCCCGAGATCGGGGCGGGGCAGCTCTGCGCCCGCTGCGTGGAGAGGGAGTCGGATCGACTCGTTCAGTCGCAGTCGATCGAGGAGGAGCCCCGCGACGTGATCGAAACCGCGGAAGGGACCTGGACCCGAGTCTCGGACGCGGAGGCCTCGGCTTCGAACTCGACCTCTGAACCCACCGCGGCCACTCTCACCGACGCGATCATCCAGTTCTTCCCCCGGCAGCTCCGGGAGGCGAGCACCTGGTGCGACGGGCGCATGCCCTGGTTCCGAATCCTCCTCTGGCTCTACCTCGCCTGGACCTTCGGTCGACACTTCGGCTCCTCCGAGCCGTACCGGAGCCTGTTCGACGGGATCAATCTCGGGATCCACGAACTCGGCCACGGGATCTTCCGCCCGTTCGGGATCCGCCTGATGGCCGCGGGGGGAACCATCGCGCAGCTGGCCGCCCCGATCGCGAGCCTGTTCATCTTCCGCTGGCAGAAGGACTTCTTCGGAATCTCGGTCGCCATCTGTTGGATCGCGACGAACCTCTGGGGGATCTCGGTCTACCTCGGCGACGCCCGCGCGCAGAAACTGCCCCTGCTCTCGCCCGGGATGGGTCTGATCCCCGGCGGAGACACCTCGGGGATGGGAGGGGTGATCCACGACTGGAACTTCCTCCTCGGCCCGCCCGGCCTGCTCAAGTACGACACGATCATCTCCGGAGTGCTCGCGACCGCAGCGGTCGCCACGATGCTCGTCGGCCTCGCGTTCGGCGCGTGGCTGATCGTCCGGATGTTGCTCTCGAAGGATGGGCAGAAGATGGACTGGACGAATTTTTCCTAGGAGGCTGTCGGACAACCTCGATCCGAGAACTTGGAAGGTGGGACTGGCTCGCCGAAGGTGATGCCTGTCCCGAACGCTCGCCGGTACTCCGACAGGTTCCGAACAGGTGCCTTGTTGAAGATCAGTGGATCAGCGGGCCAACGTTCGGGACAGGCATCACCTTCGGCGAGCCAGTCCCATCATGCGAACACCCGATCACTCCCACTTTCTCCTTCGTCATGGAACCACGTCGAGGGCTTCGAGGAGGTGCCGTATGCAAGCCGCCGTCCGACCGGGCGTGAGCAAGCCGGCGACGTCCGATTCGAGTGAAGCCCCGCGCCTCGCCTGTGATGTCGATACCCGGGAAGAGGGTATCCCGCCCTCTCCCTGAGCCGGGGATCGCGGGGCGGTCAGGCGGGGTCGAGCTGGGGCAAGACCGCGGCGAGCGCAGCGATGAGGCTGCGACGATCGACCGGTTTCGGTGCGGTCCCGGTGCATCCGGCCTCGAGACAGAGACGACGCGCTCCGGAGTCTCCACTCTGGACGAGAGCGACGATCGGGAGTTCGTGACCGAGCTCTCGAAGACGTCGGGTCGTGGCGAGACCATCGAGGAGCGGCAGTTTCGCTTCTAGCAGGACGACGTCGCACGGATCACCCGCCTCGAGAGCGTCGACCAGCTGCCGACCGTCCGCGACTGCAGTCACCCGCGCGCCGACCTGACCGAGGAGGAACTTGACGAGCCGTCGCTGATCCTTCCCCCGGAGCGCAACCACGATCTGCGTCCCGGTGAGGCGAGCCGGGTCGGGGCGGGATTCATCGGTGGGTGCGTTCGGATCGAGCGCGTCCTCGAGGTCAGACTCGCTCGGCTCCGCGACTCCGCCCTTCGCGATCGCCTCGGCGATCTCTTCCGGGATCTCCGTGATCTCGCGACCCTCTCCCACCACCGAATCGATACTGCCTTCTTCGTCGAGGCGGGCGTGCAGGCGCAATCGCATCCAGATCTCGTCAGCCCCCACCCCGATCGCGATGTCGACCTGGGCGCTCGGCCGGGTCGGGCCGATCGTCGAGAAGATCGATTCGATCGTCGGGCGGGCCCCGGGGGCGAAGAGAGTGGTGACCGGCTCTCCGACGAGGTCTTCGCGCGGGCAGCCGAAGTCGCGGGCGATCGCCTCACTCACCGATGTCAGCCGGCCGGAAGGCTCCGCGACGAAAGACCGCACGGTGGAGCAGACCGTGGGAGGCGAGGAGGACGTCCCCTGAGCGGGAGCGGGAGCGGGCGCTGCGACGAGCGGCGGATCGGTTCGTTCGGATCGGATGCGTGAGGCGCCACGGCTCGCCAGCGCGACCGCGAGCCAGAACGCCGAAGTCCCGGCCGCCAGTGCGATGGCCAGATGGATGACCGCCAGATCGACGATCGCCGCCCGCCTCATCGAAAACTCGCGTTCCGCACGGTCCAGGTGGCCGAGGAGTTCCGACCGACTCGGAATCGATGGGTCGTTCGGGTCCCCGGGAGCTCCGGGATCGAGGGCGGCGACGGCATCCCGGAGCCCGGCGATCTCTCGGAAGAGTAGGCTCGCGGCGGCGTCCGCCTGACGGAGCGGCGCGAGCGCGGCCCAGCCCGCCCCCACCGCGGCAGCGAAGCCGAGGACGAAGATCGCCAGGAATCGCACGCGAGGACTCACGGGGGGGAGCTCCGATCGGGGCAGAGGCCACATCGTTCATCGGAGCAGTCGACGGGTGAACTTGAGGGTCACCCGACGGGTCAACGGGCCCGGGGGCGTCCCCGGGCCCGGATCGAAGTCGAAACGCCTGGCGTCAGCGCCGCGAACGGCGCTTCGTCGCCTCGGAGAGGGCGTTCTCGAGTGCCCGCTTCACCCCCTGGGGGTCGCGCTCATCGATGCGGGCGATGAAATTCTGACTCGGATCGAGCACGACGAGTTCGGGGACGTAGCGGGTGGACTTGTGCTCCATCGCATCCCTCGACTCGCGGGGGTCGATCTTGATCGCGACGAAGTTGCTCGCGACGGTACGGACCTCTGGGTCGGAGAGCACACGGCTCTCCAGCTGTACGCAAGCCGGTCACCACGGTCCACCGAAGTGGATCAAGATCGGTTTCCCGGTCTCCCGGGCCTCGCTGAGAGCCTTGCCCCAGTTGGTGTGATAGGGCAGGGCGTCCGCAGATCCTTGGGTGAACCACCCGATCGCGCCGGCGACGGCGATCACTCCACAGACGATGGGAATCTTCCAGTTCGTCATCGCTTCCTCTCCGGTCCCGATGGGGGTGCGGAGGATCCGGACCGCCGATGGGACGGAGAAGCGTAGCATCGGATCGGGGAGGTGGCCGGTCGGCGGCGGTTCAGACCCACCGCACCCCAGCGGAGGGGCGCAGCGGAGGGGCGCAGCGGAGGGGCGCAGCGGAGGGGCGCAGCGGAGGGGCGCAGCGGAGGGGCGCAGCGGAGGGCCGCAGCGGAGGGCCGCAGCGGAGGAACGCAGGCCGGAACAGCAAGCCGAGGCGAGGAGCTCCGTTCGAGCCCCTCGCCTCGCC
Organism: Planctomycetota bacterium; assembly: GCA_032128395.1. GTDB lineage: Bacteria > Planctomycetota > UBA8108 > UBA1146 > UBA1146 > JAQBGV01. The sequence continues at coordinate 46,955 of JAQBGV010000123.1, read as the reverse complement.
TCAGGCTCGAACCGCTCGTTTCTTCGTATTCTTCGTATTCGTCTTCTTCGCGGTCTTCGCCGTTTTCTTCTTCGTCACGCTCGCGCGCTTCTTCGCGACCTCTTTGGCCGGTTTCGCAGTCGCCTTCACCTTCTTGCTCTGCTTCGCGCGGTGGGCGAGCATCTTGTTCATGTACGGGATGGCGTGGGGAGTACGGCAACTCGTCTCGCCGTGCTCGACTTCGACGTCTCCGATCCGTCCCGCCGCGGCGACCGCCTTGCGGTGCAATCCCGCGTTTCGCACTCCGATCTGGATCAGCGCCTGATTCATGCTGTGCTTGCCGCGGTTCGGGCTCCGGTGGATCTTCGTCTCGATGAGGCGGAGGCACTCCTCGAAGTACGAATCGGGGAGCTCCGACTCTTCCTCCGCGAGCATTCCGGTCAGATTCCAACCGCAGGCGGTGAGCCACTCTTCCTTGGACCGACGCCACTTCTCGGCGAACCGACGGATCGAGGGAGTGCGTCCGACCAAGCCGCTGAACGCATCGGTCAGGACATAGTTGTCGAGTTCGGTGACCCAGGCCTCGAGCGTCGCGGGGTCGAACTTCTCGGGGTCTGCGACCATCGTCGCGAGAATACGCGCGTCGTGATTCCCCGTCTCCCAGAGGCCCAGGGCCAATTCGTGGTCGACCTGGATCCGTTTCGAGAATTTCCCGAAGTTCGCGTAGCTCACTCCATACATGTCGGACCGAATTCCGTGACGTGCGTAGATCTTGCGATTCTGGGCGGTCCCCAGAGATTCGAGCTCTGCCAACACCTCGGACAATCGCACCTTGGACAATCGCACCTCGGACAATCCCATCGTAGGTTCCTCGTCGTAGTATTGCCCGCGCGGAAAGGGCGGTCTGGGGTGGCACCGGCGCGTGGAACGGCGCACGGAAAGGCGCGGTGCGGGGGGCGCGGTGGCGATTGGCCCACGGCCATCCTATTCCGAACAGCCGTCCCGCGCCAGAGATGGCACTCATCAAAGGAGGGGCGCGAGCAGCCGAGAAGCGTTCGACAGCACTCTTCGCGGGGCCGACCGGGCCGCAAGTCCCTCGAGGGAATAGGGTCGACATCGCCCCCGGACCGCGGAGAAGGCGGCCTCGAGCGAGGCCACTTGGGCGGCTCCGTCGAGGATCGCCATCTGTTCGAAGTTCAGGTGGAGACTCCGATTGTCGAGGTTCGCGGTGCCGATCATCGACCACGACTCGTCCACCGTCACCGCCTTCGCGTGCATCATCCCGTCCGAGTAGCCGTAGATCCGTACTCCCGCCTCGAGGAGTTCGTGCATGAAGTACTCGCCGCAGAGCTGCACGGCGAAATGGTCCGCGGGGGGGAACTGGGTGATCACTTCGACCTCGATCCCCGACCGCGCCGCGCTGGTCAGCGTGTCCCGCAACGTCAGATCGGGAACGAGGTACGGAGTGAAGATCCGAATCGACCGACGAGCCCGGGTGAACGCGGCGATGAACGCCTGACGAACGGGGTTCACGGTCAGATCCGGTCCCCCGGCGATGATCTGCACCGGCGCATCGCCCGCGATCGTCGGGATCGGGAAGAACGGATCGGGAGGGGGAGCGGACCCGCTCGCGAAGTCCCAGTCCTCGAGGAACACCTCTTGGAGGTCCCACACCGACGGTCCCTCGAGGCGGACGTGCAGGTCGTACCAATCGCGACCGCGATTGCGGCGCCGGCCGAGGTACTCGATCCCGACATTCAGCCCGCCGAAGAACGCGACCTTGCCATCGCAGATGACGATCTTGCGGTGATTTCTCAGGTGAGGGGTCGCCCGGCCGAACAGGCGGACCGGGAGGAACCGGACCCCTTCTCCCCCCGCCGCGCGAATCGACCGCAAGAGGCGTCGGTTCCCCCGCGAGCCGACGCCATCGACGATCACCCGCACCTGGACCCCCTCCCGCGCCTTGCGGACGAGCGCCTCGGTGGCTCGCTGACCGAGTTCATCGTCGCGGAAGATGAAGAACTCGACGTGAACGTGGTGCGTCGCGGCTGCGATCGCCTCCTGCATCGCCTCGAAGGCGGCGACTCCGTTGTCGAGGAGATCGACTCGGTTCCCGATGCGGCGTGGCGCTTGGTCGAGGTCGACGAGCATCCGCTCGATCGCGCGCCACCCCTGCTCCTCCGGGGACGCGATGTGCCGATCCCGCACCTCCGGAGGGACGGTGTCCACGGACTCGAGTGGCGAGGGAAAAGCGAGGCGATGCTGGATCTTCTTCCGTAGCCGGCCGGAGACTCGGTTCCTCCCGATGAGCAGGAAGAGTCCGATGCCGATCACGGGCAGGAAGATGATGGCGAGCGACCAGCCGAGCGCGGAAGCGGTCTCCTTCTTCCGAAGGAGAGCGGTGATCAAACAGAGGGCGACCGCCCCGAAATAGGCCCAGGTCGAGATCGCCGAGATCCAACCATCCATCGACCGAACTCCTCGCTCCCTCGAGAGGCATCATGCCCCTTCGAGTGAGGAGTTTCGCGCGGTGACGGTGGGATCGCCAGTCTACGGGAAGTCGGTACGGAAAATGGGGATCGGCACGCCGTCTCGCAGCGTGCCGATCCCATCACTACGCGTCAGGGGGCTTCAACCTCCCCATCACGGCACGAAGGAGGTCGGCGGGGAGGGCGAGTTCGCCCCCTCTGAGCGCGACCTGTTGCGCGCAGTCGGGCCACGGACATTCGAAGATCGCGCCCTCTCGAGAGCGCAGATCATCGAGCAAAACGGTGCGCCGGCAGTGCGGGCACCGGGGGGAGATGAGATGGTCGTTCTCCTTCAAGGTGCTGCCTCCTCGAAGAACGGGATGGACCACCGGAAGGGGGGCGGGATCCCTTCGACGGCGGTCACCGGAAGGGAGATACGGCAAGACGCGGGCCATGGAGGAGAACGCAGAATCGCGAAGGACGGGGGGATGAGTCGCAAGGGCGGGAGTGTTTGTCCATGCGATGGACGATGAACTTCGGGAGATGAAGATGGGACTGGGTCGGCGTACCGATGCCTGTGCCGGGAGCTCTTGTCGGTTCTGGCCGGTGGGACAACGGTGGATGAACGGGCGAGCGTCCGGGACAGGCATCGCCTTCGGCGAGCCAGTCCCATCATCCCGCCATCCCGCCATCCCAGCGACTCTACCGACGGACTACACGACTCAGGATCCGGCGGAGCTCCGCCGCCAGCGCACGGGCACGGGCGCCGAGCCGAGGGAGACCGCGGTCGAGGGGGAGGCGGTGGCCGGCGCGGCTCCGCGCGATCGCGACGCCGAGGAGGCTCTCCTCCGGCCAGCCGGGATCGGTGGCGGGAGCGGAGTCCCCGCGACAGAGGAGGCCGTCCGAGGCGTGGCGGAGGAAGCGGTGGATCACCAGAGCCCCGGCCTCTGAAGCGAACACACCGATGTCTCCCGGTGAGAGCTGGGAGGCGAGCCTCGGGACGATTTCGATCTCGTCCCCTGGTCGGAGCAGCGGCGTCATGCTCGTCCCGGAGACCCAGATCCGAGCGTTGCCATCCGTCGCCAGCGCTTTCGCGAGGAGCTCGAAGACGGCTGTCTCGACGGGCGCGCTCGCCGCGCTCCCCTCGGCGCTCATGAGAAAGTCAGTCCGGTGCAACCCTCGCCTGCATTCGACTTGGTGAGCGGTGGATCGAACGCACAGGTGGTCGCGACCGCCTCGATGCGGCGCTCCAGGATGATCGCCGGGGGTTCGTATCGAGGTGGACTGCCGACCGGCGGACGAGAGTCTCCCTCATGGCGAGGCGTGGTCACGGCGCCCTCCTCTCCTGCTCGGCGTGGGCGCGCTTCCGAATGCGGGAGAGCCGTCCCGCCAGAGGATCGGAGCTGGTGAACGACCCGGTGAGCGCCTTCGCGATGCCGGCGCACTGCCCGCCGCATCCCGTCCCGTCGCTCCCCTTCGAGCAGGCCTCGTAGTCGCCGACTCGCAGCGACCTCAAGCGGTCGAGGAGCGGGGTGCCGCGCCAGATCTCCGCGATGGCGCGCTTGCGGACATTCCCGATCGGACGCTTGATCTGCACGCAAGGGAACACGTCCCCGAGCGGCGAGATCACCATCGAGTTGCGGCCGGTGTTGCACATCAGGCCGTCCGGTGCGAGCGGGCGATCGGTCCGCGGTTCGACGTAGCGCCGGAAGTACCCCTCGAGTTGTTCGTCGTCGAGGGAGTGCACGAGCGGGGTGAGATCCCCGTCGTCCCGTGGGGTGATGTTCGGGTTGGCGACGAACTTCGCGCCCACTTCGGCTGCGAACGCGACCATCGCATCGAGATCGCCATAGTTCTGCTTTATCACCGGCACCTTGATCTGAACCGGAAGCCCGCGGTCCCGCAGGAGTCGGATCGCGTTCTGCACCCGCGCGCACTCCCCCGGACCGGAACGGCCGGTCACTTCACGATAGGTCCGATCGGACATCCCGTAGAGACTGACTTCGGTCGAGAGCGGCTGGATCTTCGCGAGTCGGTCCGCCGCCTCTTCATCGATCCGAGTACCGTTCGTGAAGATTCGCAGCGCGAATCGCTTCGAACGCGCGTACTCCGCGATCTCGAAGAAGTCCTTTCGCAGGAGCGGTTCGCCTCCGGTGAACGTCAGGACGAGGCACCCCATCGCCGCGAGCTGGTCCATGGTGTCCCGCAACTCGTCGGTCGAGAGCTCCCCGGGGGAACGGAAGTCGACGAGGTAGCACATTTTGCAGCGGAAGTTGCAGCGGTAGGTCAATTCGAGCATCGCCCGCAGAGGTCGGTACTCGCGGAGCGCGCGCTTCTCGATGGCGGTGTACGGGTCATCTTCGACCGCGGCGATCGGTGGTCGACTCAACTGAGGACTCCCTCGGGGGTCGGAGTTCGCCAACCGAGAAACGGAAGCATCGAGAGATCCCGCCGAAATCGGAGAGCGTGAACCGGAACGGCTCGCACCGCGCGCAACAGGGTGTCGAGGAGGCGCTCCTGATGTCCGTGATCGAAGCACTCGGTGAACGGCACATTGGAGAGGAGCGAAGCGACCGCGGTCGACGCATCCTCGATCAGGGTGAGCGCGGGCTCGGGGGCTTGTTCGAGCAAGTGGAACGCCTCGAGCGGTATCGACGAGGGCGCCGGGCGTTGCGGTGGAAGGGTGCCGAAGAACGGGGTCGCTCGCAGGAGCGGTCGTTCGCTCGAGGCGTCGAGGATCACCAGATCGTCGGAGAGGACGTGCCCTCCGGCACCCTCGAGGAGCCCGGAAATCGTCGATTTTCCGGCCCCCGAATGCCCGGGGAACGCGAAGGCCCGGTCACCGAACGGGTGGACGACTCCCGCGGCGTGCAAGAGCAGCTCTCCGCGTTCGATCAGGACGAGCTGGGATATCTGCCGCAGCGCGTTCTCGACGAAGTAGACCGCGCGCACCGGATCGGGAGCCACCGCGATGATCCCCTCCCCGCGCTCGAAGTCGAAGAGTGCGGTCCACGAGGGGCAGACGATCGCGAGGAGGTCGCCGGAGACTCGAGAGACCGGCGCGTAGCCCGAGGTCTCGCCGGGACTCTCGTCGAGGTCGCAGAGCTCGATTCGGATTTCCGCGTGTTCCTCCGAGATGAACGGCTCGTAGCGCTCCACGATGGCGCGGCCGAGAGGTCCCTCGAGACCAGAGAGGCCGATCGCGAGGTCCCCCACCCGGAGGGTCCTCGAGCTCTGCCCGCGGCGGATCATCGCTCGACCCCGATCAGGGCTCGGGCGTCGAGCGCGGCGATGAACTGCGCCACATCGTTCTCGACGCTCTCCACTCCGAGGTCGTTCTCGGAAGCGATGCAGCCGACGAGCTCGAACTGGGTGCGAGGCTCGGAGAGCAGATCCCAGATCCGGGCACCGACTCGGTTGAGGACGAACACGGTCCCGGTGCTCGGGTCGATGAGCACCGCTTCCCCATCGATCTCACGCCACGCGATCGCGGTGTTCTGTCGGTAGACGCATGCCGTCGATTGGATCATGGTGCGATTCCTGCCCGTTTCCGGCGCCCGAGTCCCATCCTCGCAGCGAGCCTGAGCGACCTCCCGATGGATGCCGCCGGCCGTACGGCGCCGTGGGCGAGCACCTCGAGGGTGCTCTCTGCTCGGTAGCGACGCCGCAGGAACTCGGTCCCGGGAAAGAGGTGCTTCTGCGCGGCCCGGAACTTCCCGCCGATCCCCGGCCGGAACAGAAAACGCAGGAAGTGGCCGGCCTCGGGGGTCTCCGGGCGGCCGAGCATTCGATCGATGAGCGCCGCCCGAGCTCGTTCGGTCCCGCGTGGACGAAGGGCAGTCAGGGTCTCCTCGGGCACCGCGCTCCCATAGGCGCGAGCCCGCACGAGGGCGGCGTGGAGCGGAGTCGACAAGCCGTGCTCGCGAGCACCGGCGATCACCGTCTCCCAGTCGGGACCTGCCTCAGCGAGGCGGCGCAGGTCCTCGAGCCAAACCGGTCGGAGTTGTCCGTGCAAGAGCACCGCGTGGGTCGCGATGAGGAGGAGATGGTCCTCGACGGCGGGAACCGCGATCCGAAGTCCTGCGCGCTCGTGGGCCACAGCTTCAGGGACGCTCGAGCGCTCGATGAACGCGCGCACCTGGTCGGGACCGAGGTACCAGATCCCCGTCTGCAGATCGATGCGCGTCGGTGGCGTTCCGCGCCCACCGGTGAAGGTCGCTTGGTGACCGGGGATCCGGCGGTACCCGAAGGAGGCCAGGACGCACTCCGCCTCCTCTCCCCGTTCCGGCGGGACGAGCAGATCGGCATCCGACATCGACCGGGCCCCGAGATCCTCCGCGTACACCGAATGGATGAGTGCGAGCCCCTTCAGCGCGACGAGGGGGATCCCTCGTTCACGACAGGCGGACACCACCGGGCGAAGGTCATCGGTGAGGATGACGTTGCGCGCCAGCGTGTCGAGGGTCGCTCTCGGTCGCTCCATCGGGGATCCCATTTCGCATCGGGCCTCATTCCCGATGTCGCGATGATTTCCTCACCCCTTGAGCGATTTCTCCGATTCGGACTCAAACCGGCGCGGCCCAGCACCCGACTCGGCCGCCGGTCTTCGGTCCAGCGGGGGCCAGAGCCCCTCGGCGGCTCGTGCGGCTACCGCCGCCGGCACTCCGGGGGTTCGACTGAGAACGGCGCCGATGACCCTCCCCCCCGACGACTCGAGAAGACGCCGCGCCTCGGCGACCCGCACCCGCGGAGTGCAGTGCGACTTCGCGATGAGGAGAACACCGTCGACCGCACCTGCGATCGCCAGGGCATCACCCGCCCGTGCGAGGGAGGGGGTGTCGACGATCACGTGGTCGTAGGATGCGGCGAGCGTCGCGATCAGTTGTCCGAGGCGTGGGGCGGAGAAGATCGGGACCGTCTCCTCTGCGAGCGGACCGCTCGGGAGCACATCGAGGGTCGGGATCGGTGTTTCGAAGAGCATCTCCTCGGTCAAGACCGGCCCATCCGCTCCGATGAGACAAGCGCTGAGCCCCGAACCGCGAGGAAGTCCGATCCGATCGGGGATCGCGGGGGCGCGGAGGTCCCCGTCGACCAGAACCACCCGCCGACCACGACGAGCGAGGGCCACGGCGAGGTGAATCGCCACCGTCGTCCTCCCTTCTCCTGGCTCGGCACTCGCGATCGCGACGATCCGCCGCTGCGGGCCTGCGGTCGAATCGCAGAGGGCGGCTGCGATCGCTCCGACCCCGGCACCCGCTTCCAGGGAGTATCCATCCTCCAGCGGCGCAGCTGCGAGCGCAGGGTCCTCCGAGACCACCCCGAGGAGTGGCACACCCAACCGTTCCTCGACGTCGCGGCATCCGCGCAACACATCGCGCATCCGCTCGAGAGCGACCGCGCAGGCGAGCACTCCCCCGATCGCCAGAGCGATGGAGATCCAGAGCAGGCCACGCTTCGAATCCGTCTCGAGGTGGAACACACCCATCGCGGGGCTGAGGAGCACGATCGGACTTCCGAGCCCCTCCCCGAACCACTGGGTCTGACGCTCGACCTTCCGGAGTGAGGCGACGCTCTGCTCCAACGAGAGGATCCTCTCGTCGCGCAGCCGGGATGTCCCGATCGCCGCGATCCACTCCCCTCGTCGCTCGGCGAGCCACGCCTTGCGCTCCGCGAGCACCTCCCGCTCGAGGACGAGATCCCGCCCCTCTTCCTCGAGCGCGGCGGCGAGCTGTCGCTCGACGAGTGCAGATCCCGCCTGGTCCAAACGCGCGAGGCGTTCGCCGAGGGCCCGGATCTCTCTCTCGAGTCGCTGCAGGTCGGGGTGATCGCTCGAGAACAGTTGCGCGCGGACGAGCCCGTCGATTCGCTTGCTCTCGAGGGCGAACACGAGCTGGCGCCGCTCCCGCAGGAATCCCGCCGGTAGGGTTCGAGGCTGGAACCCTACGGGCGGCAGGCCCAATCGGTGGCGCGCTTCCGCGAGACAGAGCCGCAGGTCCTCCTCCGCGAGCTGCCCTTCGAGGAGGGCGATGACTCGCCCCTTGAGCTCGATCCGCGAAGACGAGAGAGCCATGCTGTCCCGCTCGTCGGAGCGCGCCGTCGCGAGTTCTATCTCGGCGCGTTCGATTTCGGCCGAGAGGCGCGCGCGGACCGTACTCGTGGCGTTCCGCATCCGCGCGCCGTGATGCTGGTGGGCCGCCTCTGCGACCGCCCAGCTCAGGAATGCCGCCTCATCCGCATCGCTGCCGACGACACGGATCTCCACGATCTGCTTTCGGGCGATGTGGTGCGCCGACACGCTCCTCCCGAGGTGCTCGACGAGCGCGGTCCGCCCTTCCCCCCCCTGACCGAACCGTCCTCGCGCCGCCTCCACCCCGGACGCGATCGACGCTCGCAGCCGTTTCGTGCGGAGTTCCGTGCTCGCGAAGGCGCGATCCCCGAGGGCGAGTTCTGCCGCGCGGCCGAGGACCACCCCCGTCTCGATCGAGCCCAGCTTCGTCGCGAAGGTCTGGTAGAGGGGGAGAATCGGGGTTGCCGTCGAGATCGGCGCCTTCGGATCGGGGAGGATCACGATCTTCGTCACCGCGACGCGCTCGACCTGCGGCGGGTCCGCGAACTGGCCCCCGGCGCTGACGATGATCCCAGTGAGGGCCATCGCCATGACGAGCGGGTGTCTTCGAATCGCGAGTCGCAGTTCGGTCAAAGTCTCCAGTTCCTTCGCTTGCCGTGCACTCCACGCAATTTCCTCCCGAAACGGCCTCTGGTCGACCGCCCTCGGGGCGGACTCCTCCCCCGAGATGGAGTGAGCACTCCGCCTCTCTGTTTCGGGTCCTGGGAATCGGGATCTTGAGGAAAGGGCTCGAAGGATCGGGGCAGAGGGAGCAGAAGGGCCTGAATCCCCGACCCAGGCGAGCCGAACATGCGATGCGGGCGCGGTGCCAGAGACCGGGGATCGGAGAGCGATGCGAACCGGAGTGGAACTCCTCGGGGTGTCGATGAGCAACCCCGACCTGGCCCCACTCTGAGGAGAGCACGCTCGGCAGGGGAGGACTGCGGCGTCGCCCAGCGAAGCGCGGATCTACTCCTGTTTCTTTCTCACCTCAAGATCAGCCGGTCTCCCTGCCGATGACGATATTGAACGCTTCCCGCCCGAGGACTGTCTTCGTGGCGCCACCTCGATGAGATGTGAACACGATGAGACTGCTACCCTGCACGACCACCGGCCGCGGGCGCCGAGCATCCCTTCGACTCGCCGGCCTGATCGCCGTCGCGGTGGCAGGACTCTGCGTGCCGCTCCGGGCGGACACCACCTGGGACGGCTCATCGAGTAGCGATTGGTTCGACTCCGCGAACTGGTCCGCGGGGATCCCCGACGCGGCAGACAACGTGACGATCCCCACCGGGCTCGGCACCTACCCCGTGCTCGACCAGAACGGCGCCACCTGCCGCGATCTCATCATCAACGCCGGAGCGACCCTCGACCTCGTCACCTTCACGATCGACGTCGTCGACGACTTCGTCCCGGGCGCGACGAATGTCCTACTCTCCACGGCGACCGGCGTCCTCAACATGACGGGCAACAATTTTTTCTTCCCGGAGATCCAGGGAGCGATCACCTTCTCCGGGGACGTCCGGATCGATCGTCAGGGAATCTTCAGTTGGGTCACCATCCAAGCCGCGGTCGACTGTGATGATCTCCTCGTAGTCGACGGCATCGCACTGCTCACGACCGCCGGAGGCACGTACACCCACACGTTCGACGACGTGACCGTGTCGACGGGGGCCACGCTCGACCGGGTGAACGCGACCTTGGACGTCGGGGGCGACGTGAGTATCGCCGGAACCTTTGACGACACCGACACCGACGGGGGGACCTCGGTCGCGGGAAACTGGACCGACAGCGGAGTCTTCCAGATCGGGACACAGACGGTGACCTTCGACGGCGGAGGGACTTCGCTGATCACCGTCCCCGACGCGAGCGACTTCTACAACCTGACGATCTCGGGGAACACCACGGCGCGGGTCACGAGTGCGATCGACGTCGACAACACGCTGACGATCGGATCGGGAAGCACCCTCGATGCGGACGGAGATCTCGACGTCACTGGCGGCGCGGTCACCTGCTCCGGAACCGGGCGCCTCCAGATCGGCTCCTCGGTGACCTCGCTCGGTACCTTTACCGCCGGGAGCGGCACCGTCGAGTACGACAGCACCTCCGCGAACCAGACGATCCAGGTCGTGACCTATTTCGACTTGGAGATCGACAAGTCGAGCTTCACCGCGACCGCCTCGGGGGCCTTCACCGTCGGGGGTGACCTGGACGTCACTTCGGGGACCATCGACGTCGCGTCCGCCGGGGATGTCACGGTGACGGGCGCGGTCTCGGTCGACGGAACCATGACCCTGACCAACGGCGGCGATCTCCGTCTCGGAACTTCGGTCACCATCAACAGCGGCGGCACGTTCAGTTCGAGCGGCGCGACCAGACCGACCGTGACCAACGACGGGAGCGGCGACTACACGTTCACGGTCTCGAGCGGGGGGACGATCGACATCCGGGCCTTGAATTTCTTCAACCCCGAGTCGACCGGGCTGACGGTGAACAGTGGGGCGACGATCAGCAACATGCGGAACATCGACTTCCAGACTGTCGATCCTGACGCAGACGGCTCGAACGACACTTTTCTGCGCATCCTCGACTCGGGGAGCACCCAGTACTCGTTCGTGAACCTCTCGTTCGACAACTCGTGCACTTTCAACGTCGAGACTGCTTCCGGGACCTCGATCAACATCAACATGATCGTGCCGAGCGGAGCGAACGGCACGGAATCGTTCGAGAAGGAGGGCACGGTCGACTCGATCGACTGGCCCGCGTTCACCCGGACCTGGGTCGGAGGTACGTCCGGAGTCGAGAACGACTGGGACGAACCGAACAACTGGTCCCCCGCGGTGGTGCCCGTCTCTACGGACGATTGCTTGATCCCGAACGTGACGGATGACCCGATCCTGAACACCACCGGAAACGTCCGCTCGATCTACATCGACACCGGTGGATCCCTGACGATCGACACCGCGAACACGATGAACTTCGACCTCGACCTGATCATCCACGCCTCGGGCACCTTCACGATGACCGACGGGACCGTGGACTTCGGCGGCACCGGGACGCAGAGCATCGACGACGAGGGGGGCGCGACGGTCACCGTGTACGACCTGACCGTGAACAAATCGTCCGGAACGTTCTCCTCCAACTCGTCGCTCACGATCTCGAACGACCTGACGGTCACCGCAGGGACGGTGGCGGTCTCCTCCCACAACTACACCGTGGGGGGAGCCACTGACGTCGACGGAACTCTGACGGTCTCCACGGGGACCCTCGATGCGAACGGCTCCTTCGACGCTACCGGAGGAACGGTCACCTTCTCGGGAGCCGGCCGCCTCCAGCTCGGTGGGGCAGTCACGTCGCTCGGGACATTCACTGCGAATGCCTCGACGGTGGTCTACGACGACTCCTTGGCGAATCGGACGATGGCAAACGTCACCTACCATCACCTCGAGGTGAGCTCGAGTACCCGCACCGTGAGTGCGGGAGCGAGCCTCACGGTGACCGGCAGCCTGACCGTCAATTCGGGGACGTTCGCGATCGGAACGAACACCATCACCGTCACCGGGGCCACCGACCTCAATTCCTTCACGACCCTCTCGACCGGTCTCCTCGACGCGAACGGACCCTTCGACGCGACCGGCGGCGCGATGACCTTCACCGGCGCGGGGCGTCTCCAGCTCGGCGACGCCGTGACCTCGCTCGGTACCTTCACTCCGAGCACCGGAACGGTCGAGTACGACGATCAGAGCTCCGGGCAGACCGTCCTCGCGGTCAACTACCGCAACCTCGAGATCGACACGAACACCCAGGTCGCTCTGACCGGAGGCAACGTGACGGTCACCGATGACCTGACGATCGTCTCCGGAGAGCTCGAGGTCGACGATGGCGACACCCTCAGGGTCGATGACGATGTCACCGTGACCGGCACCCTCGATCTCGAACCGGGGTCGACCCTGCTCCTCGCCGCCGCGACCGCGCTCACCGTCACGGGGACGTTCGAGGCGATCGCGGTCGGCACCGACCTCGCCCTGATCACCTCCTCGGACACCGCGACCCCGGGGCGGTATTCGTTCTCGATCAGCGCAGGAGGGGTGATCTCCGCGAGCCAAGCGTACTTCCGCTACATGAACTCCAACGGGATTCAGATCACCGACAACGGATCGGTCCAGGCACTCTCCCTGTTCGACCACATCTTCTTCGACAACGGTGCGACCGGGGGCACCCTCCTCTCGGTCACCAACAACGACGACGCGGTCACCCTTACCGAACTCTCCTTCACCGACACGAGCTCGGACCTGACCTACAACGTCGCGACGACGAGCGCCACGGCCACGATCACCATCGATATGTACAGCGGCGACTTCGGCGGTCCGACGAACGAGAACGACAACGGGTCCGGCACGGTGACCCCTGGATTCATCGACTGGGGGATCCAGACCACGGTTCGTCTCGCTTCCTTCGACGCCACGGCGCTCCCCCGCGGGGTGCTGCTCGAGTGGGAGACCGTCGCCGAGTGGCATTCGACGGGGTTCACGCTCGAGCGAGCGAGCGGGAGTGGAGCGTTCGCGCCGCTGGGTCCTCCTGTCCTCCATTCGACCGGGGTGGGGTCGGCGGGGGATCACTACCGATTCCTCGACGACACTCCGGGGGCGATCGCCGGGACGCGCTACCGACTGATCGAGATCGATCGACTCGGAGGGCGGCAGCGGGTCGGTCGCGCGGTCGCGCACCGTGCGACCACGGGGCTGTCCACCCCACCGGCGCCGCGGCTCGCCACGATCGGCTGGCCCGGCCCCGTGACGCGACGCGCCGGACCCCCGAGCGGAGCCTCTTCCTCCCCCGGAGGAGCAGCCACGGCCGCGGCGGTCACTCTTCCCGCCGCGCGCTCGCTCGGGCCAGTTCGCATCCGCGTCGAGCCGGACGCCTTCGTGCGGCTCACGCACGCTGACCTCGCCGCCGCTCGTTTCCCGGTCGGCGAAAACCCTGCACGCTTCCAGATGCGGCGGGACGGTTCCCCTTGGCCGATCGCGGTCATCGGGGGCGCCGACGGCCGCTTCGATCCCGGGGACACGATCGACTTCTTCGCCCCACCCTTCTCGGATCTCGAGACGAAGTACGATGTCTTCGTGCTCGAACTCGCCGACCCCGGGGTCGCACCTGCGCGCATCTCGGAGCTCCTCGGGGCCGCTCCGTGGTCCGCCGCGCTCCTCGGGTCTTCACCGACGACGATCGAGATCGCCTCACAAGACCTCTACGTCCTCTCGCTCGAAGATGGAGATGGACGCGATCACTTCTTCGACGAGGTTCTCTTCGCCCCCGGCACCCTCGACATCCCAGTGGAACTCGACAGCGTCGTCGCGGGGGGGGAGCCGGCGACGGTCGCGATCGACCTCGAGGGGTGGAGTGCCGACCTCCTCGCTCCCCTCGACCACAGCACACGAGTTCTCTTCGACGGGGTCGAACTCGGCACCCTCTCCTCGAACGGCTCGGGGCCGTACGGCGGGGAATTCCAGCTCCCGACCGGACTCGTCACCAGTGGAGCGCACGTGATCACTCTCGAGCAGGAGCTCATCGCCCTGCCGGATGTCGTGTTCCTCGATCGAGTGCAGGTCACCTACCGACGCGCACACCGAGCTCAGGGGGATCGCCTCCGAGGAGAGGTGCGCGCGGGCTACGAACGACTCGAGGGGTTCACGAGCGAGGCGATCGAGCTCTATCGCATCGGCGGGGTCGACGCACCCGAGCGGATCGTCGGCGGGACCGTCTCCCTCGGCGGCGCCGGGGACTGGTCGCTCACTTTCCACTCTCCGGAGGCCGGGCCGATCGAGGCATTCACGGGTGCCGCGGCACGAGGAGCGGTCGAGATCGCGCCGCTCACCAGCGGGACCACCACGGAGCCGCGCGGCGGCGCCGACTGGATCGCGCTCTGCCCTGACCACCTGCGAGCCGAGATCGAGCCGCTCGCAGCGCTGCGCCGGTCGCAGGGGCTGCGCACCGCGGTGGTCTCGCTCGAAGAGGTGTTCGATCGCTACGGAGCGGGTCGACCGACGTCGAGAGCGATCCGAGCGTTTCTCGACGACGTGGGGCAGCGCTGGCCACTCCCCACCCCGAGCTTCCTGCTCCTGGTCGGAGATGCGACCTACGACCCGGCCGGACATCTCGGTCCGTCACCGCGGCAGGTTCTCCCAGCTTCCCTCATCGAAGCCGGGGAGATCCAAACCGCATCCGACGTCGAATTCGCGGATCTCGACGGGAACGGGAATCGCGATCTCGCGATCGGCCGATTCCCCGTCGCGACCACGGTGGAATGCCGCGCCATCGTGCTGAAGACGATCGCGTACGAGATCGGTCTTCCCGCCGGTGCTCCCTCCACCCTGTTCGTCTCCGACGACGACAGCGACTTCGAGGGGATGAACGACGCGGTGGCGGCGCAACTCCCCATCGGCGTAGCGACGACCCTCCTCGACCTCGCATCGATGCCACTCGCACTGTTGCGCGCGACACTGCCGGGCGAATGGACACAGGCGACCGTCGTCCACTACACCGGCCACGGCGGACGTCAAGTCTTCGGCGACGAGGGGATCCTGGTGCTCGCGGATGTACCGACGCTCGGGCCCGATCCGTCGCCCCCGGTCGTCATCGCGATGAATTGCCTGAACGGCTTCTTCCAGCATCCGCTGACTCCATCCCTCGGAGAGGCGCTGGTACTCTCGCCGGACGGCGGGGCGATCGCGTACTTCGGACCGAGCGCGATCACGAGCACGCTCGCCCAGCAGGCTCTGGCGGAAGAGCTGCACGCGCGGCTGCTCCTCTTTCCGGGGAGCCGCATCGGCGACGCGATCCGCGACGCGAGGACGGCCCTCACCGGAACCCCCGGCGTCGAGGACGTGCTCGCGACGTGGCTGCTCCTCGGCGATCCGGCGCTGCGCGTGCGCTGAGCGCCCGCTGTTCACGATGGGACTGGCTCGCCGCAGGTGATGCCTGTCCCGGACCCCCGCCCGTTCATCCACTGTGGCAAGACAAGGCGAGCCGCCGGGACAGGCATCACGGCAAACGCCGCGAGCCAGTCCCATCACCATCTCCGTCCGGCTAGGGTAGACTACGCGCACACCCCCCCCATCGGGATGAAGGGAGCGCCCATGCGCGCACGATCGAGATCCCATCTTCTCTCCCTCGCCACCTTGCTCATCGCGGTCATCGGACTGACCCTTGGGCTCGCGGCGGGAGAGCCGTACCGCCTCCCTCCTCCCGAGATCGTCTCGCTGGTCGATGCCGCCGACTCACCGGGCACGTCGATCAGTCCAGACCATCAATTCGTCCTGCTCACCGACCAGAACACACTGCCGAGCATCGCGGATGTATCGCGACGGATGTTGCGGCTCGCGGGAATTCGCATCGACCCCGTCGCGAACGGCCGTTTTCGCACCGGCTTCGACCAGGGCCTCCGGTTGCGTCCTCTCCTCGACCCAGGTGCGACCCCGCGAATTCTGCCGCTCCCCGCGGGGGGTCGTCTCGCCGGTGTGGACTGGTCCCACGATTCTCGGCACTTCGTCTACACCGTGGTGACCGATGCCGGGAGCGAGCTGTGGGGTGCTTCGATCGATGCCTCGGAGCCGCCGCGTCGCCTCGTCTCGAGCCTGAACACCGTGCTCGACGGCCCGCAGTGGCTCCCCGACGGGGTCTCGCTGCTCTGCCGACTCGTGCCGGAGACTCGCGGCCCCGAGCCCGCGGAGATCACCCTTCCGACCGGCCCGAACACCCAGGAGACCTCGGGAGAGAAGAGCCCGCTCCGGACCTACCAGGACCTGCTCACGAGCCCCTACGACGAGGCGCTCTTCGAGCACTATTCGAAGACCCAGCTCGCGGTCATCCACTTCGATGCACGCGTGGAGAAGATCGGCGCTCCGGGCATTTTCATCGCGGCGAACACCTCTCCGGACGGCGGACACCTGCTCGTCGCGAGCCTGAAGCGGCCGTGGAGCTACACGATGCCGTACTCGCAGTTCCCGCACGTCTACGAGGTGTGGTCGATGCAGGGAAAACGCGAACACACCGTCGCGGAGATCCCGCTGGCGATCGACATCCCGATCGACGGGGTGCGCACCGGCCCGCGGAGCATCCGCTGGCATCCCTCCCTCGCCGCCACCCTCTTGTGGAGCGAGGCTCTCGATGGTGGCGACCCGAAGACCGAGGTCCCGCATCGGGACCGGTGGATCTCGCATGCGTTCCCATTCAGCGATGAGCCGAAGGAGATCCGACGCGTCGAGCACCGCGCCGGCGGGCTCTCGTTCTTCGCCGACCCGACCGTGCTCCTCTTCGGGGAATTCGATCGGGATCGCCGCTGGACCCGGTCGATTCTGGTCCATCTCGACGAGCCCGGGTCCGATCGCGTGCTCGAGGACCGCAGCATCCGCGACCGGTACGGAGATCCGGGGCAACTCGTCACCGAGACCCTGCCGCACGGCGATCGGGTGATCTTTCGGCGGGGAGATGCTTTGTTCCGCAGCGGAGCGGGAGCATCGCCCGAGGGGCTCTTCCCCTTCCTCTCGCGGCAGAGCGCCAGCACCGGAACGTCCGAGACCCTCTGGCGCTGCGCGGACGGGGAGTACGAGTCGGTGGTGGAAAGCTGGTTCGTCGGGGACGAGCTCCGATTCATCACCCGTCACGAGAGCATCTCATCCCCGCCGAACCTGCGGCTCCGGAGCCTCGGGGGTGAGCCGGTCGCCCTGACGGTATTCCCCGACCCGACCCCTCAGATCCGCGGCATCACCAAACAGCTCCTCACCTACGAACGCGAGGACGGGGTGCCGCTCTCCGCGACCCTCTACCTCCCCGCGGGTCACCGCGAGGGAGATCGCTATCCCCTCTTCGTCTGGGCCTACCCGCGAGAGTTCAACGACGCCAAGACGGCGGGACAGGTCGGGGTCAGCCCGTACCGATTCACGCGCATCGGCGGGATCTCACACCTGCATCTCCTCACCCAGGGGTATGCGATCCTCGACGGCGCGACGATGCCGATCATCGGCGACGCCGAGACGATGAACGACACCTTCATCGAGCAGTTGGTCTCCTCCGCGCAGGCGGCGATCGACGTCGCGGTCGAACTCGGTGTGGCCGATCGCGATCGGGTGGCGATCGGTGGGCACAGCTACGGCGCTTTCATGACCGCCAACCTGCTCGCGCACTGCGATCTCTTCCGCGCCGGCATCGCGCGCAGCGGAGCGTACAATCGCACGCTGACCCCGTTCGGGTTCCAGTCGGAGCGTCGGACCCTGTGGGAGGCGCCCGAGGTCTACTTCGGGATCTCGCCGTTCATGCACGCGGACAAGATCCAAGAGCCACTGCTGATGATCCATGGTGAGGCGGACAACAACTCGGGGACCTTCCCGATGCAGTCGCGCCGTCTCTTCGCGGCGATCCAGGGCAACGGCGGGGTCGCGCGCCTCGTCATGCTCCCCAACGAGAGCCACGGCTACACGGCGCGCGAGTCGGTTCTCCACACCCTCGCCGAGATGGTCGAGTGGCTCGATCGGCACGTGAAGGAACCAGCCGTGGCGCCGGCGTCATTTCGGAGATAGCGCCGATAGCTCTGCTGTTTCGAAGGGCAGACCACCTTGATCCTCAGGCAGTTTCCCCCGATGGGGGTCTACGAGACTCTGTTTCGGTTCGCAGCTGCGACCGATCGCTACCTCGGCGATCCGGGTACCCGTCCGTGGGCGCAGGGGTATCCGCTGACCGCACAGATCCCCGGCGGACCGCCGCTCCCCGACTCGCTGTCGATCACCGCCGATGACCGGCGCTACCCCACGGCGACCGGCCAAGTCGAACTTCGGCGCGCGATCGCCGACTACTACCGCACTTTCTACGGCGCGAAGATCACCGAGGATCACGTCGCCGTGTTCGCGGGGGGAAGGGCGGCGATCCTCGCAGTGATCTCGCTGCTCGTCGACGGGGTGACGATCACGATCGAGGAGACCGAGTACACCCCGTACTACGATCTGCTACTCCTGCTCGGCAAGGAGCCGAAGATCATCCCGAGCAACCCGGGGAATCGTTTTCGTCCGGGGGTCGCGGACCACGCCGTCGAGCCTCACCCCGGCGACCAACGGGTCTTCCTGGTGAAGAGCAATCCGTGCAACCCGACCGGCGTGACCGTAACCGGGGAGCAGCTCCGGGAACTGGTCGAGCTGGCGAGGCGCCCGGGGCACGGCGCACTCTTCGACGAAGCGTACGAGTTCTTCCACGCTCCGCAGCCGGACAGCGCACTCGGCCACATCGATGAACTCGACGGGACCGACGTCTTCGTCATCGGGGCGGCGACCAAGGGGCTCCAGGTGCCCGGGATGCGGGTCGGCTGGGTGGTCGCAGCGCGGGAGCACATCGAACTCTTTCGCAACTACTCATCGATCGTGATGGGTGGGGTCTCCCGCGCTTCACAACTCTATGTGACGCAGCTCCTCCAGACCGACCGAGTGCGCCAGGCGCGCACCGCGATCGGTTCGTTCTATTCGGAGCAACGCGTTCGCTACGGGGAGGCGCTCGAGGGCCTCGGCTTCGAGCTCTTCACCGGGAACGGCGGCTTCTACCACTGGGGGAGACTCCCCGGCGGCCTGACCGCGGACGAGTTCAACGACCGCCTCTTCCCCCACGGCGCGGCGATCCTCCCCGGCCGGCTCTGCGACATGCGCAGGTCACCCGCCGGGACGGGCCCCTTCGACGGCTTCGCCCGCTTCTCCTTCGGGGCGGTCGCTCCCGAGAGTTTCGATGAGGACGTCGAGCTCCTCACCCAGACGATCCGTTCGCAGGTCGAGCGGTAGAGTTTCCGGCGGTGCAAGAACCGCGTTGCAGCGTTACCGCGAGGCTCCCTCTTCGCTGCACTTGCAGTTCTCGAGAGCAACGACGTCGCGCTCAGCCAGGCCGCGATCACATGTGGTGAGAAAACTCGAGCGGTATGGGACGCACCAACCGGGCGTAGTCCTCGGTCGACACTCGGATCGCCATCTCGTGACTCCCCGCGTTGAAGGTGATCGTCTCCCTGTCGAGCAGGCTCGGGCAGATGAACACGCGCATGTCGTAGAGATTGCCGAAGGGGGGGATCGCCCCGCGGTCGCAGTCGCGGAAGATGCGGTCGATTCGGTGCTCGCTCGCGAGCTTTACCGGTCCGGACCGGACCGCACGCTGGAGATCGATCAAATCGACGACGTGGTCGGCGGGGAGGACGAGCATCACCAGCTCATGGGGGATGGTGACCAGCACGGCCTTCGCGAACGAACGGCCGGGGGTGTGGGTGTGTTCGGAGGTCTCCTGCGCGGTGAAATCGGAGACGTGCGGAACGGTCTCGTAGCAGACCAAGTGCTTGTCGAGCAACGCTTTCAATCTCTTCGACACGACGGACATGGCTACCACTCTCCAGCGGACTGCCCCTATCCTAGCGCTCCATCTCGGCGCGAGCCAGCGGCGCTTCGTCCCCTTCGGAGGTATTGCAGCTGTGCAAAGCTGGGAAGACGCGGATCACCTCGTGTCGAGCCCCAGTCGTCTCGGAAGACTCACGGAGACCCGCCCCTCCCCCTGGAGGATCGTGCACCGGATGAGGTGCCATCGCCGCAACCCCATCCACGCTCTCAGAAATACTCGCGCCGTCCTTTCCCGAGTTCCACCCGAATCGCCTCTTCCAGCTCATCCGGCTCGAACCCCATCGGCCCGCGCCCTCCCGCGTACGTCAGACGACCATCGCGGCCGACGAGATAGAGTCGATCGGGCCATCCCTGATACGCCCTGTTCACCGCATCATCGAGACCATCGAGGATCGCGGGGATCGGCAGCTGGAGATCCGCGACGCAACTGGTGGCGGCCTCCTGACGCTCGAGGATGTCGATCGGGTCCTCGAGGAGCGGCCCGTCCAGGTTCGGGGATGGGCTATCGATCGCGTGCGCCTCGCGGATGTAGACCAGGTAGAACTCCACCTGGTCCTTGTAGTTCTCGAAGATAGTGGTCAGCCGACCGGCTGAATTGCGAAACGGCGGTCACGTGTAGCTGCCGAAAATCAGCGCGACCGGCTTCTTCCCGACGTAGCTCGAGAGACGAACTTTTCGATCGAGCTCTTCCGCGAAAGGAAGTTCGAAGTCGGGTGCGAGTTCGCCCGACTGCGGGGGACCCGCCCCACGCTCAGAACCCGCGCCCGGGCGGTCGCGCCCCGCTCCGCCGGCACCGCGTCCGCCGGCACCGCGTCCGCCACCCCGACCCTCGGCCCCCCGCGTGTATTCGTCGAGTGAGATCTTGCCGTCCCCATCGCGATCGTGGCGGCGGAGAAGATCCCACGCACCTTGCCCGGAGTCCTGGGCGGGGAGAGGTAGTACGAAGAGGAGTGCCGCACCGATGACGAGAGAGCGCATCCAGGTTCCTTTCGAGTGGGGTTCGTCCAGGGAAACCCCGACATCTGAGCCGCCGTCCGACAGGGCGTGAGCAAGCCGGCGACGTAGTGCGATCATCGAGTCTTCCCCCATCGCCACGGATGCTAACCGGCAGGGGCTTGTTGGGCTATCGCGAGGCGACTACCCTCAGTGCGTCAGGAACCAGGAAGGAGCGATCGGTGATCAAGGGTATCCACGGCATGTTCTATTCGTCCGAGGCGGAAGCGCTGCGCGCGTTCCTGCGTGACAAGCTCGGCATCCCGTGTAACGACGTCGGCGGAGGGTGGCTGATCTTCGACTTCGCCGAGGCGGACATGGGGTGTCACCCGACCGGCGAACCGGGCGGCCCGCCATCGGGGACGCACAGCGTGTCGTTCTACTGCGACGACATCGAGAAGACGGTCACGGAGCTGCGCGGCCGCGGGGTCGAGTTCAAGGGCGGGATCACCGACCAGGGATACGGCCTGGTGATCCAGTTCGAAATGCCGGGGGGGGTGCAGGTCGATCTGTACCAGCCGAGGTACAAGTAGCACGCGAGGACCGCCACAAGCACCTGCACGGGAAGACGCAGCGCCGGCGCCCGATCCGCCGCCGGGAACCGCGAGCTGCGATCGAGTCGCCGCTCCCCGTCCCCGGGGATGATGCGGCGCGTTCCCAGTGCCTCGCGTTCCTCCGGCCGGAACGCCCTCTCGCCCCGTGAACTGACACGCTCGACTACGGACTCATCTTCCGCCCCATCGGGAACAGCTGCTGATATTGGAGGAACGCGCTCAGCACGTGCTGCACGTAGTCGATGCGCACCTCACCGGCTCGTTCGTTGAACGAACGGTCGAAGTCGGGGTGCGCTTCGGGGAGTCGGGCGATGGCGCGCGGGATCGCCCCGGCGTACTTCCCGGTCGTGACTTGGGACCGCACCAGATACTCGATGGCAGGATGGACGGCCTCCGTGATCCGCTCGCGGAGTCGGCTCGGTCCATCCGGGAGGAAGGTCAGAGCTGCGAGGAGCCCCTCGAGTCGAGTCGCCGTGGGGGTCGTCCGCCCATCCGCTTCGAAGCCGCCGCCTCGTAACGAATCACCCACTCCTCTGAAGCGATCTCGCAGCATGCTCTCGCACACCGCGATCGCGTGCACGATCAGCCGCGAGCGCCGGGCCGAGTCGATGTGCGGCAGCATGCGTGCGGTCGCGAGTAGCGACCAATGGTCGGCGGGGAGGCGCGTCTTCCCCGCTCTCGTGCGGGCGAGGAACTCCATCGCCCGGTACGCGCATTCGAGCCACTGCGGGTCGCGATCGAGCTCGTAGAGCATCACCAGCCCGAGCGCCGCTTCGCCCGGATAGTAGAGGGACTCCCAGTCGGTCTGGGCCCCTCCCTCCGTCGGGATGAATTTCGAAGTGAAGCTGCCATCCGGGCCCTGCATCATCACGAGGAACCGGCCGAGACTGCGCAGCAGTTCGAGCGAAGTGGTCCCCGGCGCGATCTTCTCGACCGAGAGGAGGGCGACGAGACCGAGACCCGTTCCACCGAGTTTCGCCTGCACCGGTCCATCGAATCCGCCGATCTCGGGACGCGACCAGATCGCCTGCATCGTCTCCGAGCCTTCGACCGGAGAGCAGGAGCTCTCCAGCAGGTACTGGGTCGCCCGGATGAGCGCTGGATCGAGCGTGTGACTCGCAGTCTCCCCTCGCATCATCGCCAAGGAGTAGATCGCCCCGGCGTGACGAAGAATGTTGTACTTCTCCTCCATCGAGACCGCACTATCGAGATTGATCCGATAGACGAACTGGCCGCTCGGCTGGAGCTGTCGCAGCAGGAAGCTGCTGGCCAGTGCGATGTGTGCCTGGAGCCGGGAAGTAGCCGAGGGTGCGGGAACTGCCGCCGCCACCGTGGGATGTTCGTTCAGCCGGTGGAAGATCGCACCGAGGAGAACGGTCACGCCGAGGAGGACGATCGCGATCGCCGCGCGGAACCGAGTCACTTTTTTCGTTTCGGGACACGCGACCATCGGGAGAGGTGCCACCCGCTCGCTGGAAGTGGGCCGTTCGACGGGGCACGCGTGCCGACCCCGATGGTCCGCGACCCACCGATACACCCATTCACCGATCGACGGAATCGGCGGGATGAAGAGCAGCATCCCGGGCAGGAAGGTCACCGGACAACTGACCAGGATCTCTCGCCACGCGGCGAACCCCACTCGGGTCACACCACCCGGAGTGCGGAGATGCATCGCTCGGCTCAGATCTTCGGGCGTCTTCCCCGGCAGCACCGTTCTCCCCTCCTCGGATTGGAAGTCGACCCAACGGAGCCGGCGAAACCAGTCGAAAAGACGCATCCCGCGCTTGGAGCGATGACACAGGCCGCAACACCCGTCGAAGAGGACGACGGTCGCCCCCGCGCCCGGCGTCAGGAACGCGATGTAGAGGGCGAGCATCTGGTAGCTGTAGGAATTGACGTTCATCGTCGCGTCGATCCCGAGGTGCAGACCTACCCCGGCGAAGATCGCCCACCGGCGAGTTGCTGGCCACAGGAGGCAGACGGGCAACCCTCCTTCGATGATCAGCGTGCCGATGCTGAGAATCTGACTCGGAATGACGGAATGGACCCAGGTCGCGAACTGCCCCTTCAGCGAGCCCGTCTCGGCGAAGATCTCCATGATGCTTCCCGTGGTCCAGCCACTGTTGCTCTTCCAGAAGAAGGTGAACAGGTAGATCGCGCAGACGAGCACCTGGATCAGTCGCAGCGGGAGCACCAGGCCGAGCGCGCCCCGTTCGCGCGGATCGCGCAGCATCGCATCGAGTGAATAGTGCTGACCAGAGCGAGCGAACGCGAGGATCCAGAACACGATCCCGTACAGGAGCATGTGGTGATAGAAGTGATGCTGACTGAGGAAGAAGACGTACGTGAACAACACGGCGAGCACCGGTGCGACGATACGGGTGAAGAGCCCGACGATCAGGAGCACCGAGAGGAGCAGGAGTGCGTCCTCGATCCGGCTCCACCAGAACTCGCCCGGAACCGGCAACCACTCGAGGAACGGATACGGCATGTGCCAGGAGCCGAACAATTCGCGGATCGGGAAGACGGTGCGCTTCGGGAAACGCATCGTGATCTCATCGATCCGGTAGAGCCCGGTCGCCCCGGTCATCCGCAGGAAGAACACGAAGCCGAAGAAGATCCGCACCAGTCCGAGGGTCTCCCGGGAGGCGGGAGCGAACCAGAAGCGATCCCAGGCGATCGCGAGGCGGGAGAGAGCAGACTGGTTCATCGGTCGGCCGACCCGCCGGAGGTGTCGCCCCACCGGATCACCTCGAGCTGTGGAGCGGTACGGTCACTTCGCCTCAGGTTGATCGCGTAGTGGAGACGCGCTTCGATCGCGACCGCCCCCGCGGGGCGTCGAGCCTCGTCTCTGTAGAGGTACGAGAGGTAGCTGCGGATCCAGCACCGCATCGTCCCGAGCCCGTAACGGGTGTTCCGGGACCTCGGGTCGCTGTGCCGGAAAACCGTCTGCCCCCCACGCGCAGCGAGCTCTGACCCCTTGCCCTGCAATTCGTCGCCAGGGACGTGCTTCGTGCGGCTCCCATCGGCATGGACCCACGAGTACTCGATCATGTAGGCCATATTGCGGCTGAACATCCCCCAGCCGAACCGGGAGTCCGCGGTGATGAGGGAGCGGATGCCACCGCCGAGGAGGGCGACGACGAAGAGCATCACGACCAGATGGCCGCGCCGGCTGCCGTAGAAAGTCGATCGCGTTGAAGAGTCGTTCATCTCGGGTCCCAGGATCGTTCAGGTGCACCCCGGCACGCCGCCGGTTCCGAATCGAGCGAGGCACCCCCTCCGGGTCCCTCGATCGAGCCCACTAGGATACCGACCTCCCCCCCGTACGTGGTCACGAGGAGCTGGGAGCGGCGATCTCGCCGCGCTTCCGCCCGACTTCGCTCATCGAGGGATCGCCGCCATCGGAGCGTTCGCCTCCACATTCGGGGCAGTCGCACCAAGTCGGTAACCCGTGGAAACGAAACTGCTTCCGGCAGTGGGTCTGCTTGCCGGCTCGACCTCGCACGCGAGTTCTGCCCGAGAGTTGGATTCTCCGACCCATCCTGCCGATATCGGGATGGTCCGCGAACTGCATCGGTCCACCCCGCGCGGGGTCCGTTCCGGAGACCCGTGTTCGGTAGGGAAGGCCTTTCTCTTGGATCCAGCTGTCATAGGGGACTCGTCGGTCCCGATCGAGCCGAGGAGCGGCGAAACCCTCGAGGACCAGAGGGTTCGGCGCCGGGTTCGGGGCGGCAGGGGGGGGGAAGCTCCCGCCATCCGCGATGCGATCCTCGGAATCGCCCGAGCTCTTGCCGCCGAGTTCAGCGCCGAGCGCATGGTGCTGCGCTTCACTTCCGAGGACATCGTTCATGACCTCGAGCAGGGGAGCTACACGATCTCCGACGACCTGCCGCGCTACCCGGTCGACACGCCCCCCACCGGCCTCTCGTTCCTCGACAACGGCATCTACGCCCCGGAGTTGACCAAGCAGATCAATCGGCCGCTCTCCCCGCGCACCGACGTCTACTCGCTCGGAGCGGTCCTCTACTACTGGATCACCGGTCTCGATCCGATCCCGGAGTTCGCGCGGCTCGCGGACCAACTCCCGCCGGTCCGGATCTTCGAACCGAAGTTGCCCCTCGGCATCGACCCGATCCTCCGGTGCGCGCTCGCCCGACTCCCCGAGGACCGATTCTCGGACCCGGTCGCACTCCTCGAGGCACTCGAGACGGTGATCGACGCCGACCTCCAGCGTGAAGCATACCCCAGAGGAACTCTGGCGGTCCGCATCGGATCTGCGACCCACGGCGGCATCAACAAGAGCACCAAGAACCCGCGCAACCAAGACCAGTACTTCGTCGGCGAGGATGAGGCCGGCGAGGTGGGGTTGTTCCTGGTCGCGGATGGCGTGTCGACCGCCGACATCGGCAGCGGCGACCGCGCCGCGGAGCACGTGGTCCGGGCGACCCAGGTCGTCTGGCGCGACCTCATCCGAAACATCTCATCCGTACCAGCGGCCCAGTGGGATCTCCCCGATCTCCTGCGCCAGATCTTCGAACGGGCGAATGCTGCGATCTGCCGCGAGGTGGCGGAGATCCATCCCCATCCGATCGACTCGAAGTACCGCGTGATGTCGAGCACTGCGGTCGCGTTCTTCCGTCGCGGTCGCGAGGCGTGCCTCGCCAACGTCGGAGACAGTCGGATCTACGTGATCCGCGAGGAGTGGATCGATCAGGTCACCGTCGACGGAGACCGGCGCACCAAGATCCTGCGCAAGGGGCGCGGCCTCGAGGCGATCCTCAACGCCTCCGGACTCGGCGAACTCACCAACGCAATCGGTCAATGCACTCGGGACGAGGAAGGAATCGTCGCAGTCCCCGTGGTGCCGGAATTCACGACCCTGAGCCTCCTCCCTGGGGATCGGATCCTGGTCTGTTCGGACGGGATCCCGGACTGCATCGGAAGAAACGCCGAGGCGAGGATCCACGAGATCATCTTGGAGGCGGACCGACCCGCTCGGGGAGCTTGGAACCTTCTGGTCGCTGCGAATGAACGTGGCGGCGACGACAACATCACTGCGATCCTCGTCCATTGTGACGAAAAGGAGGTTTGAAAGTGGCCAACGAACTAGCGTTCGACGCCAGTCTGGATCGACCGCGCATTCCGACGAGCAATGTGGAGACCGAGCTCAAGTGTCTCGTGAACATCTGGCCGGAGGACGAGCTGCGCAACTCGGAATCGGGATCGATGGACACCAGCATCTGTCTCGCCTTCGACTGCAGCGCCTCGATGTTGGGTGAGAAACTCGAGACCGCGATCGCGTCGGCAAAGTTGATCGTCGACACGGTCCACGAGACGCAGAAGATCTCCCTGGTCGCGTTCCAGTCGAGCATCCACGTGCTCGTCGACAACGCCCAGGCGACCAGCTCGGAGAAGGACTCGATCAAGAAGCAGATCGAGGAGATCCGTTCGCTCGCCGGCGGCTCGACCAACATGGCCGACGGGATCAAGGAGGGCCTCAAGGCGCTCCAGCGCGGCAACGCCGAGGCGCAAGTGATGATCCTGCTCACCGATGGCGCGGCGGACTTCCCCGACACCGCCGAGAAGGCGGCGTGCGATGCAACCGATCAGGGTGTCCAGCTCTTCGCGGTGGGGATCGGCGCCGACTACGAGGCCGATCACCTGCTCAAGCTCGTGACCCCCTCGAACGGTGCGCTCTTCGGGGACAGCGATGTCGACGCGATCAAAATGACCTTTTCGAGCCTCATCGGTCGGATCGAGAACTTCGTCGCGACCAACGTCGGCCTCGAGATCGAGTTTCCCGCGGACGTTCCCGCCGGGCTCGCGTACAAGACCAGCCCCGAGCAGGCCTTCATCGGAAACATGGTCCCCGACAACGATCGGGCCGTGCAGTTCAACGTCGGGAACATCGAGAAGAACAAGGCATACTCGTTCCTCTTCCTCGCGATCGTTCCCCAGCGGGGGGCCGGCGAGTTCGAAGTGTGCAAGGCGACTCTCACCTACAACGTACCTTCCCTCAATCTGGTGGGCGAGAAGATCGAGCTGGGGATCAACGTTCAGTACACGAACGACTCGAAGCAGGCGGAAGAGGTCAACGGCGAGGTGATGGAAGTGTTTCGCCGCGCCAGCATCACCCAGCTCGCCGACCGGTTCGTCCAGTCCTACAAGGGCGGCGACTCCGAGCAGACCGCGAAGTACCTGCAGATCTTGATCCGTCGGTACGACGAGATCGGGGATGCGGCGATGAAGAACCACTACGAGACGATCATGTCCGATCTTCTCGAGAACGGCGAAGTCAGCCAGGAGATGCTGAATGCGTCGGTGGTGGCGAGCACCGTGGTGGCGGGCGGCGGAGAACTCCCGCATGTCCTCGACGACAGCTTCTAGACGAGAGGAGAAAACCGTGAAACGCTGCGACAACTGTTTCGAGAGCAACTCTGACGGGGCGACGAACTGCGTGATCTGCGGGGAGCCCCTCGCGGTTCCGCAGGCGATGGGCGGGGACGATTCGACCCCGGGTTCCAGCCTCCACGACTTCAGTGACGGTGCGGCCCAGGAGATGACCCAGGGCTCCGAAGTCGCGGTCGCGGTCGAGGACGTGGTCGATGACGATATCGATGCGGCCTACACCGCGATGGACGACGACGATGACGACGTCGGCCCGGTCGAGGTCCTGGATGACACTGGCTGGGAGGAGGCGTACTTCGGGGGCGACGACGACGACATGAACGATGTCGATCCCGACGCCGACATGGACTCCGACACGGACGTCGACATGGACGTCGACGACGCTCCGATCGGGACCGACTCGGTGAAGACCGGCGTAGCGACGGGCCAGGTCGTGATCCAGGTCTACCACGACGACGAACCCACCGTGGTTCACGTCCATCCTCTGGTCAACGACATCACCCTCATCGGTCGCGAGGATCCGCACCGGGATGTGTTCCCCGACCTCGATCTCGGGAAGCTCGCGTCGAAGGGGGTCTCCGCCCGCCATGTCTCGCGGCAGCACATGCGCCTCCTCCGGGACGGGAACCAGTTCTTCGTGTTCGTCTACAAGGGAACCACCGGTACCCAGGTCTGCCAGAACCTCGTCGATCCTTCCCAGTACGCGAAGCGGTTCGAGATACAGCTCGGAGACCGGATCGTGCTGGGCGGCAAGGTTCGCATGAAGCTGACCACTGAGGAGTAGTTGCAATGGGATCTCGTAGCGCCACCGCGGAAATCATCGATCTCGAATTCAAGCGAGGCGGTGAGAAGGGGAAGATCCTGCAGATGCAGGAGACTCTCCAGGCGGGGCGCTACGAGATCAAAGAGGTCCTCGCGTACGGCGGGATGGGAATCATCCTCCAGGCCAGGGACAAGAAGCTCCGCGGCAACGAAGTGCTGATCAAGGCGATCAAGTACCAGGCCTCGGAGTTCGCGTTCGACCGCCAGAAGGCGATCTACAACATCTATCAATTGCGCCAAATGTTTCGACGGGAGCGCCGCATCCTCACGGAGCTGCGCGCCCGGGGGATCAACAACGTCCCCCACCTCAACGACTTCTTCTATGACCAAAACGTGGAGTTCCTCCACAAGACCTACCCGTTCGGGAAACTCGAGCAGGAAGAGGTCCACAAGTTCCTCGGGGTTCGTATCGAGGTCCACCGAGAGCCGTATCTCGTGATGGAGCGAATCCTGGGGCTGCCGGTGGGAGAGCTCATCGACGTGCTCCCCGAGAAGGTTCTCCTCCGCATCGTGCGCGATGTCCTGGTCACCCTCTCGAAGATGCACACGCCACGGACCCGTGAGGACGGTACCAAGCTGCAGATGCTCTATCTCGACCTGAAACCGGAGAACATCCTGGTCGATCGACGCCATCGGATGACGCTGATCGACTTCGGCGGGGCGATGCCGGTCATCGACAAGAAGAAGCGGAAGGAGCAGAAGGGAGCGCTCACCTACGGGTACGCGGCCCCGGAGCTCCAGACGCTCTTCTCGTCCTCGGACCGGGTCGACGGCCGCGCCGATCTCTACTCGGCAGGGGCTCTCCTCTGGAGAATCTTCGCGCGGAAGGACCCGACGCGCCTCGCCGACCCCGTGACGAACCAGTTCCCGACCCTCTCTCCGGACGAACTTCCCGCCGGGATCGACCCTTCGCTCCGCGACCTCATCGCCAAGTCGCTCGAGCGAGACCCGGAGCGACGGTTCAACACCGCGGCAGAGATGGTCGTCGTCCTCGATCGACTGGTGAGGTGAACCGGTGGAACTCAAGGCGAATACGGTGCTCCGAGAGAGCGGCGAGGAGACCGAGTTCTCCAGCCGTTGGGAGGTCCTGGAATTGCTCCAGTCGACCCGGTACCGGAATTCCTATCTCGCCCGCAGCCTCCGTGACGACCTCACCGACCACCGGGTCACGCTGACCGTCTGTCGGTACGAGAAGCGTCTCCTCACCAACGAGAACTACGTCGAGAACGTCAGGCGTCGTCTCCTCCACGAGGCGGAGATGCTCACCCTGCCGCTCAACTTCCTCCCGGAGCCGGTGGACTTCTTCACTTGCAAGAACACCCAGGAGAAGTTCGGAGGGAAGAGCGGCAAGATGCTCCGCGGGATCGAGCCGGTGCTCATCACCGAGACCTTCGCGGGAGAGCCGCTCGATGTGCTCATCGGGCGGGAAAAACGGCTCCCAGAGGAGCGTGCGCTCCGGCTCGGGCTGAGGCTCTGCGACCTGCTCATCGATCTGCACCGCTGGCGGGTGCTCGCCTACGAGCTGCGGGCGGAAGACATTCTGGTCGATGCGTCCGATCACGATCGGATCTGGGTCGCGAGCTGCGCGAACTACCAGAAGAGCGATGAGGGCGGGGTCGTCGTGCGAGACGCTCTCGTCGTCCCCCTCACCGATTTCGGTTTCGCCGCGCCCGAAGTGGAAGAGGGGAGGGCGTCCCTCGACCGCCGCTCCGACATCTACTCACTCGGCGCCCTCGTCCTCTACTTGCTGACCGGGATCAAAGCGCGCGATCACCGCACCGGCGAGCAGCCGGCGAGATCCGCGATCGAGTCCTTCTCCGCCGAGACGCAGGCATTCCTCGGCCGATGCCTCTCGAACGGGCCGAAGGATCGCTTCCCCGACGCGAAGGCCGCTCGGTCGGCATTGAGCAAGGCGATCACCCGCTTCCAGGGCAGCGGCGCGCTGCGCGCGTCCAAGAAGGTCCGACGCGCCCTCTCGCCGTCGAGCATGTCCGTGCGCCACTCCTCGACCCCGGCCCCCTACAAGCCGCGCAGCGCCATCTTCGACCTCGTGAAGATCGTGCTCCTCCCGGTGCTGCTGCCCTTCATCATCTTGCGATGGCTACTCCTTGACGTCTCGAACCGCCGGCGCTGAACCCTTCGGCTCGAGCGTCACTCGGATCGCGTCCGGGAGGAACTTCTCGAATTTCAATCCCTCCGGAAGGTCCAGGTCCGAGGCGGACAGGGGCAGCGTCTGTTGCCCGGGTCCGGCATCGAGGATCCGCACGTTCAATCGGAGATCCGAGCCCTGCACGAAGTAGAACGCGCGTCGCGGGCCGGACAACTCGACACTCACCTCGAGCGGCTCGAGCTTCTTCAGCGAGTATCCAGTCGGAGCTTCCGAGGTGACGACAGATACCTGGAATCTGTCGTAGGCGATCGCCGACTCGTGGATCAGGAAGAACCACATCGCCATCGACAGAGCGAGCGCCGCGGCTTTCAGGGTGGCGCCGTGCCTCCCCCCACTGAGGAGGGTTCGGACCGCATGAGGATCGGCCCCCGCCAGGAACTCGTCGAGTTGCGTGTCGAGGCTGGTCGGATCGGAGACCGGTTCGAGGCGTCCGTTTCGCGCGATCGAGATCGTGCCCTTCTCCTCCGACACCACCAGGCAGAGGGCGTCCGAGCGTTCCGCGAGGCCGAGGGCCGCCGCGTGGCGTGTCCCTCGTTCCTCCAGGACCCCATCGGTCGAGGAAGAGAGGGGAAGCCGGCAGGAGAACTGAGTCACTCGGCCTCCGGCGATCACCACCGCCCCATCGTGGCCGTGTGAACTCGGGTCGAAGATGCTCTCGAGCAGCGGAACGCTGAGTTCTCCGTCGAGCTTCACCCCACCCTGCAAGTGCCTGGAGAGGGATGAGGCTCCCTCGAGGACGATCAACGCGCCGATTCGATCTTCGGCGAGCGAGGTCGCGGTCTTCACCAGCACCTCGACATCCGGCCGCCCCGCGCGCGAGCCCCGTCGCCTCCTCCATCGCCCTCCGAGGACGCGCACGGCGATCCCCTCGAACATCTGGCGCAACTCTTCCTGGAAGATCACGATGATGGCGAACAGGATCACCGCGAAGAAGCCCTGGATGAGCATCGCGAGGAGTTTCAGGCCGAGAAGTCGGGCCGCGAGGTAGCAGAGCCCGGAGATGAAGATCCCCATGAAGACGAGGGACGATCGCGCCCGGCGAAAATTGACCATCAATGCGTAGATCGGCACCGCGGTGAGCACGACGTCGAGCACTTCTACGAAACTCACGGGCCCCCTTCGGCTCCCCCGCATCCACCCGCGCGGGGGTCGGAATCAAGGTACCCGAATGGTCCGTGCGATGTGCTTTCTCCTGCCGAGGAGATCGGGGATGCGGGATCAGTGGTAGAGGGCCGCGAGGAGGATCGCGCGGACTGCCGGGTCTTGGGACTCGTTCAAGGAACGCCTCAAGATCGGTTCGGCGAACCGACCCAGCCCCACGAGGTCTCGGCGTCCTTCCTCCCCACGCTCTGGGTCGAGGATCTTGTCGATCGCCTGCGCCACGGCAGCCTCTAGCTCCGGGGCGAGCACTTCGATGCGGGAGACCAGGACCCGGACGAGCGTGGTGGGACGCGGCGAGATCGTGAGCGGCAGGAGATCGTCGGTCACTGTCCGGGGAACGATGGAGAAGACCCGCAGTCCCTCTTCGAACCAGGTGTCCTCCCATGTGCGAATCATCGCGGCGGCCTCCTTCTTGTACAGGCCATGTGCGACCAGCGCCCCGAGGAGAACGGCTTTCACTCGATCGGTCCCCGCGGTGAGCTCCGGACGGTCCACGATCGCCTGTCCCTCGAGCTTCGGGATCACCCTCACCCCGGTCCGCCCCCCGCGATTCTCGAAGACGAGCACCGGAGCGAGCGGGTCGCGCACTTGGTTTCGTAGCGTGAGCTTCGAGTCGGAGAGCGACACGCGCAGAGGAAGGTCGAAAGTTCCGAGGCCGCGGTAGAAGAGGAACTTCTCGCTCTCCTCCCCGACGCGAAGAGGAGCGGCGTCGGTCTCGCGGGCCGGATAGTAGTGGCTCGGCGCATCTTCTCGGGGGAAGGCGTTCGGCGTGTCGGGCACGACCGAGACCCGGACCCAGTCGAGCCCTCGCTCGATCTCATCCGCCGCGGGGAACCACTCGGTGATCCATCCTAGGGGGAACTCGACTCTGAGCGACACGTCGATCGCCCGATCGGAGTAGAAGTACACGACCGGCGTCTCCATGCGCACGGTCGCGGTCCGGCTCAGCTTCCCTCGACGACCCTTTCGCAAGTCGCCGCGGCTGCCGTTCGGCCCGTAGATGAATCCCGGGAGGTCGTCGGGGCCGAGCAGTGGGCGCCACTCGAGGAGCTCCCCGTCGGTACCTGACACCGAGGTGAAGGTCCCCCACTCGTGGACGGCAAGTCCCTTCTCTGCACCCTCTGCCCAGCTCGCAGCGATATGGAGCAGTGCTCCGAGGGAGAGCGCACCCAAGATCGCCCAGCCGATGGTCTGCTCGCGCCGCATCGTTCACCTCCAAGATCGTCCTCTCTAGAGGTCGATCGGAGGGGGAGAACCAATACATCGAAGTTCGAACAGGTCAGGGGCAGGCGGTGGACTCGAAGCACGCGAGCGGGTCCGGAGTCGGATCGGAGTCGCAGACCGCGAGGGGCTCCGGCGGGGGTGGACCGCTGCCGAAGAGATATGCCAAGCCGTAGACCGGATCGGCCACGTCGAGAGCCCCGTCGTCGTTGACGTCCGCCGCATCGTGGCAGGAGAGCGAACCTCCGCCGAAGAGGTAGGTGAGAGTGAAGATCGGATCGGCCACATCGACCGAACCATCGTCGTTCGCATCCCCTCGACGGAATCTCGCGCTGACGTTCAGGCGCACCGCCGCGACGTCGGCGAAGAATCCGGCGATGTGGGTGGCGACGAGATCGAGCCGGGCGTCTCCGTTCACGTCGCCGAGCGCGACAGCGGTGGTGAAGTTGAGGGAAAAGGTGGTGGTCGTCGGGCCGATCGGGACGTTCTGCCCGGTCGGCTGGAACGATCCATCTCCCACCCCGAGGCGGACGCTGCAGGTCAAGTCCCAGAGATTCGCGGTGACGAGATCGGTGATCGCATCACCGTCCACGTCCCCGAGGGCGAGGGAAAGGGTCAGCGACTCCACCATCACTTCTTGACCGGTCGCAGCGAAGCTTCCCGATCCGTCGCCGAGACGGACGCTGCAAGAACTCGTGTTGCCGTTCGCAGTGACCAGGTCGAGGTCGCCGTCGCCATCCAGGTCCGCGAGCTCGACGTCCATCGGTCCAGCCGGGATGACGATTTCAGGGAAGACCGCCACGAAGTTGCCGCTTCCGTCGTTGGTCCGCACGCTCACCGATCCGGTGAGCGGATTGGAACCAACGCTCACGAAGTCGAGGTCGCCGTCGAGATCGACATCGCCGAACGTCACGGCGTCCGTCCCCGCCGGGACATCCTGACCTGTGGATGCGAACCCGCCGCTGCCATCTCCGAGGCGGATGCTACAAGTGCCGCTGCCCCGGTTCGCGCAGATGATGTCGAGGTCCCCGTCGCCATCCACATCTGCGAGTGAGACCTCCTCCGGATTCGACCCCACCGGGACCGAAAAACCGATCGGGTCGAAGAGACCGGTCCCGTCATTCAGATGAACCGTCAGCACCTGCGTCAACGTCACGAGATCCAGATCTCCGTCGGAATCGACATCCCCGAGCGTCACGAAATCGCAGTTGCCGATTCCGATGTCGGGTCCCGTGACGGAGAAGCCTCCCTGGCCATCGCCGAGGCGAATGTTCGCCCCGAAATCGGACGAGGTGACGATGTCGAGATCGCCGTCGAGATCGACATCGCCGAGAGCCACGGAGAGCGGATTGTTCCCGACCGGCACCGCCAGCCCCACGTCGGAGAAGATGTTCTGGGCGGACGCCGGGGAGGAGAACGAGAGGACTGTGAACGCGATCGAGATACCGACGACTAC
The DNA here is from genome assembly GCA_032128395.1 of Planctomycetota bacterium. GTDB lineage: Bacteria > Planctomycetota > UBA8108 > UBA1146 > UBA1146 > JAQBGV01. Next base: position 12,203 of record JAQBGV010000123.1, on the reverse strand, counting down.
GACTCGGATCGTTCGGGGATGGCTCTGGTTCATGTCGATCTCCTGCAGGGCCTCATTGTCCCTCGGGATCGCGCCGCCATCGACCCAGAACTTCCTCGCACCAGATCATTCGGGCACGACCGATCTCGACCGTCTAGGATGTCCAGGGCCGCCCGCCGGATCTCCACAGTGCACGAGATGGAGAAGATGCCGATGCTCCGCAGTTCCTGCGCGCTCCTCCTGGCTCTCCCCCTCTTCCTCGGTTTCGACGGCGAGGCGAACGCCGAAGAGTCCTGGCAGTACGAGTTTCTCGATGCGCTGCCGAGTCCCGGCGACATGCACATCCCTTGTCGGACACACTGGGTCGCGGTCGGTCCGATCACAGGGCGGGTCGCGATGTGGGCAGAGGAGAAGATCGAACTCATCCCCGGGAATCTCGGCGATCCCATCCGTTCGATCGATTGTCCTTCCGCTCCCACCGCGCTTCTCTTCGGACCCGAGGAGAAGACCCTCTACATCGGTCGCGGTCAGGGAAAGGTGACCTGCTTCGACCTCTCGAAGAGCAAAGTCCGGTGGAGTGCAGCGCTCGCTCCGCACGAAGGGGGCGGGGAAGACTACGTCCATCACCTCGAACTCTCCCCCGACGGAAATCACCTCACCGTCAGCACCCCGTCCAGGGTGGGAATCATCGCCGTTGCGACCGGCGCGGTGGTCGCCGAGCACGACGACGCGTCGATGCTGGTCTTCAGCGGAACCGGCACGCACGTCGCGGTCGCCGCCCGAAATGGCACGATCCACATCTTCGAATGGGGTCAGGAGAAGACCCTCACCGACGGGAAACGCGCCTCCGATTCGTTTCCGGAGAACATCGCCCGCGCTCCGCTCGTCCGAGTGGCGGGGATCGCCGGCTTCGTGGCCGTGACCGAGGAGGCGATCTTGCACATCGATCCCAAGACGAGGAAGGGGTCACCGCTCGTCCGGTTCACCAAGCCGGAGCGCCTCGCGGCAGCGACGATCCGTGCGGTGTCATTCCCCGGGGATGGGGTCGGAGGTCTGACGGTCAGCGGGGTCCTCGGCCGCAAGGGGGTGGTGTACCGGATCCGCACTTCGGGGGAGGCCGGGATCGACGCGAAGGTCGAATGCGGATCGTCGGTCCCCGCCACGCTGACCCCATCGCACGGCGGGGATCTGGTGTACGCGACTTCGGGGGGGGAGCTGACCGCCCTCCCGTTCGAGAAATCCTTCATCGACGACCCGGACATCTCGCACGCCGACCGCAAGTACGCCCGCATCCTTCGCGATGGCGCGATACAGTTCTGCGTGAGGAACGCAAAACGCTGCCGACTCGTGCGCTGGAATCCGTTCACGAACTCGCTGATCGAGCAGCGATCGGAGCCGGGGCAGTTCTACACCGCGAGCATCCGCTACGCAGTCCTGCGCCGGAAGGGAGATCTCGTTCTCATCGATCGCGAGAAGCTGACGACGACCCGCCACTCCCTCTCTCGGGAGCGTGAGATCCTGGATGCGCTGCGGGAGCCGGAGAAGTCTCGCCTCCGGGTCCCCACTCGACTGTTGTACGAGGAGGACAGCGACACCACCCCGCGGGTCGTCCAGTGGAACTTTTCGCTGGGGAAGGTCGATCGCCGCTGGTTTGGTCCCATCGGGCTCTGCGACATCGCTGAAGACGGGACCCTCTACAAGGTCGAGCGGTTCGGACCCCGGTCGATTCGAATCGAGGCGTCGGATGCCTCGGAGAAGAAGCTCTGGCAGAAGGACTACGAAGTTCCGATCGAGGAGGAGCTGAACGCGCCCTTCGAAGTCACCGTACTCGACGAAGTCACCGTCTCACCGAATGGATCGCGGCTGCTCGTGCGGATGATCGACGGTCGGACTCTACTGATCGACACCGAATCGCACGCCGAACTCGCCCGGTACCATGGCATCTTCCGTTCCGCGTTCTCATCCTCGGGGAACGAGGTCATCCTCTCCATCGGTGTGAACGCGATGGGGTGGCACTGCCGGATCCACGAGAGTCTGCTCGGAAAACCGATCGCACGCGTGCAGTTCCCCCCCGGCGCTCAGCCGACAGAACTCGAAGATGTCGCCCCCGGCGGCTCGGCGATCATCTTCCGAGGGAAGCGTGTCGACGGTCAGCAACTCACGACGGGGACGTTCGTGGGGATTCGGAAATAGTCGAACATCACTCCAGATAGCCTCGAACCCACCCCCGCGACCCTTGGGGGGGGATCGCATCCGCGGTATCGGCGCCGTCGGCCAGCGAGAACGAGATCGCGAGCGGGAACCTCCCCTCAGGAGCGCCCCCGGTGTAGCGACCCTCGCCCCAGAAACTTCCCCGTGCGACGAAGTCGAAGCCGGTGACCGTCCCGTCCACGACGGTCACCTCTCCTCGCAGTTCGGCATCGTATCCTCGCTGGTCGTCCTTCGTTCGAAGCTCGACCCGACCGCTCCAGCTGCCCTCCGCCAGTTTCCACTCGCTGCGGCGGATCTCTTCTTCTCGCCACATCGGGGGCTCCCCCCGAGTGTTGTCGACCAGGTGGAACCGCGAAATACGTCGCTGCAAGCTCGCGGGGAATTCCCCGCCGGCCAGGGCGACGTGCTCCGCGCGGGTGATCCAGAGATTGTCGCGGGAGATCGCCGAGTGGAAGATCCGCTTCCACGGGTCGTCGGTCTCGCCGTACCCGTCGAGGATCCTCGCTCGAACGCGGACGACGAGGCCCCCCTCCGGCGGTCGGGGGCTGTACCGCGCGTCGCGCTCTCCCGCCGCAATGGCCACGGTCTCGGGGGGATGGAACGACGCCAGCGCCTCCTTCATCAACTTCCGGATGCGCTTCGGTCCCCGGTTGTTGTTGAAGACCAACAGCTCGCCGGCGGCGGTCGCGATGTAGAGCCCCTGCGTCGTGTTCTGGAAATCGCTCCGCGGGCCCCGGCCGGCGATCTTTCGATAGAATTCGCCTTCCGCGTCCTTCTGCCGCCGTTGGTACGCCTGGTCGATCGCCACCGGGATGAACTTCGTCCGGAGCAGCTCCACGATCTCCGGGTCCGCGAAGGTCGACGCACGGTCGAGCACGCCGTTGTTTCACGTGCACCCGAGCGGATGTCCATCCATCGCCCAGATGAAGATCGGCTTCTCTTCGGCCACAGCGATGTGCTGCGCATCGAGGAGCGAGATCTTCCATGGGATCGTCCGCCACGGCTCGTCGGGCGGCGGCTCGAGCTGGGACTGGATCCGGCGGAATTCCTCGAGGTCCAGCGCCCCCGTCGTGGGCAGCACCCCGGTGGTCGGCGGTTCCTGGGTCATCCGCGCCGGGGGGATGAGCGTGAGCACCACCGCGAGCAATGCCGTGGTCGTTTCCGCCAGTATTCGCATCATCCCCCCCATGGGCTCTCTCCGGTGGTCAGCGGGGGCGGTCGCTCGAACGCGATGCACGGAGAGCGTCACGCTCCTGCGGGCTCAGTCGACCGTCTCCGTCCTTGTCGAACTCGCCGCGCCGAGACTCACGTTGCTCACGCCTCGCTTGACGTGCCGCGCGCCGCTCCTCGGGGCTGACCACCCCGTCACCGCTCGTGTCTGCGCTCTCGCGTCGCTTCTCGGCCCGATCCCGCATCTTCTCGCGAGCGGCTCGGCGCTCCGATCGGGAGAGATCGCCGTCCCCATCCGCGTCGAATCGCCCGAGCACCCGAGTACGGACCGCGCTCCGATGACTCTGGCGGGCTTCACGAGCAGCCTGACGCTCGACCGCATCGAGGCTTCCATCGCCGTCGACATCAAAGCGCTCCATGCGCTTTTCGCGCATTTTTTGCCCCCTGGCCGCGCCCTGCTCCATGTCGTGTCGACGCGGCCGATCGACGCCGAGACGGCGCAAGGATCGTCGCCCTAGCGCTCTTCGCATCGGGCGCTGGGTGCCGTCAGCCTGGTCCACCGACGCCCTGGGGTTCTCCCGGGTCGGTCGATCTTGGGCGAGCGTGGGTGCGCAGAGTCCGAGGGTGAAGAGCGCGGCGAGCAGAATTCGCATCGTCGGTTCCTTTCGAATGCGGGCTGTTCGACGTAGCAACACCGACCGATCCCCAGGGGTTTCTGTGCTCGTAGAAGTTCCGCGCCCGGTCTCCGCGCCCGGTCGATGGCGCGCGACCTCGCAGCGACCCATCATGAGAAGTTCGAGGGGACCGCGCTCTCCTACTTCTCCGGTTCGGTCTCCAGCGTCCTCCCCAGCGACATCACCCCGAATGCAGTTCCGTACGCCTTCGTCGTGCCCGCGATCCAGAAGTCCCACATCGATCCATCGGCCTGCTGAGTCTTCAGGATCGGCTCGCGGAGCTGCCGCGCCCACTTGCCACGGCGCTCTTCCGGAAGGCTCTCGATCGCGTGCGCCGCGTAGTAGTGTCCGAAGAGGTAGAAGTACGCAGCGTTCGCGTAGAACGCCTCGTGCGGGATCGGCTTGTTCCGCGCGACGTCGAGGAATTTGTGGTGCTCGAAGAACTGACCGAGCCCCCATTCGATCTCGTCCGCGGGCACCTCGCTGCCGCCGCAGAGGCGTGCGACGTTGCAGACCTGGATCCGCCCGAGCGAACCCTTCACCTGGTCGATCGATTCGAGCCGGAGATGCGGGGGGGTCGGCGAGACGGTGTAGGCGTACGCCCCGTTCGGGAGCTTGCAGACTTCGACCGCCCTTACCGCGGTCTGGATCAGTTTCTCGTCGACCTCGAGCCCCGCGTCCTTCGCTGCACGGAGGCCGATGAGCGAGACCGCGGTGGTGAACGAGGTCGCCCACTCCGGGTTCCAGGCCGCATCGGGGTCCGCGTAGTAGCCCCAGCCGCCGCGAGGGGACTGATACTTGGCGAGACCGCGGAGCATCGTCTGCGCCGCCTCACGGACCGGGCCCTCGAGCTCCGTGCCCGCGATACGCTCGTCCAGCAGCGCCACGGCGAGAGTTCGGATTCCGTAGACGAACCCCCAGTTGTTGTCGACGTCCCACTCCGCGGGGCGCTTCAGGTCCGCATTCTCGATGATGAACCCGAGTCCGGATTTCGCGGCGGCGAGAGTCTCCTCGGTGCGCCCCTGCTCGAGCATCGCGAGAGTCACCAGCGCAGTGGTCGCGACCGTCCAGCTGTGATAGGTGGACAGATTGCCGAAGCTACTCGTGAAAGTGGCGTCTTTCACCCCACCCCAGGAGCCGTCCTTCCGCTGAATTCCGAGGAGATACTCGACTCCAAGATCGATCGCGCGGTGCACATCCGCGGCACTCGGGACCTGCTCGACCTTCTTGGGCGCGCCGGCTTCCTCGGACACACCGGCCGCGGGGGCTGGTCGAGGGGTCGAAGAAGAATCTTGTGCCCGGAGCACACCGCACGCGATCAGCACGAGCGCGAGAGAGACCGCGAGAAGAGGCGCTCTCATCGCTGTTTCCGCAACTGCTCAAGCTCCTCCCTGAGCCCCGCGATCTCCGACTCCGCGCTCGCGATCGAGATTTGGTTCTTCAGGAGCTGGGACTGGAGCGAACGCTTTGCGGTTTCGACGGCGATCTGCTTCTGGGAGACGGTGAGTTCGTGTTGCCGGATCTCCCTCGGCACTTCGTGCTCGGTGAGCGCCGCGAGCGCCATCTCTTCGAGCTGAATGTGGGCAGCGGCCCGCTCGGCGTTCCGGCGTCCGCGCTTGATCACGAACTCGGCGGTCCGGTCGTCGAGATCCTGGTCCTTGTACATCAGGTCGATCTGGGCGAGCTCTTCCGCCGCCTCCTCGGCGCGATCCTTCGATCCGAGGAGTGCGAGGCGAGACTCCTCGATCCCACGCTTCGAGTCGAACTCGCGATACTGATGCATTTTCCCCTGCGCGATGGCGAGCTCTTCCCCCGATTGACGCACCGAAGCCTGCGCCGCGATCAATCCGGCTTCCGCTTCCAGCTGCGCTTGCTCGAGCTTCATCGCCGCGAGAGCGAGTTTGCGCTCGAGCGACTTGATCTTCGTGGCGGAGTCCTCTGCGTCGGGCTTCTCGTTGTCGGCCGCCTGGGGCCCGACTGGATCGAGTGCGGAAAGGCTCGGCTGTAGCACGAGGCCTCCGACGACGATGGCCGAAAGGGCCAGAGCGACGATCGCCCACCTGTTTCTCATCTCAGGTCTCCCTCCGAAGTCCTCGGGTTCAGCCCCCTGCCGGATGTGGATCCTGCGTCCGGGGGAATTGCCGGATTGTAACCGGTCGTGCCCCCCATCGCCTGACAGGTCGCGACCGGTAGAGCTGGACGGCCGGTCCCCGCCAATAGCGCCCGCTTCGTTCGGAACTCACTCGGAAGCAGCCACGACTTCTCGCAGTACCGGGGCTTGCTCGCCGTAGCGACCTATCCGACGATCGAGGTTCTTCCGATACTGGCCTTCATGTGCGATAGCCGCAGTCTCGAGTGCGCGTTGGATCCGCTCGCTGAAGATCGGTTCGATCTGCCCTCCCGCGTTCGGTGATCCCCGGATGAGATCGTATCAGAACGTGCGAAGGGATCCCGGAGCCCCGAGGGAGCGGGACCAGTCCCGCCCCCTCGGTGCGTCCGGTACTGAGCTCACGAACGGTGGTCTATCGGTCCCCGCTCCCGTGAGCCTTCTTCGGGTCGAGTTGCAAGAGCACCCTATGCAGCAGCTCCGTCAGGTCCTGCACCTTCTGCTCGAGCGCGTCCAACCGCTCGCCCGAAGCCGGCGCCGGAAACTCCGCGCGCCGGCTCGAGAGCGCGTAGTTCGTCGGGCGCCCCTCCGGCTCGGGGTACGTCTCTCCGCGGGCGGTCGGGCGCAGAGCGGGTACCCGCCACCGATCCGCGCCGTCCGGTTGGCGCGCGTCGGCGCGACCGGGCATGTAGAGAGGGCTGCCGACCGCCAGCCGATCCGAGTCCGTGATGCCGTTCGTAGCGGCGATCTCCGGCCACGCGTCCGCCGTACCGAGCTCCCGCAGTGCGATCTTGCGCAGGGTATCCCCGGGTTGGACCACGTAGAACTTTCGATGGAACGGGTTTGGGGATGGCGTCTCCGCCGTCCGACGCGCGGTCTCGACGATGATCCTCGCCTCGGCGTGGTGGCCGTTCTCGATCAGCAGCTGAACTGCCAGGTCGAAGGCCCTCGCCACCTCCGCCGGGCTCGGGGAGTCCTCGGCCCTGGGGTCGTGAGCATTTGCAAGATAGAGGTCGAGGAAGCCGTCCCCCGCCCCAGCCGCGGGCTGGTCATCAGTGAACGAATTCTGGTCTGGCTTCGCCTCCTGACCCCAGCCGGGCAGCAGGGGGATCATCAGCGAAGCGGCGAGAACGATCGCCAGCTTGCCGGCGAAGTTCAGCGAGCGATGCGCGTGCGGTCGAAAAATCATTTTGAGTCTCCTTCTCAACTCGGGAATTCCGCCGACCCCGGGCGTGGTGGCCGGCAGACGTCGAGTGGGCGAACTGAGAAACTCCGCGGCGGCCAGTAGAGCGGCCGAATACTGTCGCTCGGAGTTTCGGAACACGGACGTGACCCAGACGTCACAGCACTCTTCCTCTGCGGCACGCAGCTCGTGGATCGCCCACCATGCGAGCGGGTTGCACCAGTGCAGTACTCGGACCGCGAGTTCCAAATACCGGACCCAGTGGTCGCGGCGACGGACATGAGCCAATTCGTGCAGGATCAGCGTCTGCCGCTCGTCAGCGGACAGGCGCTCGAGAAGAGTCTCGGGAAGGATCAGGCGAGGGCGAAACGCGGGCGCCCAGACCATCGGGGAGATCACTTCGCGGGTGAGGTAGATCTCGGGTGTTCGGCGCAATCGCACCTTTCGTGCGAGCTCCTCGACCTCTCGGATCAATGAACCGGGAGCGCGAGTGAGACCCGCGGCGCGTCGCGAGAAGCTCAGCAACTGACGGAGGCTGAGCAATGCCACGGTTCCGGCCCCAAGGAGCCAGAGCCAGCTCGCCGAGAGCATCGGCGAGGGCCGCCACGGCCGTCGAGGTGTTTCGGGGGTGCCGACGGCTGCGACATCGAGTGCTTCCCCGCTCGATCCGGGCGATGCTGGAGGCGGTTGCCACGCTGGAGATTCCACGAACCGATCGATCGAGACTGCATCGGAGGTGCAACACTCCGAGATCACTCGGGTCGGACTCTCCCAGGAGATGGTGACCGGCACGCGGAAGATCGGCGGCGTCACGAGCTTGAGAAGAACCAGCAGCCAGAGGCTGTGTACCCAGGCGGGGCGCGCACCCCACCGAGAGCAGAGTCGTGCGAGCACGGCGATCGGCATGATCACCACGGTGTTGCTGATGAGCGGTTCGAGAAGGCCGATCATCCGTTCCTCCCCCGCTTGCTCTTCCGCGGGGTGGCGCGGTTGGCGGCGTCCTCGGCAAGGCGTTCGACCTCACCGCGCAACGCTTCGATCTCATCCGGACTGAACGAGCCTCCCCGCAGGAGTTGACTGACGAGCGGAGTGAGGGATCCGGCGTAGAGATCGTCGGCGACCGCCTTCAGCTTCCGCACCGTCAGCGATTCGCGATCGACCCGAGCGCGGAATAGATTCGGTCGCCGGCGCCGATCCGCCGTCACGCACTTCTTCGCCTCGAGCCGCTCGCAGAGCTTCTGGACGGTCGCAGACTCGGAGTTTCCCCCCTTGGGGTAGAGGCGATCGGTGATCTCGCGCACCGTGCATTCGCCGGCATCCCACAGGGCCTCGAGGACGGCGAGTTCGGCCTCGGTCACGTCGCGGGGTCGGTTTCCCATGTTCGGTCTCCCACTTTCGAGGCACCCGATGGCCCCACAAGACACCTTGTCTTCGTCTAAAGACATTCTGTCTTGCTCCGGGAGATCGCGCAAGAACTTTCTCGGGTGCCCCTTGCCACGGCAGCAGGACCGCTCGTCAGCCCTTCTTGTTGCCCAGCGATCGAACGGTAGCGGGGTGACCTATGCCGGCTCGGTTTCTTCGTCTTCGAGCAGACTCTCTTCCGCCTCGAGGAACTCGGCGAGTCGATTCTCGATCGCCCAGCTGTAGCGCTGCTCGATATATTTCTCGTAGAGATCCTGGAAGCAGCTCTCGTCGAGAACCTTCTGCAGGCGGCGAAGACGCGCCATCAAGAATGCCTGATCGGGCTGATCGAGGTAGCGGAGGGAATAGACGAAGAGGTTCCCGAGAGCCTGGAGCATCAGTGCGGGGTTGTTGATCAGGTGCATGCGAGTGACGAGGTCCTGGTAGGCATCCCGCAACGGCGGGTTCTCGGAAACGAAGAGTGCGCTCTCGACCACCAACAAGCGAGTCCGGGCTTCCAAGCACCCATTCTGTTCTGCTTCATCGAGGAGCTTGTGGATCACCGTCAGGAGCTTCTTGTAGTCGCGGCTCGTGATGGCGTGTTGGGCCATGGAAATCTTGGCGTCGAGTAGGCCGGCGTGGAACGGCGGATCCATCTTCTCGAAGTGCTGACAGGCCTCTTCGAGGAGTTGGAGTCCTTCGTCCAGTGCGCCGTTGAGGATCTTCAGCTCGCCGGAATACATGACGTAGTAGCCGCCCAGCATCTCAGGCAAACAAGAGGTCTCCCTGAGTAACTGTTCCGCGGTGCGGAGCTCTGTTGTCGCAATGCTAGAATTTGCGAGATCGATAGCGCATTTCGCCGCAGAGAGGTGGGACTGGAGAACCCAGGAAGGAGCCAAGAGACGCCCGAATCGATTGCTCCCCGAATCTGACTGATGCTGCTCCAGCGCCTTCTCGAATAGCCCGCTGCTCCACAGAAGGGATGCGAGTTCGAAGTGGGCGATCGGCTCGATTGCGAGCTGATAGTCTCGGGAACTCCTGATTGAAGACTGAATCGCCGTCATTGCGCTCTTGAAATCACCAGTGGCCCTTGCGAGGCACCCTTCTACCAGCATGATCGTAGAGGAACACAACTCCTGCAGCATCGAGTTCTCTAGGAGCCCCACTAGTCGGCGAGCTTCGCGCAAGTAGAAACCTGAAGACCGAATATCCCCGGCCATTCGGGCTGCCGTGCACTGATAGGAGCGGAGAAGCGGCCAAAAATAGCTCTCCTGCCCTAACAGTCCGGAACAACTCTCTTCCAACTTGCTGAATGCAGAGAGACCTCGATCTTCTGAGATGGATTGCAGCCGGACTTGGGCCGCAAATTCGGACCATGCCGATCCGCTTTCGGCCGCGATCCCTCCAAGCTTGGCCGCAACATCTCCATCATCCGCACCGAGGAGTTCTCCAAGGGTGTCCAGCGGAAGCTTGCTGCCAAGCAAGTGCTCAAAAGTGACCAACTGCCCCTTCCAGTCAAAGCTCCGCAGTGCCGCGAGCAGAAACCTGCAGCGGAGATCGGAGTCTGCCGGATTGAAGCGAATCGGAGTCATCGAACGACCACTCGTTCAAACCCTGCGGAGTTGTGCACTGCGGACACCGCGTACTTCCACACGAGAGAGGGAATCGCCGTATGGTCTTCAAACTGAAGCTCGCATGTGTATCGGTTCCCACTGTGGCTTGTTTCGATATTGACCAGCACAATTTGTAGAGACGAGTCGAACCAGTCCGCAAGTGCTGTGACTGGTCCACGGGAGTTCTTTCGAGAAAGTAGAGACAAGACCTCCAGCATGAACTCGAACTCGGTCTTGTCCTGTGGACCAGTCACGAGTGCAGATGATGCAGGCGCATGAACGCAAAAGAGTTGATCTGGGGGAATGGAACACGGCAACCCGATGGAGTGCAAGAACACCAACTCGACTTCTTGCAGGGACTGCGAACGAGCTCCGTTGGGGTAAAACAGGAGCCGTCCTCGGAAAACCTTTTCAGCTACCCCGGTGACCATGTGATGAAAAACCAGCGAGTCTGCACGGGGCTGCCCGCTTTGGAGCAGATACGTGAGAACGCAGTGGAGCGCGTCGACATCTTCGGTACTCCGCAGCGTGGTCCCAGGGCCCGTTCCCCCAGGGGTCTGCGAGCCCCCACCGACCCGAAGGCCAGCAGGCACACCACTCCAGCGAGCATGAGGTGACGGATGCGGCGAGGCACAGGTCGGTCCTTCCCGATCTCCCGCGGCGAGGTCGGCACCGCGAGAGACGCGGGCCGGAAGCCCATGATCGAACATTCTGGGCCGGAGGGGGCAGGTGGTCAAGAAGGGAGTCGCCAGGCGCCCCGAGCCCTGGTTTGACCGTTCCTCCCCTATCACGGGTCACCCAAAACCAGCCACTGATGGTCACCTGAAAACCAGCCACTCGCGAGCCTTCGTGGGAATCGACGACGATCGCCCCCGGAAGGGGGTCCTGTCGTCATGGCAAACAGGCCTCTCCGGTAGTTCATGTTGGTCAGTCCGTGGCCCAAATCGTCGAGAATCAGAAACTGGCGGCCGTTCCCGGTCGATCCGATCATTCAGAGCGTCTCTCCTCGCTGCCCACGGAGCTCCGTCGCCCTCGGCGTCGGTCGCGCCTGGCTCGCCCATGGGCCGACGCCGAGGGCGACGGTGCGGAGGGGGCCCCACGGCAGCTCCAGAGCCCGAGGATGAGGGAGTAGTGCCCTCCAAGCCGCCGAAAGCCTGTTCAGCTTGGGCCCAGCCTGACCAACATGAACTACAGGAGAGCCGCAAACAGGCTCAGTATGGCTGATCAGCGCGATCCGATCTCTGCTCGAGCGTGGCTGGTCGCACCGTAGGATCTCTCGTGAGCTCGGGATACACCGCGAGATGATCGGGCCTTGCGCTCGACTGTTCGTAGCGGCCAAGGAGTCAAAACCGGCCAAAGTGACCCCCGGCTCGGCCTCCGCTGGCGAGTCGGCAAGACCGGCCAATGGAGATCCCCAAAACCCCTTTGCGGCACCATTCCCGGCTCCGCGCGCGCTCTTCTTCCAGCGCGAGAGTGACGGGCTCTCGACGACGATCCTGATGAGCTTGCTGATGACCTGCAAGGCGGCAGGAGTGAACCCTCGGGAGTACTTCCGCGATGTGCTGGTGAGGATCGCGGCCGAGAGCGACGTCGAGAAGCTGGTGCCTCACGAGTGGAAGAAGCGCTTCGAGCCGGAGATCCGGGAGCGGCGTGAGCGAGTGCTCGATCAAATCCGGGCGCGTCCGGGCGCGTAGCCCGCTTGCCAAGTACTATCCCCCCTCACATGTTGTCGATGGCCAAGAACCGCGTCTATTCGATGGCGAAGAGGGGGTCCGCTACCCGGGGTCCCAACCGGACCCCAGAAAGTGAGAACGGCCCCATCCCGCGCTGTCCGCCCCACATCCAGCACAAGAGGGTGATTCCGG
>JAQBGV010000122.1:0-13773 GCA_032128395.1 Planctomycetota bacterium | reverse complement strand
GCTCAGGTCGATCGTATTGGTGATACCTCGATCTGAGCCGCCGTCCGACAGGGCGTGAGCAAGCCGGCGACGTCCGAATCGAGGTTTTCCGACAGCCTCCTAGCACCCCGCCAGCATTCCGATGCAGTCATGGAGACTGAGGTAACAGAGCACGGCGACCGGAACGAAGTGCAGCACTCTCCCACTCTACTCGAGCTCCACTCGATCACCCTTCCAATCCCCTCACGGTCATCACTGGACAGGGTGCCGTCCGGACGACGCGCTCGGTCACGCTGCCGAGCAGTGCATTGGTCCATCCCGAACGACCGTGGGTAGTCATGACGATCAGGTCCGATGAGAGCTCTTCTGCCGCGAGCGTGATCCCCGCCGCCGCCGGCCCGCGTCGGATGCAGGTCTCTCCGCGCAGCCCTTCGGGGATCCGCTCCTTCATCGTCTCCGCGAGGGTCTCGTCCGCCCGGACGCGGGACTCTTCGTAGAAGCGCTCCGCTGTCCCTGCCGGGAGATGCTCGAAGGTCAGGATCGGGACGGAAGGCAGATCCTCGAGTACGAACAGGAGATCGATCCTCGCCCCCGTCGCGAGCGCGATCGTCGTCGCTGGGTCGACCGCCGCGAACGAGAACTCGGAGAAATCGGTGGGGAGCAGAATCCGCTGGATCTGCATCGGGGTGTCTCCTCCGGGTTTGCGCCTCGCTTCCGAGTATCGCGAGCGCCCCGGTGGGATCAAGAGTCCGCTCTTGCCCGGCTTGCCGAGGAACGCCGAGAACGCTACCCTAGGTCCACTCGGTCACGGGAGGCTACGGCCCGCGCTGGCGGCCCCAGCAGATGGGTGACCGGCTGGGTGGCCGGATGGGTGGAAGGAACGAAGATGTCGCCGTTGGACTCGATCCCATCTCTCGTGGATGAAATGAACGCGATCGTCGGCCGATGTACGAGCAGCCGGGAGCGCATCCATGGCGCTCTCGACGCGGTGGCCCGCTTCCTTCCGACCGCCCCCCAGACCGAGCTCGCCGACCTTCCCCCCGGAGATTCGAAGTACTCACGTCACCTCGTCCACCGAGATCCCCAGGACCGATTCTCGCTCCTCGCGCTGGTCTGGCGCCCCGGACAGGGGACCCCGATTCACGACCATCCGAGCTGGGGAGTACTCGGAGTCGTCAGCGGCCGGATGCGGTTCGTCAACTACGGCGTCGATGAGGTGGAGGGGCACCGCTGCCTCGTCCCGGTCGAGACCTTCCTCTGCACCGCCGGTTCGGTCGGCACCGTCTTCCCGCCACACGTCGATATCCATCGGATGGAGAACGGCAGCGACGAAGAGATGGCGATCACCCTCCACTGCTACGGGTGCGAGGTGAAGGAGTTCTACATCTACACCGCGGAGACCGCGGAGCGCCGCGTCACTTCGGCGACGTACGACTCCGAACTGAACCTGAGCGGAGTGGGGTAGAGGGAGTTTTCCCCTGCTTTTCTTCCCAGGCCGTGCCTGGTTCTGAAGCCGCGTCCGAACGCGAACCCGCTCCGGTGGGGACCTGAAGGCCACTTCTCCCCTCCGCGCCGAAGATTCCCCTCTCCCATTCCCCACGCGCCCTTGCCACCAGCCAGAGGATCCGGCTACATCCTTTCGACGGGGAACGCCCCCCCCGCTCGGAAGGACGCCACGGTGCGGATCGGCGTACTCTCCCGTGAGATCGAATTGCCGACGACCGAACGTCTCCTCGCCGCGGGATCGCGACGTGGACACGACATGGTCCATCTCCGCCTCCTCGACCTTGCGGTGCAGGTCGGGGGAGGGAGGGCGGAGCTTCGAGTGCGCGGCGAACCCGCGCCGCAGCTCGACGCGTTCGTCCCCCGGCTCAGCGGATATCTCCCCCAGCTCGTCCTCGCCGCCTCGCGCGCGCTGATCAGCGGGGGGGCGGTGCCCCTCGATGACCCCGATGCCATCGCCTGCGCCTTCGACAAGCTGCGGACCGCGGAACGGCTCGTCGCGGCGGGGATCCCGACCCCTCCGACGATCCTCGCGAAGGATCTCGACGCGCTCGAGTGGGTGATCGATGCCGTGGGGGGAGCGCCGGTGGTGATCAAGCCACTCAACGGCTCCCAAGGGCGCGGCGTGTTGCTCGCCGAGACCCGCGCCGCCGCGGTCGCGATCCTCGAGAACCTGATCATGACCGGGCGCGACCATCTGGTGCAGGCGCTCGTCCCCGAGGCGCTCGGCGAGGACCGCCGGCTGCTCGTCATCGATGGCGAGGTGGTGGCCGCGGTCCGTCGTCGCGCACGGCCGGGGGAGTTCCGACCGAACCTCCACCGGGGGGGGACCGCGGAGGTGATCGAGCCGACCCCCGACGAGCGAGCGCTCGCAGTGGCCGCCGCCGCTGCGATCGGGCTTCGATTCACAGGGGTCGACCTGCTCCGCGGCGCGGCCGGACCGCTCGTCGTCGAGGTGAACGGGTCACCAGGGCTCGAAGGGATCGAGGGCGCGACCCGGAAAGACCTCGCCGATCTCGCGATCGCATCGCTCGAGCGGCGAGTGACCGCGGAAGCAGGTCACCCCTGTGAACCCGCGCGAGAGGGGAGCCCGAGTGCACCCCACTGAAGACCAGGGGACGAGCAACAGCCCTCAACCGCAGAAGATCCTCCAGTACCGCATCGACTCGGTCGTCGCCCGCGGAGGGTTCGGCACCGTCTGCCGCGCGACCGACACCACGCTCGACCGCACCGTCGCGCTCAAACTCATCGATGACCTCCGGCGCGCGCCGGCGCTCATCGCCGAGGCGAAGAACACTTCGCGACTGTCCCACCCGGGGATCGCCCAGGTCTATCAGGCCGGGACCGATCCGGTGACCGGGCTCGCGTTCATCGCGTTCGAGTGGGTCGAGGGTCCGACCTTGCGCGCGCTGCTGCGGCGCGGCGAGATGCCGGTCGCGCGCTGTCTTCGCATCGGGCAGGACATCGCCGCCGCGGTCGCCGCCGCGCACACCGCCGGTCTCATCCACGGCGATCTCAAGGCGGACAACGTGGTGATCACCGGGGAACCGGGTCGGGCGAAACTGCTGGATTTCGGGCTGTCGGTGCCGGATGAGGAATTCGGCAATGGCGAACTCTGGGGAACTCCGGCCTACATGGCCCCGGAGCTGCTCGCGGGAGAGCCGCGCACCGTGAAGAGCGACTTGTTCGCGCTCGGCGTGCTCCTCTTCGAACTGGTGACCTGCAAACTCCCATTCGGCGGAGAGGACGGGGACGAGCACACCGTCCGCCTCCGGCAGGAAGAGCGCGCGGCCGACCCGCGACAGCTCCGCCCGGACCTGCCGAGCGATCTCGCCGAGCAGATTCGCACACTCATCGCCCGCGACCCCGAGAGCCGGGCCCCGGATGCCGTCGAGCTCGAGCGCGTCTTCCGGCTGCGCCGTCGCGCCACGGAAGGGGGTCGGCCGCGAGCTGTCCCGATCTTGTTCTTCTTCCTGCTCCTCGCCGGGGCTGCGTGGATCTTCAGGGATCCGCTCGGTATCCGCCCGCGAACCGGCGCCGACCCTGGCCGTCGCGGGGCGATTTCCTTGCCGACCGTTTCGGTCGGACCGTGGACCGCGCCCGGCGGGGCCGAAACCGATGCGAGTCGCACCCTGCGCGACCTCCTCGCAGTGCTCATTTCCGCCGAGGATCCAGGCAGTGCGCTCCTGGTACCGGCGCGTCCGCCGTTCCTCGCCGGGACGATCGAGATCGTCGGGAACGTGAGCGGCACCGGCGAGTGGACCGCGCGGTGGGAGTCTCCGACCGGTCGCGGTCAGCGGGAGGAGCGGGCCCTAGGGGCACTCCCCCTCGCGAAGAAGATCGCCGAGCGCGTCGCCGCCGACGGGGCCGCGAACCAGATCTCGAACACGGTCGATGTGCCGGAAGAGGCGCTGCTCATCTTCTGCGAGGCGGTGCGACTCGCGGGCGGCGGCGAGCTCGAGGCCGCGCGCGAGCGCTTCGCCTACGCGCGCGACCGGGTCGGTGCCTTTCCGGAAGCAGCCGCGTGGGAGGCGTCGCTCTGGGTCGTTCTCGATCGACCTGCGGAAGCGCGAACCCTCCTCTCTCCGCTCGGTGATGTCACTTCTGCGCCGGCGCGAGTGCTCGCCGAGGTACTCGAGATCCCCGTCACCTCGCGCGGCGCTCGATGGGGGAGTGAGCACCGTCTGGCACGGCTCCTCGATCTCGCCCTCGCCCGACGTGATCCTCTCGTTCCAGACGATGAGCTGCTCGGCGCCATCGATGAGGAGCGGGGAATCGGTCTCCCCTGGCTCGCGCGGGAACGCGTCGCGATCGCGCTCCGCGCAGGAGACGCGGGAACCGCTTCGGATGCGCTCGAGCGCTTTCGCGTCCTCGCGGGCTCCCCGGCATCGCGGGACCTGTGGCGACTGGAACATGCTCTCGCGCTCTCGATGGGAGTTCGCGCGGAGGTGATCGACGCATTCCAGGAACGGCTCTTCGAGCTGCCGGGGAACGATCCCCTCGGAACGCTCAAAATCCCATTCCTGCTCCAGAAGGGGCGGCTCGGTCCGGCGGCGGATGCGGCCCAGAGCGCGGCGACGAACGCCGACACCTCGACCGCGACGGCGCTCATCCTGGCGATCGCAGGACGATTCGATGGCGCGATCGAGCGAACACGCAGGATCGAGGATCCGTTCGATCCCTCCCTCGCCTCGCGCGTGCGCGCCGCGATCCTGATCCTCGCCGGTGACAAGGACGGCGCGACGCGAGCACTTCAGGAGGCGCGCCAGGTCGATCCGGGGCGGCCGGAGACACTGCTCCTCATCCGCTTCATCGAGGGCGATCCGTTCGCGCTCGAAGGGGAATCCACCGCCCCGTCGACTCCGCTCGGCCGGTTCGTCGCGCCGCTCCACGCCCTCGGGGACGCCCGTGCGCTCCGGGTCGGAGGAGATCCGGCGGCGGGGCGTCGATCGCTGGATGGCGTGGGCTTCGTCACGGATGATCTCGAAGTCTTCCCCTGGCCCGAGGCGGCCTACCTCTCCTGGCTCGAACGGATCATCTGTCTCGAGGGGGAGGGGAAGGGCGACGACGCCCGCAAGGAGTGGCGGACCTTCCGCGGCTGGTGGCCCGAAGGACGTGCCCCGGCCTCGCGGGTCAGCCTGGTCGCGACCGAGGTGGAGTCCTTCCTCGAGGGGGGCGGCAAGTCGGGAGACTGAGATGAATCAACCGCAGATCGTCCATGAGCTCGCAGTGCTCGCCGACATCCTCGAGATCGCCGGCGCGAACGTGCACAAGGTCCGCGCGTTCCGCAGTGGGGCCCGGTCACTCGATGCGTGGCAGGGGGACCTCCCGGAATTGGTCGTTGCCGGTGATGTCACCTCGATCCGGGGGATCGGCAAGTCCCTCGCTTCGATCATCGAGGACTTGGTCACCGGCGGGGAGAGCTCCGAGGCGAGCGAGATCCGCGCCGCGGTCCCCGTGTCGCTGCTCGAGATCCTCAGGGTCCCCGGAGTCGGTCCGAAGAAGATCCGCGGCCTCTGGGAGGGGCTCGGCATCACGACTCTCGCCGAGCTCGAGACCGCGGCGAAGGAGCGCCGCATCCGCCCGCTGAAGGGGTTCGGACCGAAGAGCGAGGCGGACATCCTCGAGGGGATCGAGCAGCTGCGGCGCTTCTCCGGCCGATTCCTCGTCCCCGCCGCCGAGGCGGTCGCCGCGCGGTTCGTCGCCGCGGTCGAGGGTGCGGAGGGGGTCGAGCGGGTCGAGATCGCCGGGAGCCTGCGTCGTCGACGCGAGACGATCGGCGACATCGACATCCTCGTCTCCGCTGGCAGCGGTGCCGCCGCACGGACAGCATTTCTTGCCACCGACGGGATCGAGCGGGTCGAGGCGGAGGGGGAGAAGAAGTGCCGGGTCATCGCGACCGAGGGGATCGGGGTGGACTTGCGAGTCGTCGAGCCGATCGAATTCCCCGCGGCGCTGCACTACTTCACCGGCTCGAAGGAGCACAACACGCGACTGCGCCAGCGCGCGAAGGACCGCGCTTGGAAGCTGAACGAGTACGGGCTGTGGGGAGAGCACGGGGAGCGGATCGAGACTGCCACGGAGGCGGACATCTTCCGCGCGCTCGACTTGGCGCCGATCCCACCCGAATTGCGCGAGGATCTCGGTGAATTCGAGAGCGCAGCAGCGACGGAAGAGCTCCCCCAGCTGGTGCGGCTCGAGGATCTGCGCGGGGTGCTCCACTGCCACAGCACCTGGTCGGACGGAAGGAACACCCTGCGGGAGATGGTCGAAGGAGCGCGCGCTCGCGGCTGGTCGTTCTTCGGGATCGCGGACCATTCCCGCGTCGCCGCGTACGCCGGGGGCTTGTCGATCGAGCGACTTCGCGAGCAGCGCGTCGAGATCGATGCGCTGCGGGAGGAGTTTCCCGGCTTCACGATCCTGCACGGGACCGAGTCCGATATCCTCACCGACGGATCCCTGGACTATCCGGATGAAGTCCTCGCCGAACTCGACTACGTCGTCGCGTCGGTGCACACCGGGTTTTCGCTCTCCAAGGAAGCACAGACCGAGCGCCTCGAGCGCGCGCTCCGAAATCCGTTCACGACGGTATGGGGGCACCCCACCGGACGTCTCCTACTGCGCCGGGACCCCTACGAGTGTGACCTCGACCACTTGCTCCAGGTCGCGGCCGAAGAGGGGGTGATCGTCGAGGTGAACGCCAGTCCCCATCGTCTCGACCTCGACTGGAGCTGGGGACGGCGGCTCGCCGAATTGGGGATCGTGATCGGGATCCACCCCGACGCCCACTCGGTCGCGGGTCTCGACGATGTGCGATTCGGCGTCGGGGTCGCCCGGAAGGGTGGTTTCGTCCCCGCACGGGTGACGAACACCTGGGAGCTCGAACCATACCTCGCGCGCCTGCGGGCGCGCCGCGAGAAGGCGGGATCGAGATGACGGACAAGGTGCTGAAGTCGAAGGCGCCGGCCGAGAGCCGGATCGAGACGCGCGAACTGGTGCTCCCGAACGACACGAACACCCACGGCAACGTCCTCGGCGGCAAGGTCCTCCACGTGATGGATATCGTCTGCGCGATGTCCGCGATGCGTCACTGTCGCCGCCCGGTGGTCACCGCGGCGATGGACCATGTCGAGTTCCTTCACCCGATCCCCGAGGGGTACCAGATGATCGTGATGGGTCAGGTGAACACCACCGGCCGCTCATCGATGGAGGTCGGGGTGAAAGTGTGCGGCGAGAACTCGCTCACCGGGGACGTCGTGCACACCTCGAGCGCCTATCTGACCTTCGTCGCGCTCGACAACAAGGGGCGACCGACCGACGTGCCACCGATCGAGCCGACGAGTGACGTGGAGCGCCGCCGATTCGCCGAGGGGCAAGCGCGGATGGCGGAGCGCCGGGCCCGCCGGTAGGGGCCTCCCCGAAGTTCATCTCCCCCCCCCGACGATGCTCGACCTCTTCGACGCTCTGGAGGAAGCGACTTCCGTATCTGCATGCCGCCACGATGGCGGAGTCTCTCGTCATCGTCGGAATCGTGCAAGTCGCCCACTACGACACCCCGCTCGGGGATCGGGCGTTCGGACTGACACTGTTGCGCTTCTCCGCACTCACTGTGGGGTGGTTCCTCCGCGCCCGAGAGAGAGACTCGAGAACGTCGTTCGTAGTGTCCCAGATCTGCGCCATCGGCTTCGTCGTTGCCATTCGGTGCTACACGCTCCTCACCTGGGGATCGCCTCTTCGCGATGCTCGGCAG
This sequence comes from Planctomycetota bacterium, assembly GCA_032128395.1. GTDB lineage: Bacteria > Planctomycetota > UBA8108 > UBA1146 > UBA1146 > JAQBGV01. Next base: position 6,041 of record JAQBGV010000122.1, on the reverse strand, counting down.
CACGGTCTCCTCGACGTTGACTTGGTCTCGATGATCGGACACAGGTCTAGCCGTCACTCCGCAGCTTTCGCCGGCCGCTGTTCTCTTCGCACCTGCCACGCAGCGTCCGCATCGCCGACCTCGACCGTGTAGATCCCCGGCGCGAAGACCGGGGGGAGCCACGTTTCGCCGCGGCGCAATCGTCTGGCGGAGACGAACGCACCGCTCGGCTCCTGACGCACCCGAACGACGAGTTGCTTCCCATCCTCCGGGCTCGTCACGGCCGGAAGAAGTCCCCACGGGGTGCGGCCATCGAGATCCCCTGCGGTCAGCTCGATCGGCCAGCCGGGGTACTGCGTCGCCTGCGGGTCGCGTGGATTCTCGCCGCGGGGCCAGCACTCGATGGTGATCGCCTGGGTCTCGCGGTCGAGCCGCAGCAGACCGAACCCTGGAACGCGATCATGAAGTTGGGGCGGCTGCCGACCGGTCTGCGAGGGGTTCGCGACCGCAAGGACGCGGATCGGGTTGCCGAAGCCATCGGTGAAGTCACCGGTGTACCAGGGAGCATCCTTTTCGCGGTTCTTCCCCGGTGTTGCGGGAAACCACCGCCGCGGCCAGGTGTTCGCGACCGCGGGGCCACCGAAGACGATCCCCGCATCGCCCGGCGCATCGATTCCGTATCGCAGCACGCTCGCGAGGTGCTGGTCTCCGGTCAGGTGGAGCGCATTGCCGAGGCGCAGCAGCGCGACCGCGCGGTTTCGCGCCGTGTGCGGCCAACCGTTCGAGTCGCAGTCCGCGACCGGGATCTCACCGGGGGGGACTTCCCCCGGTTCTGGGATCGGGAGCCCGGGGACCACATCGTCGGAGTTGGCGGGGGGCGGAAGGGTGGCGAGGGTTGCGAACACGCTCTGACTGAGGACGACCTTCAGCCACGCTCCGCCGGAATAGTCGACCGCCCAGTCGGCCAGGAACTCCTCTTGTCTCGCCCCGAGCAGGTCGGCCCCCTCGGGGTCGCCATCCTCGATCCAGTCGAAGTCTGGGTTCTTCGACCAGCCGTTCACCACCTTGGCCTCGGGCAGAACCGAGCTGGGGGCGCTCTTCCACATCCGATCGGCGAGGATCGCGAAACTGATTCCGGCGTACTCGAGACGGGTGTAGTACACCGAGATTCCTCCCGCGATCGGTTCGGGATCGATCGGGTCGGGGAGGTGGCTCGTCTGCGTGGTGTGGATCGCGTTCACCAGATGCGGGGCGAGTTTGTACCCCCCCGCATCCTGCACGGTGAGTCCCTCCCGCCGCGGTGCGGGGGAATTCCCGGCCCCCCAAATGTTGCCGTGGTAGACGTCATGGTCGTCGGGGATCGTCACGGTCGGAGTGATGCGGGTGATCGCGCCGAACGACCAGAGCCAGCGGTGCCACTTCGTGTGGTAGTCGAGGATCATCGACTCGTCCGGGCCGAGGATCGAGCCGGAGAGATCCCCCTCGTAGATCTGATCTCCGGCGCAGAGGAACAGGTCGGGTGTCTCGGCGAGGATCGCCTCCGCGATCTCTGAGTGAGGGAACCAGATTCGGTTCTCGTTCCACTGCAGATCGCCGGTGTAGTTCTTCATGCAGCTGATGAGGGCCACGGTGAGCGACGGGTCCTCCTTCGGTTCGGCACGGATGATTCCGTCGTATCTGTAGAGATGCGGCGCCGCTCCACGTGTCGCGAGTCCGACGACGACCCGGAACGGGGTGTCCACGATCGGCGTGAACGGTGCGACTCGGAAAGTGCATGTGTCCGCGAGGGGGACGCGGTCGGCGACGGCGACCGTCCGCCATTCGCCCTCGCGAGTCGGGATCTGCAGTTCCGCCTCGAGGGGGTCATCCTCTCCGAGCGGAGGGAGTTGCGCGGTGAGCTTGAGCTGCTGTTCGTGAAGAGTGTAGAGGACGCCGAAGACCGGTCCGAAGGCGCGTTCCGGGAAGCTCTGCACCGCCGCCCCCGCCAGATGCACGCGGCGAAACGCATGCCCGAGGTCCCCGGCGCCTCGGTGGCTCACCAGCGAGATCGAGCCATCGATCTGGTTGCAGGCGAGGCCGGTCAGCTCGGCCTTGGAGATCTCATCATCTGTGCCGCGGAGTGCGCGCAGAGTCGCGGTTGCAGTCCCATCGGGTTCGGCGACGATCGCGAGTTCGAGGGTGATCGGCTCCTCAGCGCCCTTCCCGGGAGAGCCGTCGCCGCTCCTGAGCTCGGGGGCGAGGACCGAGCACGAGTCCGCGGGGAGCGGACCGTCGATCGACCAGAACCCAACGTCGGTCGGGCGGCGCGTGAAGTCGCGGAACGCGACCTTGCCGTTGCCATCGACGACGGCGAGGATCCCCCCGTCGGCCGCGGGCTTCCCTTGCACGAGCGCGCGGATGCGCGGATCGATCTCCGGCCCGCCGATACCGAACAGAAAGCCGGCCCAGTCGTCGCCATCCCGTTCTCCGGGGGACGAGCCCCGCACTTCGGTCCGGATCGTGAAGCCACCCTGGGTCGGATCGATTTCGCGCGTGAGGAGAGCGCACGTCCGCACGGGGTTCCGCGGCCGCCCCTCGACGCACTCGAGCCAGTGATCGGCGATCCGCCAATCCTGCAGTCGGTTCGCGAGCAATTCCGGCCCGACCCATCGGCGGTCCGGCGCTTTCGCGAACTCTGTGCGGAAGTCGTCGCCGGCGTGAGAGGTGAGCGGGGCGAGAAGGAGCAACAGAACGAGTCGGTTCACGCGGATGCTTCTCAAGGGCCCTCCTGGTCGGCAGGGGAGGGGGTCCACGGTACATCCAGCGCTGCGGGAGTTCGAGAGCGAGCAGGGGACGAAGAGCGACTGGACCTCGGAACCGCGCTCGCACAGGATGGAGAGTTCAGAACGGAGATGCGATGGGGCGAGCAGATGAACGGGGAGCAGAGCAACCCTCCGCACCGGAGGAGCGGGCAGGGAGCGTGACGCCTCGCGATCCCCGCTCCCCCCGCCGGCGCCGGCTCTGGATCGGCTGCGGGAGCTGGGCGGTCATCTTCGTGATCGGGGTCTGGGTCCTCATCAAGGACGACCCTCCGCACGACGACTCCGATCTCCATCTGTCGATCCCCGCGCCGGTTTCTGGGGAGGAGAGCGTCATCGGCGAGCTGCTCGAGATCCACGCCATGCTCCCAGAGCCCCGGGACTGGCATGAAGACGCTCTCTCCGATTCGGACCTGGATCCCTGGGACCCCCGCCCCCTCGTCCGCTCCGAGTGGGAAACGCCCGAGCAACTCGAGGAGATGCAGGAGTACCACGAGGGGTACACGGACGATCTCGATCGCGTGGCCGTGGCTCTCGAGGGTCCCGATCTCGGCTGGGCGGTCTTGGTGAATATCGACGACGTAGTGCCTGGAATCATGGAACTCAGGGATGTTGCAGAACACTTGCAAGCGCGCGCACTTTGGAGACGTGCAGCCGGAGACACGGTTTCGGCGTCGCGCGATCTCGAGAGTGTCAGAACTCTCGGAGAGCGCCTCGTCGGAGAAGGCTCGTACTCGCTGATCCAGGGGTTGGTCGGGGTGTCGATCTACGGGATGGGAATGAGGAGTATCGAGTCGCTCCTCCACGACGGCGTTCTCGACCCCGAGGTGGAAGCGCGCATCATCTCCCGCGAGCCGGTCTTCGATCGTGACCCCGAGATCGTGAAGAGATGCATCCAGTCCGAGTATCGAGCGATGCGCTCCACGCTCGAGCAGCTCTCCGGCGGCGGTGGGTTCGGGGCTCGCGGGGGGAGCCCCGCTCTCGGCATCCCCTTCGGATTCAAGAAGCACCGTACCATCGCCCGAATCGCTGTCTACTTCCGAGCGATGGTCGCGGAATTTGATCGTCCGCCTCCACTCAGGCAGTGGCCCGATCCAGCTTCCGATTCTCCGGGGAGCGTGGCGCGGCGGGCACTTCTCCACTTGAATACCGGGGAGATGCTCATCCCCCTCATCCTCCCGAACATCGCGCGCGCCGTCGAAAAATTCGACCGATTCCGGCTCGACGGGCGAGCGCTCCGCCTCCTGGTGTCGATTGTCGCCTACGACAGAGCCCACGGAGTACTTCCGCCAGACCTCGAGGCCCTCGTCGCAGGGACGGATGGCCTCGACGCGATCCCACTCGACCTCTACTCGGACGCGCCGTTTCGTTACGACCCCGAGCGCCGGATCTTCTGGTCGATGGGGACGGACGGAGTCGACGGGAATGCTGTCGGGTGGAACGAGCTCCGGGACGACCCAGTGGTGAGCAGAGACGACTTGCCGGACCTGATCTGGATCATCCCGTAGGGGACTGGCTCCGCACTGCGGTGCCTGTCCCAGCTTCGAGTCTGTGCGGTCGGGAAGCGAAGGGCAGAAGTCCCGGTGAAGTCACCGAATTCGAGCTCAGAAAGCGAACCCCCGCGCGGTCCCGCCTCCATCCGCCGCCGCAAGCTCTGGATCGGTTGCGGCAGTCTACTTCTCCTCTTCGGGATCGGCGTCTGGATCGTGGTGCGCGATGACCCGCCGCCCGACGACTCGGAGCTGCTGCCCCCGATCCCCACGAAGAGTTCCATCGGCGAGAGTGTTCTCGGCGCGCTCCTCGAGATCCACGCGGCCCTTCCGGGGGACCGGGACTGGGAGTTCGAGATCGAGGACGCCAACCCGGAGGATGCTCCCGCCTACGTCATCTACCCCTGGCGCCCTTGGCCGCTCGATCGATCGGTGTGGGGAAAGCGCGAGGTGCTCACGGCAATGCAGGCGCACTTCGAGCGGTGTGAAGCGGAGCTGGACCGGATTTCAAGGGCCCTCGAGATGCCGGGGCTCGGTTGGGCCGGGGACAAGCGATCCGGATGGGAGCTCAGCGACCTCTCCTACCAACTGCAGGATCGTGCCCTGTGGCTGCGCGCCCGAGGAGACTCGGGCGCGGCATCGCGCGATCTCGAGACCATTCTCTGTCTCGGGGAGCGCGTCACGGGCGAGGGATCCCACTCGTTGATGCTGGGGGCGCAGATCCTCGAGGCCGCATCGATGGGGTTCGAATCCCTCATCTACGACGGCTCTCTCGATCCCGGGGTAGAGGCGCGCTTCATCGCGCGCGAGCCGATCTTCGATCGCGATCGAAAAATCGTGGAGCGGTTCATCCTGCACGGGTACCTGGCGACGCGTGTCGTGGTGGAGAAGTGCTCGGAAGGGAAGCTCGTAGGTCTCGCGGGCGTTCTTCCGGACAAGATTCCCTTCGGATTCAAGAGGAACAGGACTCAGCGAAGAATCGCTCAGTGGTTCCGAAAGTTGATCGCCGAGGTCGATCGTGCACCACTGCGCCGGGATTGGCCGGCGCACCCTTCCGAGACTGCTGGATCACCGGCGAGGCGCGCGCTCCTCCACTTCAATAGCGGGGAGCTGCTCCTGCCGATGATCGTCCCGAACCTCTCCGAGAGCGTGGAGAGGATCGACAGGATCCGCCTCGCGGAGAGAGCGACTCGGTTGCTAGTCGCGCTCGTCGCTTTCGAGCGAACACACGGAACGCTTCCTCCGGATCTCGAGACACTCGTCACCGAGTCCGATGGTCTCGACGCAGTTCCACTGGATCTCTACTCCGGTGCACCGTTTCGTTATGACCATGACCGACGAATTCTCTGGTCAGTGGGAACGGACGGAATCGACGGAGAGGGGGCGGGGTGGAAGGAGCTGAGGGATTATCAGGATGTCAGTCGGGACGGGTTTTCTGACCTGATCTGGATCATTCCGTAGGGGACTGGCTTCGCACTGCGGTGCCTGTCCCATATCTTGCTTCGTCGCGGTCGGCTCGCGACCGGACCGAAGATGGGACAGAAGGCACGCCTGTGGCGAGCCAGTCCGCAGTCCGCAGTCCCCAGTCCCCAGTCCGCAGTTCCCAGTTCCCAGTCCGCAGTCCGCGCTATCGCTGCAGCGGCGGGCAGGCCACCTTCGGTTTCTCCGTGAACATGTGGAAGTCGCTGCGGGTCTGCTCTTTGTTGTGGCAGACGAGGCAGGCCTTCTCCTCGATCTTCGTCCACTTGTGGGCAGCGGGATCGAGGGGGTGCTG
>JAQBGV010000121.1:0-24872 GCA_032128395.1 Planctomycetota bacterium | reverse complement strand
GCTCGTGCGCGGATCTTGCGAATCGATTGAAGACGGGCGAAGTCGAGGGCTATCTCCTCAAGCCGATGAACTGTCCGCATCACATCAAGATCTTCGATGCGGAACCGCACAGCTACAGAGATCTCCCGATTCGCCTCGCGGAGTTCGGCACCGTGTACCGGTGGGAACAATCTGGGGAATTGAACGGGATGACCCGCGTGCGCGGATTCACCCAGGACGACGCCCACATCTTCTGCACCGAGGAGCAGGTTCCCGGTGAGGTCCGCGCTTGTCTCGGTCTGGTCGAGCTCGTCCTCGGGACGCTCGGAATCGGAGAGTACCGCGTTCGCGTCGGTCTCCGCGATCCCGACTCGAGCAAGTACTCGGGCGACCCTGAACGGTGGGACCGGGCCGAAGCCGCCTGTCGCGACGCGGCCGCGTCTCTGGGGGTTCCCTTCCAGGAGGAGCCGGGGGAAGCCGCGTTCTACGGCCCGAAGATCGACTTCGTCGTGAGGGATTCGATCGGACGGGAGTGGCAGCTCGGCACCGTTCAGGTCGACTACAACCTCCCCGAGCGATTCGACCTCTCCTACATCGGGGCCGACAATCAGTCGCACCGTCCGGTGATGATCCACCGTGCCCCGTTTGGATCCTTCGAGCGGTTCTGCGGTCTCCTCATCGAGCACTTCGAGGGTGCGTTCCCGACCTGGCTCGCGCCCGAGCAGGTCCGCGTGTTGCCGATCAGTGAGCGGTTCAACGAATACGGCGAGGGAATCCATCGATCGCTGCGCGAGGCGGGGGTTCGCTCCGTCATCGATCGCTCCGATGACCGGGTGGGGGCGAAGATCAAGGTAGGATCTGAGAAGAAGATCCCCTATCTGCTGGTGGTGGGGGGGAAGGACGCGGAGTCGGGGACGGTTTCCGTCCGTCGCCACGGACTCGGAGATCTCGGCGCGCGCCCGTTCGAAGAATTCCGCACCGAATTGCTCGCGGAGATTCGCGAGCGCAAACTGCCTCCTCGGGAGCAGGACTAGCGATGCTCTTCACGCTGGGGCGGTCGGAGATCCTGGTGGTGGCCTTGGCAGTCTTCCTCCTGGTGATCGTCCCTTGGTCGATGTGGTTCCTCGCGTGTCGGAAGGAGCGTCGATGCCGTCGATCGCGATCGTAGGTGCGAGCGGGTGCGTCGGAGAAGCGCTGCTCGAACTCCTCCGGGAAAGTCCGCTCGGAGATGAACCGCCGCGCCTCTTCGGTTCGAGCCGTTCCTCGGGAACTGTCATCCCCTGGAAAGCTGGCTTCGAACTCGAGGTCGAAGAACTGACCTCTGAGAGTGACCTCGAGGGGATCGACCTGGCGCTCTTCGCCGCCGGGGGCGAGGTATCGCGGGAGTGGGCACCCCGATTCCTCGAGCAAGGGATCACCATCGTCGACAATTCGTCGGCGTTTCGTCTCGAGCCCGGGGTTCCGCTCGTCGTCCCTGAGATCAACGGTGCGCTGGTCACGTCGGCGCCGGCGATCATCGCGAACCCGAACTGCTCGACGATCCTGCTTCTGCTCGCCATTCAGCCTCTGCGTGCACTCGGACCGTATCGCGTCGTCGCCGACACCTACCAGGCGGTGTCCGGAGCGGGGCGCGCGGGCCTCGATGCTCTCGCGCGGGAACGTTCCGGCGGTGAATTCGAGTCCGGGAACCCGTTCCCTTTCCCGATCGAGGGAAATCTCTTCCCCCTGATCGGCGAGGTCCATGAAGACGGGGTCACGGTCGAGGAGCGCAAGATGGCCGAGGAGTCGCGCAAGATCCTCGACTGGCCCGAGCTCAAGATCCACACCACCTGCGTCCGGGTCCCGGTCGAGCGTTGCCACTCGATCGCCGCGACGCTGATCTTTCCGAAGGAGGTCTCCCGCGCCGACGGAGAGGCGCTTCTCCGCGCCGCACCGGGGATCACCTATGTCTCGGATCCGCTCCACCCGCCCCAACCGGGCCCCCTCGCCCGCACCCACTCGGTACACGTCGGTCGATTCCGGCACACCGGCGAGCGGGTTCTCCAACTCTGGGTGGTCGGCGACCAGATCCTCAAGGGCGCGGCACTGAACGCACTGCAGATTGCCGAGATCTGGCGCGGCCAGTGACCAAGTTCCGTCTTCAGATCGAGTACGACGGGACCGATTTTCGCGGATTCGCTCGGAGCCCCGGAGTGCGCACCGTTGGGGGAGTTCTCCGCAGCGCGATCGAGCAGGTGACTCAGAGCTCCGAGGTAGTCGTGGAAGGAGCATCCCGCACCGACACCGGCGTGCATGCCCTCGCGCAGCGGATCCTGATCGAAGTCGAGACGCGACTCGAACCGGTGGAATTCGGCCGCGCACTCGAGGCACTCACGCCTTCCGATGTTGGGATCGTCCACTGCGAGTTCGCTCCCGAAGGATTTCATCCGCGCCACGATGCGGTGGAGAAACGGTACCTCTACCGGATCTGGAACGCACCGCGGGCTCCGGTTCTCGGGAGACGGAGGATCTTGTGGGTTGCGGCACCGCTCGACTTCGATGCGATGGTCTCGGCCGCGCACTCGCTCGTGGGGAAGCACGACTTCGCCGCCTTCCAGAATCGGTCGAAAGGAGAGCCGGAGAGTTCGGTGCGGACGATCCGCGCACTCGAGCTCAGGCGTGCAGGTTCAGAGATCTGGGTCCAGGTCATCGGGGACGGATTTCTCTACCGCATGGTCCGCAATATCGTCGGAACTCTGATGGAGGTGGGGCGCTCAGAGTTTCCGGTACGAAAGGTTGAGGTGATTCTCGCGGATAGGGATCGGCGGCGCGCCGGGCCGACCGCTCCACCTCACGGGTTGCATCTCGTAGAGATCGTCTACCCCGGCGAACCCCCTTGTACGATCGATGACCTCGCTCTGCGGCGCTGACGCATCGACGGGATCTGCCATTCGGGGTGGCCTCTGCAACTCTTTCTGCAGAACGAAGTTGTACACAATGGGTCTCCCGCGGGTCGATGGACAGCCCCCCCTCGCTGTGCTATCAAGGAATGGCATCCGTGGAGGTTGTGGCTACCCGTGGCTACCCGACGAGAGTTCGGATCCAGCGACGGATCGGATCGAGACCGGGAGGTTGATGCAAGGCAGAGCGACCGATCCTGGCCGCGTCCCAGTGCGCAGTGTCCGTGCACGATGTCCTCGCGTTCGGGAACGGCCACGAGAGCGGCCACGAAGGAGGCAGATTGGGGATCCTGATCACGGCGAGACACCACAGCGTGACGGACGGGATGAAGCGTTATGCGGAGGAGAAGGGCGAGAAGCTGACCCGCTTCTTCGATGGCCTGGGAAAGATCGAGATCACTCTCGACGGTCAGGGCCCGTCGCAGCGAGCCGAAGCGGTGATCACCGTCGCCGGGAGCGAGACGATCGTCGTGCACGCGGAAGCGCAGAAGATGAACGCAGCGATCGACGCGATGATCGACAAGGCGGAGAAGAGAATTCGCCGGCACAAGGACAAGATTCGGGATCACCGTGGTGGTGAAGCCGAGGTGGTCGAACCGGAGTCCGGAGAGAAAGAGTCGCTCGAGTCCTACCAGGACGTCGTCGAGCGCACCGAATTCCCGGAAGACTAGCCGAAGCGGCATCCCGGTGCTGCCGGGGGGCCAGGGGGATGGGATGGCAGGTTCAGAATCTGGCGCGCAGCGTGCGGTGGTCGCCTTCGGGGGCGGCACCGGGATGTCCTGCCTACTCACCGGCTTGCGCGAGCGGGTCGACTCGGTGACCGCGGTCGTCGCCGTCACCGATAACGGCGGCTCATCCGGGAGACTCCGTAAGGAATTCGACATGGTTCCCCCCGGTGATATCCGGAACTGCCTCGTCGCTCTCTCCGACGGCGAACCGATCCTGACTCGGCTCCTCGACTACCGCTTCGAGGAGTCGGTTCTCGAAGGGCATAGTTTCGGAAACCTTCTGATCACCGCGCTGACCCGCGTCACCGGGAGCTTCGATGCGGCGATTCGCGAGCTGAACCGCCTCCTCCGAGTCCGGGGACGAGTGCTTCCAGCGACCGGGCGAAAGGTCTCGTTGATCGCGACACATCCGGACGGGACGAAATCGACCGGAGAAGTGGAGATCTCCGCCTCCGGGAAGGCGATCGAGAGCCTTGAAATGCGACCCCGGATCGCCGAGCCGGCGGACGATGTCGCGCGGGCGATCGAGAACGCGGACTTGCTGATCTTCGGACCGGGGAGCCTCTTCACCAGCGTGATTCCGAGCCTCCTCGTCGGTGGGATCCGGAGAAGAGTCCTCGAGAATTCCGGGGAGAAGGTCTACATCGCCAACGTGATGACGCAGCAGGGGGAGACGAACGACCTCGACCTGGCCTCGCATCTCGATGCCCTCGAGCGTCACGCAGGGAGTCCCTTCATCACAGGGGTGGTCGCGCACTCCGGCGAGTTTCCCCCCGAACTCCTCTCGCGCTATTCGGAACAAGGATGCCGACCGGTCCTCGGAGCGGAGCGTCTCCGAGATCGTGGAATCCGGGTGATCGAAGAAGATCTGCTCGACCGCGACGAAATCACCGCCCGACACAAGCCCAGGGAGCTGGCTCGGGTGATAGCCGAGCAGTTCTTGGAGAAGCCGCGTCGGAGAACGGCCTGACGTGGAACTCGTCGAGACTCTCGAGATCACCCACAAGACTGGACTGCACGCGAGGCCATCGACGGAGTTCGTGCGCCTCGCGCAGCGGTATGACTCGAACGTGAAGGTGGGCCTCCCGGATGGCCCCGAGGTCGATGGGAAGAGCATCATCGCGGTGCTCTCTCTCGGCGTGGGCCCAGGGGGGAGCATCGTGGTTCGTGTCGACGGTTCGGACGCCGAAGAAGCGATGGCCGCACTCGTCAAGTTGGTGCGCTCCGACTTCGGAGGATCCTGAGAGTCCGTTGAGTGCTTCCGAACCGAGGGAGAGAGACTCCGTGTTCAGCCAACTCGCCCGGTCGCACGGCAGTCCTCGGACGGAGTGACATTCTCAGCGGGCAGATGAGGTGCGGGGGGAAGCATGGAACTCAAGAAGGGGATCCCGGTCTCCCCGGGGATCGCGATCCGGCAAGCCTTTGTCCTCGACACCGAGGAGTTGCGGATCCCGCAACGATTCGTCGAGGAGAAGGACGTCGAGGCCGAGATCGAGCGATTCGAGCAGGCGGTTCGTGATGCGCAGAAGAGCCTCGCCGCTGAGATTCGTCGACTCGATGCGAAGATCGAGATCCACACCCAGATCCTAGAGATACACAAGGACCTCGTCGCTGACCCGGTCCTGAAGAATGAGATCATCGAGGGGATCAGAGACAAACAATACACAGCCGAGCACGCCGTCTCCCGCGTCCTGAATCGCTACATCAAGAAGTTTCAGGCGATGAACTCGCCGATCCTCTCCGAGCGGGTGCACGACCTCTACGACGTCGAGAAGCTGATCCTGAGCACTCTTCTCGGCAAGCGGATGGAGACGATCAACACCCTCGAACAAGAAGTGGTGCTCATCGCCCACAACCTGACCCCGGCCCAGACCGCGAAGCTGGACACCCGCTGGATCCACGGGTTCGCGACCGATGTGGGAGGAAAAACTTCTCACACCGCAATCATGGCGCGCGCTCTCGGAATTCCTGCCGTAGTGGGGATCGAGGACATCTCGACCACAGCCATCGGGGGCGACCTCGTGATCATCGATGGGTTCCGCGGGGTGGTGCTGATCGACCCCGACGAACGGTCGCTCGCGGAGTACCGGCAGAAGGAAGCGGACACCCGACGCGTCGCGCGTCGCCTGCGCCGTCAGACCCGCCTTCCTGCCGAGTCGATCGACGGCCATCCGATCGAGATCCAGGCCAACATCGAGCTCCCCCAGGAGGTCCATACCTCGGTCGAGCTGGGAGCGGTGGGGATCGGGCTCTTCAGGACGGAATTCATCTACTTCCAGGCCCCCCGCAACGGCGAAGAGCTGCACTTTCAGAACTACCGGATGGTTCTTCAAGAGCTCGGGGGTCGACCGCTGACGATCCGCACTCTCGACTTGGGGGGGGACAAGGCGGTCGAGGACGGATCCGCACTGATCGAGGACAACCCGTTCCTCGGTTGTCGGTCGATTCGCTGGTGCTTGACCCGCCCCGACGTGTTTCGCGAGCAGTTGCGCGCGATCTTGCGCGCCTCGGCCCTCGGTTCGGTCCGGATGATGTTCCCGATGATCTCCTCGATCCACGAGCTCGATCGCGCCCTGGTCCTGGTCGACCAGGTCAAGGAGGAGTTGCGCCGTGAGGGGCTCGCATTCGACGAGGAGCTCCCGATCGGGGTGATGGTAGAGGTCCCCTCGCTAGCTCTGATCGCCGATCTCCTCGCCTCCCGCGTGGACTTCATGAGCGTCGGAACCAACGACCTGGTGCAGTACACCCTCGCGGTCGATCGAGGAAACGAACACGTCGCAGATCTCTATGACCCGGCCCATCCCGCAGTGCTGCGTCTCCTCGTGCAAATCCTCGAAGTAGGGAGAAAGTGGGAGGTCGATGTCACGGTCTGCGGCGAGATGGCTTCGGAACCACTCTACCTCCCGCTGCTTCTCGGGCTCGGACTCCGCCGGCTCAGCGTCAGTCCGCAGTTGATCCCCGAGGTCAAGCAAGTGATCCGCGCAGTGAAGGTCTACGAGACCCAGGAGCTCGCGGAACGCTGCCTCGACATGAGCGACGGGTTCGCCATCACTCGCGCTCTCAAGCGCTGGGCGGTGGAACACCTCCCAGAGGTGGGGTCGCGGTTCTGATGTGATTTGGTTCATCCGTTGCGGGCGGAACCCTGAGTCAGCCCCGTAATCGAGAACTGGACCGATCAGGGGCACTATCCGACCGTTCTAGCAGGCAAGAGTCGGGCCCAAGTCGCCGCCCGGTTTGACGCTGAGGAATCCCTGTACCTATACTTGCAGGGGCCCCCCTCGAAGGCGGAGTCCCCGCCGGTGGATCCGGAGCCGCAACTCTGCGGACCGGCCTCCCTGGTCGACTGAACTTGAAGTGCGATCCCCCCACGGGGTGGCCCCGTGCCGGCTGACGCCGAGCATCTGGGGATCGCGATGGAATCGACCTCGCAACCGACGCGGGGTGGCGACTCGAGCCGCGGACCGCGGAGAAGTTGAGGGAGCATGTTCAAGAGACGGAACTCTCTCGTAGGACTCGACATCGGGACCAGCGAGGTCAAGGCGGTCGAGCTCACCGACTTCGGTGACAGCGTGAAGGTGACCGGATTCGGCACAGGACGGATCCACAACTCCGAGGACCTCCCAGAGGTCATCAAGCGGGTGCTCGCTGACGCCGGGATTCGCACCCGCCGGGTGGCGACCTCGGTCTCGGGGCGTTCGGTCATCGTCCGGTACCTCAACCTCCCGCTGATGGAGGACGAGGAGCTCCGGGGGGCCCTCAAGTTCGAGGCCGACAAGTACATCCCCTTCGAAATCGACGAGGTCGCGATCGACGGACAGAGGCTCGAGGAAGTCGAGACCTCCTCGGGGGAGAAGGAGCTCAAGTCCCTTCTCGTCGCAGTGAAGAAGGATCTGATTCAGGAGCACGTCAGCCTGATCCAGGATCTCGGACTCACTCCGGTCGCGATCGATGTCGACGCATTCGCGCTCGGCAACGCGTTCGAGCTCCGGAACCTTCACAGCCCCCGACTCGAGGACGAGAACAAGATCACCGCCCTCGTCGACCTCGGGGCCACGAAGACGAACATCAACATCCTCAAGGGCACCATCTCGTGCTTCTCTCGCGAGGTCTACATGGCGGGGAACAACCTCACCGAAGCGATCGCTTGCGAGATCCACATGGATGAGACCGAGGCCGAGGAGCTGAAGCGCAATCCCCAGGGACGCGAGGGCGAGGTCCTGGGGGCGATCAGCCCGATCCTCGATGACCTCGCGAACGAGATCCACCTCTCGTTCGACTACTTCGAGAACCAATTCGACCAACAGGTCGGCGACATCTACGTCTCCGGGGGCAGCTCAATGGCACAGGGACTCACCGAGGCGTTCGAGCGCATCTTCGAGCGGGAAATCCACTTCTGGGATCCCCTCGAGAACATCGAGGTGCTCGCTGACCGCGTCGACGTCGAGGCGCTCAGGACGCACGCCGCGCAGCTACCGATCGCCGTGGGCCTCGGCGCGCGGATCCACGACCTCACCTAGGCCCCCGAGAACGAGCGAGAACGAAAGGTCGACCGACCGTGATCAAGATCAATCTGTTGCCTCCGGAACTCGTAAGAGCGGCGAGCCTGCCGAAGCTGGTGTTCTACACACTGGCCGGGAGTGCCGTCGCCGTGATGCTGGTCGGCATCGCGTCGCTCTGGATCTGGATCGACACCGGGAACGTCCGGCGAAACCTCGAGCATCGTCGCCAGGAGGTGACCATGGTCGAGAGCCAGGCGAGCGAGTTGGACCGCATCAACGAAGACATCGCGTACTACAAAGAACGCGAGAAGGCGATCATCCAGATCAAGACCCGCCGAATCCTGTGGGCGCCGAAGCTCGACCAGCTGATCGCGCTCACTCCGACCGACATCTGGATCACCCAGCTCACGATGGACACGTTCGATCCAGGGGAGTACCGCTGGGAGGCCGACAAGCGCCAGAGCGGCGGACAGCTGAGCTTGACCTGTTTTTCGGAGGGAATCGATCCTTCGAGCTTCACGCGTTTTCGTGCGAGCCTCTCCGAGGATTCGCGACTTTTCGCGAACATGATCGACATCAGCGCCCTGCCGGATCACTTCTTCGGAGACTTCCTGGGATTCTCGCCCCACGCCTGGACGCGCGTCGAGGGCAAGGACGGAGAACCGGATCGGCTGCAGTCGACGATCCAGATCGATCTCAAGCCGCTCTACGACAAGCCAAAGGCGGATGGCCCCCCGGGCGGGTCGTCGGCGGCGAGGAAGGGGTAGCATGAAGCTCACCGAGAAACAGCAGCTGGTCGCAATCCTCGCCGTGGGGGGGGTCTTGGTCCTGTCCGAGCTTGGCTTCGCGTGGGTCAGCTTCTCAGACCGTGGCGAGATCAGGACCGAACTCAGCGCACTCGAGTCGAGGCAGGCGACCGCCGACGGGAAGCTTGCGCAAATTCCGCAGCTCCGGCGACGTGCGAGTGAACTCTCCGAGATCGTCGATCAGTACACGGAGATCCTGCCGCGTGATGACGAGATCAGTCCGGACGCCTTCCTCGACGATATCTCGAGCCTCTGCAAGGAAGTCGGGCTCGAGATCATCGAAGCGCAGCCGATGGAGGTCAAGCAGGAGTCGAAGGCCGGGGCGCGACGTCGACCGGTCCCGGGTGGCCAGCAGAAGGCCGCCGAGGTTCCGAAGACCTTCGTCCGGCACAAGTATCGTTTCGACATGGAGGGCGAGTTCCAGGCGCTGCACCGCTTCGTCAATGGAGTGGAGAACCACACGCGATTCCTCCAGATCGACAACCTCGGGGTCCGCCCGATCGGGGGCCAGAAGGGCGCCCGACAGGATGACTTGGATCTCGCAAGGAACCCCCGCAAGGCATTGACCGTCGAGATCTCCACCTACACGTACTCCAGATCACCGCTGGCTGAGGAGGCGAAACAATGAAGACGATTCGATTCGGCCTCGCCGTCCTCGTCGGGGCGTGTGCGCTCGGAACCCCAAGGATCTCCGCTCAGGAGGATGTCGTCGGGGTGACCCCCGAGAACTTGGAAGCCAGGATCCAGGAAATGGGTCCGGCGGAGACCGAGCGGCGCATCCAAGAGCTGCGTCGTCACGTCAAGGATGATGTATCGCGAGGAAACTGGGATCGAGCTCGCCGAAACCTCGGCGAACTGGTCACGATCCGGAAGTTCGAAGCCGACTACCAGGTGACGCTCGGTCTCGTATTCCGACGACTCGGCAACTTGCCCGAGGCACGGCGGAAGTACCGCGACTACATCGAGACGAACGGGAACCTGGCCCTCGCCTCGTTGCTGATCGCCGAGTCCTTCGCGCAGGAGGGTCAGAGCGACAAGGCGCTCGAACACCTGGAGAAGGCGGCCGAGGGGGGAATGAACGTGATGCGTGCGGCCGGGCAGTTCCCGGCGCTCGCGCCCTTCACTACCGACACCCGCTTCATCCGACTCGCTCTGAAGCTCGAGCACTACGAGGTTCAGAATGCCGGGGTAGCTGACCCGTTCACGCCCCGATCGGGAAAAGCGGTCATCGTCAGCACCGTCGACCTGAATCGGAAGTGGTCCCGTGCGCAGCAGGAGACGATTCTCACGCAGGCGCGCGATGACCTGAAGCGGATCGAGTTTGCCCTCCGCAGCCAGAACGAGGACGGCGCGATGCAGTCCTACAAGAAGCTGCAGGAGAAAGTCCCGTACATCGAGCACTTCACCGAGCCCGATCTCGCGGCCGAATTCCGGTCGATTCTCGATCGCCTGCAGAAGATCGAGGAGTTGATCCAGGGCCTTCGACTCACGTACCTCTACGACGAGGTACGATCCGAGATCGAGAAGATGGAGCGGGCGTTCAGAAACCGCGATTTCCCGCTCGTCGACAAGATCCGAACCGGGGTCGAGAGTCTGGTGCGCGACATGGAGAAGACCGACTCCAGCTTCGTGGAGGTCACGGACCAGGTCCGGAAGATCTCCGACCGATGGGTCGAGCGCGCCCGCACCTGGCGAGAGTTCAATGCCCGTGAAATCGAGATCCAGGGGATCATCATCGCCGACGGCGATGCATTCGCGATCATCAACGATCGGATCCACCGTGTCGGCGACATGTTCGAGGACATGCGGGTGATGAAGATCGAGCCGAATCAGGTCTGGTTTGCGTTCCGGGGCGAGCAGATCCCCCTGGTATTCCGCCGCTACTAGCCAGGAGCACTCATTCGACTGGATGACCCCGATGGGGGTGGGGGAGGCAGACGCCGCTCCCACCCCCTTTTTCGTCATCTTGCTCGGTGCCTGCGCTTCCTGCGCTCTCCCTGCCAGTCTCCCTACCCGGATTGGATCGATCTTCGTCGCGATTCTCCCCTCAGGTCGGAAGGGGCCGCGCCGATAGATGGGTACTCGGTGCCTTGAGACCGTTCCGGACCAACGGTCGGAGTCAGCGGGCCGCTACCGTCCACGGGAGGTACGAATGCAGCGAGAGAACCGCAGCACGGCGACCGGAATCCGTTTGCCGATGCTGATCATACTCCTGGGCCTGACGGGCATTCTGCCCATCGAAGCGCAGGAGCAGGGCACAGGGGGAGGGGTCACTGCGGCCCGACCCCGTCGGACGGATACCCTCGATTACATCACGATCGATGTACGAGACAAGGATGTCCGTGAGGTCGTTTCCGACGTCGGCCGTCAGGTCGACGTCAACATCGTGGTCGATCCGAACGTCCAGGAGACGGTTACGATCAGCCTCGATGCCGTCGAGTGGCGGGTGGCCCTCGAGCTGATCGCACGGGAGACCGAGTGCACCATCGTGTACGAGACTCCGCGTCTGATCCGTCTCACCCAACCGCCCCAGATCAGCATCGAATTCCAGGATGCGGATCTGAAGGTCGTCCTCGAACTGCTCGCCAAGCAGAGCGGTGCCAATATCGTGATCTCCGAGGACGTGGAGGGGAAAGTCTCCGTCGCTCTCCGCGAGGTACCGTGGCGCGAGGCGCTCGACACCATCGTGAAGACGGCAGGATACGTCACCGTCGAGGACCGGAAGGGGATCGCGAACATCATCCGCGTGGTCGATCCCAGCACGCTGACGAAGCAGCTCGAGACACGGATCTTCAAGCTGCGCTACATTCGGCCGCCAGAGCGCTACATCGCCATCATCAGCGGCATCGAGAACAATGCCAAGGGTGGCGAGGCCGCTTCGAAGGGTGCCAGCGGCGCGAACCGCGCGGCGAGCGCCGAAGAGGAGTTCACGTTGCTCAGGGCGCTCCGCAAGGCGCTCTCCGAGGACGGCGAAATGGACTTCGACGTGAAGACCAATTCGCTGATCGTCAAGGACGTGGCTCCGCGCCTCGACGGGATGCAGCGGATCATCGAAGAGGTCGACATCGAGCCTTCGTTGGTTCAGGTGCAAGTCCGATTCATCTCGACCACCAGCGATGACCTCCTCGAACTGGGGCTGAAGTTCGACGATCCGAACACGCCCTTCAGAGATGGCGTCAAGGCGGTCATCCGCGGGAGCTCTCCGGCGAGTTCGTTCCCGGACCTGACCAACACGCCGGCCGGTACCATCAACAACGGAGGGACCTGGCCCTTCGACATCGGCAACTGGGAGGCGATCGGGGTCCCGTACTCGGCCCTGGGCGTGCTCGACTACACCCAGACGCAAATCTTGATGTCGCTGATCGAGGACGACGAGAATTCGCGGGTCATCCAGGAACCGATGTTGACCACCCTCGACAACTACCCCTCGACGATCTTCGTCGGGGAGTCGGTCCCCTTCGCGGTGCAGAAGGTCCAGCAGGACCAGAACGGCAACGTCACCGTATCGATCGACGAGAACGATCGTTCGCCGGTCAACATCGGCTTCACCCTGTACATCTCCCCTCACGTGATCCCGGGGACCGACACCGTGCATCTCAACGTGATCCCGAAGGTGAGTTCCCTCGTCGGGACCACATCCGAGATCCAGGGGTTCGAGCGGTACCGGTTCACCGACCCAGGCGCAGCGACCAGCGCGTTCATCGATCTGCCGCGAGAAGCCTCTCAGACCGTCGTGACCTATCTCAAGGTCGAGGACGGTCACACCGCGGTGATCGGCGGACTCCATACTGAGCGGCAGTTCGAGATCGACAGCGGGATCCCGTTCATCATGGATATCCCGATCCTCGGCTACTTCTTCAAGTGGAAGCGCAAGCAGCATGACGTCGAGCACCTCCTGATCCTGATCACGCCGCGGATCATCCGGAGCACGGAGATGTCGGATGAGATATACGAAGAGGCGCTCGCCGAGGCACGTCGCTACGACTACTTCGTGCAGAAGTACGGCGACGACGACGAGAAGGCCAAGACCGACGAGTGATCCGGACGGCATTCATCGAAAGTCACGGGGGAGGGGCGGTCCGAGGCCGCCCCTCCCCCCTTTATATTCTTGGAGAGTCGAGAGGGGAGCCCTTACACACGACGGCTCCGATGGACAGATTCGCGATTCCGAGTACACTCCGCATTCGTCCACCGCCTCTTTTCGCTCCACAAACTCCCAGGACTCAACGGGTTAGAGGATATGGGGGGTCAGACGATACGGGTTCTAGGATGAAGCGCCTCCTGATCAACGTCCTCGACCCCAACGAGAGCCGGGTCGCGATCGTCGAAGACGGCACCCTGCTCGAGTATCACCTCGAGGAGACGGACCGCCGCTCGATCCTCGGAAACATCTATCTCGCCCGGATCGTGAACATCGAACCGGGAATTCAGGCCGCTTTTCTCGATCTGGGTGAGAGTCGCAGCGCCTTCCTGCACGTCAGCGACCTCCATACCGCCTACCATGGGGCGAACGGGGTTCCCTGGGACAAACTCGCGGTCCATGCCGGACGAGAGCGTTCCAGACCCCTGATTCAGGACATCATTCGCAAGGGTCAGTCGCTCCTCGTCCAGATCTCGAAGGAAGCGATCGGGAGCAAGGGCCCGACCGTCACCACGTTCGTCTCCCTCCCCGGCCGATTCCTCGTGTTGATGCTCGGAATGGCTCGGGCGGGGGTTTCGCGCCGCATCGACGACCCGGGGAAGAGGGATCGACTCCGCGAGATCGCCAGCTCCCTCGAGGGCCCAGCCTCGGTCGGCTTGATCGTGCGGACCGCCGGGGCGGATCAGCCGCGAAAGGTCCTCGAACGGGATCTGAAGTACCTCTCGAGGGTCTGGGAGGACATCGTCACCGGCGTGGCAGAGTCGCGCCCGGGAGCCTTGCTGTACCGGGAGAGCGATCTCGTGATCAGAACCGTACGGGATCTGTACGACCCGGAGATCGAGGAGGTCCTGGTCGATCGCGAAGCCGAGGCGGAGCAGGTCCGGGAATTCCTCGGGAGAGTCATGCCCCGTCACGCGGCTCGGGTGAAGCACTACCGCGGGAATCAGCCACTCTTCTCGAAATTCCGCGTTGAATCGGAAATCGACAATATCTACGATCGCAGGGTTCCCCTCCCTAGTGGGGGGTCGCTCGTGATCGATGAGACCGAGGCGCTCGTCGCGATCGACGTCAATTCCGGCAGCTGCCGGGTCGAGAAGAATCTCGAGCGCACCGCGCTCCGGACGAATCTCGAGGCGTCGGTCGAGATCGCTCGACAGCTTCGGCTGCGAGACATCGGCGGCGTGGTGGTCTGCGATTACATCGACATGGTCGAGGCGGAGAACCGAAGGACGCTCGAAGCGCACTTCCGGGAGCAGATGCGGCCCGATCGGGCGAAGACGTGGTTCAGTCGTCTTTCGCGGTTCGGAATCATCGAGCTCACCCGCCAACGGCTCCGGCCGTCGAAGGACCGGGTCGGACGGGAGACCTGCCCTCATTGTCGGGGGCGGGGAACGGTGCGCAGCATTCGAAGTGTCGGCGCTGCGATCCTGCGGCAACTACGCCTAGGGTTGGCGGACGACAGTCATCAGGAGGCGTGCGTGACGGCGGGCGAGGATGTCCTCGACCTTCTCGTCAATCGACGCCGCGACGAACTCGTGGAGCTGGAAACAGAGCTGGGGAAGCGCATCGTGGTCCGCCCCGGGCACGACCTCGGGTCCGAGAGATTTACGATCGACTTCCGGTAGAGACACCGTGATGAGGAGCCGAGCAGGATGTACGCGATCTTCCGCGATGGCGGCCGCCAGTATCGAGTGAGCGAAGGGGAGACTCTTCTCGTCGACCTTCGTGACGGGGATCCGGGCGCCCGCATCGAGTTTCCAGAGGTCCTGACCCTCGAACCCGAGGGTGCGGAAATACGAGTGGGGCAGCCGCTCCTCGACGGCGCGAAGGTGGTCGCCGAGGTGATCGGTCTGTTCAAGGGGCCGAAGTTGATCTTCCATCGCTTCCGCCGTCGCAAGAGCTCCCACAGCCGTCGGGGACACCGGCAGCACTACACCCAAGTGCGGATCGAAAAGATCGAAGGATAGACCGATATGGCTCATAAGAAGGGGCAGGGTGCGTCCCGTAACGGTCGCGACTCGAACGCGTCCTACCGTGGTATCAAGAAGTACGGCGGCCAGGTGGTTCGCCCGGGCAACATCATCGTCCGGCAGTGCGGGACCAAGTTCCACCCGGGGAGGAATGTCGGCCTCGGACGGGATTTCACGATCTTCGCGCTCGTCGACGGTACGGTGAAATTCGGAACCCGCCGCCGCATTCACGTCGAGCCGTTTGCCGTTGCGGAATCGACCCAGTCGTAGTTGATTCGCGTAATCGCATCTTCGCCCCGTGAGGCACCTCCGAACATTCCCGAGGAGGAGACGATTTCTGGAGGAAACGATGCCTCGCGGCGTCCGATTCGTCGACGAGGCTCGAATCAGCGTCCTCAGTGGTCGGGGGGGCGATGGTTGCGTCTCCTTCCGCCGAGAAAAATATGTTCCCCGGGGGGGGCCCGACGGCGGTGATGGCGGACGGGGTGGAAATGTCATCCTCGTCGCCGATCCCCAGATTTCTACGCTCCTCGATATCGGTCGTTCGCGCAGTTTTCGCGCGCGTCCCGGAGGACCGGGCAAAGGGAAGAACCAGACCGGGCGTTCGGGAGAAGACCTCCGCATTCTCCTTCCCGTCGGCACCATCGTCCGTACGCACCCCGAGGGAGAGATCGTGGTCGATCTCGAAATCGCAGTCGAGGAATACCTCATCGCTCGCGGAGGGCGGGGCGGGCGTGGCAACCAACGTTTCGCCACTGCGACCCATCAGGCCCCTCGAGAGTGGGAGCCGGGAGGAGACGGCGAGGAGCTCGAACTCGCACTCGAGTTGAAACTCGTCGCGGACGTCGGTTTGCTCGGTCTCCCGAATGCAGGCAAGTCGACATTTCTCTCGCGAGTCTCCGCAGCGCATCCACGAATCGCCGACTACCCCTTCACCACCCTCGAGCCCCAGCTCGGCATCGTCGAGCTCGATCTCGAGCGACGTATCGTCGTCGCGGACATCCCCGGGATCATCGAGGGCGCGCACCTCGGGGTTGGGCTCGGCCTCGAGTTCCTCCGCCACCTCGAGCGGACTCGGGCACTCCTTCATCTGCTCGACCCCTTCGATCGAGACCTGGAGGGGCTGGTTCATGACCACAGAGTGATTCGCGACGAGCTCCGCCACCATTCCGAGGTCTTCGCGACCCGACCCCAGCTCACGGTGATCAACAAGGCTGACCTCGTGCTTCCCGAGGATCGGGAATCGATCTCCGCGGGTCTATCGAACGCGATCGGGGAGCCTGTTACCTGGATCTCTGGTGTGACTGGGGAGGGGATTCCCGCCCTTCTCGAACGACTGTGGGCACTTCTCTAGGCGGCACACCGCCTGGTCGATGGTGGGAGGTCGAGAATTCCCCCTCCCAGAATTCGACGGTCTCCGGATCGCGGGATACTCTTCAGTGATCTCTCTCGGTGGGACGCTCCCCCCGTAGAACCCAGTCCCGCTTCGTGCGGGGGGGAGAGGATTTCGGCGACCGGCCTGCGAGGGGCGGCCATCGCCTGCGGAACGACGCTGCGTCAGGTCCGGAGGACAGATGGAATTCCACGAGATGCTTCGCAAGATGGTGGTCGAGAAGGCATCCGACCTCTTCATCAAGGTCGGGAGCCCCCCATCTTTGCGGATCGACGGTTCGATCCATTTCCTCGACACCGAGGAAGTCGCCCCTCAGGACACGCAGGAGATCTTCGAGATCATCGAGGACTCCCGGCGTGAGCCCCTCCCCCACGCTCTCGACGTCGACACGAGCTACGAGCTCCCTGGGATCGGTCGATTCCGGGTCAACATCCTGCATCAGCGAGGGCAGATGGGGTTCGTGTTCCGTCACATCGTCAGCCAGGTGCCGAGCTTCGATGAGCTCAATCTGCCGAGCGACATCCTGACGAGTCTCGCCAAGGAGAAGCGGGGTCTGGTCCTGGTGACCGGCAATACGGGTTCCGGGAAATCGACGACCCTCGCGACGATGATCGACTACATCAACGAGAACTTCAATCGGCACCTGATCACCATCGAGGATCCGATCGAATTCGTCTTCCGGGACAAGAAGTCGATCATCGATCAGCGCGAGGTCGGAATCGACACCAACGACTTCCCGAACGCCCTCCGTCACTCCCTGCGTCAGTCCCCGGATGTGATCCTGATCGGGGAGATGCGTGATAGAGAGACGATGGAGGCGGCGATCTCCGCAGCGGAGACCGGGCACTTGGTTCTCTCCACCCTCCACGCGATCAACGCCACCCAGACGGTCGAGCGCATCATCAACTACTTCCCGCCGCACCAGCACGAACTGATCCGTCTGCAGCTCTCCCTGGTCCTGCAGGGGGTCGTCTCACAGCGCCTCGTCCCTCTCAAGGAGGGGCGCGGTCGAGTTGTCGCGCTCGAGACGATGATCAACAGTCCGACCATCCGGGAACTCCTCCGTGAAGGGCGGACTCCCGAGCTCTACGGGGCGATCAAGGATGGTGAGTACTACGGCTGTCAGAGCTTCAACCAGTGTCTCCGGCGCCTCTACCAAGCCGACCTGATCACTCTCGACGACGCGACCGGTAACTCGGACTTCCCCGACGAGCTCAAGATGGAGCTGCGTGGTGTCTACAAGGGCA
Source organism: Planctomycetota bacterium (assembly GCA_032128395.1). Taxonomy (GTDB): domain Bacteria; phylum Planctomycetota; class UBA8108; order UBA1146; family UBA1146; genus JAQBGV01. The sequence goes on along the minus strand of JAQBGV010000121.1, from coordinate 7,170 downwards.
CGGTCGGCAGCGACTTCAATTTTGACTACTAGTTCTTGAGGGGGCTTTCGCAACGCCCCCTCTCGCTCGCGGCGGAGCCGCTCCCGATTCACGCAGTATTTCTTGAGGGGGCTCGCGCAAGGCCCCCCCTCGCTCGCGACAGAGCCGCTTCCGATCCACCCACAAACGCCTCGCTTTTCGGCTCGGGCTGGTAGCGAGGGGTCTGGCCATGACCGATTCACCCACAAACGCTGGCCTCTGGTTCGGCCGCCTTCTGGTTGTGGGGGGGGCGCGAGGGACTCAGCCAAAACCGATGGCCCCCCCTCCGCCCGCGGGGTCGCGTCGCCTATGATCGCTGCGCGGAAAGCGAGGGGCGACGGTGTCCGAAACCACCCTGACCATCGACATCGGGAACTCCACCGCGAGCTGGGCCATCTGGTGTGGTTCGGCGGTCGTGGGAGCCGGGTCGTTACGGCATCCCGAAATCGATGCTGCTCTTCCCGTGTCGTGGGAGCAGGCGGGGCGGGTGGGGGTCGCCACCGTTCACTCCGAGGTCGCCGATCGACTGCTCGCTCGCCTCTCTCCATCCGACCGAGCCACCCGCCTTCTCAGTTCGTACCGCGATGTGCCGATCGAGGTCGGCACTCCCCACCCGGAACAGGTCGGGGTGGATCGCCTCCTGAACGCCCTTGCGTGGTCCCGTCATCATCCCGGGGAGGCCGCGGTCATCATCGACTTCGGGACCGCGATCACCCTCGATCTCGTCGACGCGGAAGGGGTCTTCCGCGGGGGACTGATCCTACCGGGGGCGCAGCTCCTCGCTCGCTCTCTCGCCCGTGAGACTGCCCTCCTCCCCGAGGTGAATCTCACACCCGACCTCGCTCCCTTCGGAACCGACACCGAGAGCTCTATCGTCCGGGGAGTGAGCGGCCTGCTCATCGGGGGGGTCGAGCGCCTCGCCGAGCGGGCCCGACTAGGGTTCGCCCCTGCGGCCCGCGTCATCGCGACCGGCGGCGGCGCTCCCGTCTGGGCGCCGAACATTCCGTCGGTCGAGCGGGTACTTCCCCAGTTGACCCTCGAGGGGGTGCGAATCGCCCTCGAGGAAGCAGATTGATGTCCGCCCGCGAGCGGTTTTGGCGAGTGCTCTCTCCCCCGGGGAGGGGTGCGATCGCCGCGATCGGGATCGAGGGACCGGACGTCGCCCCATGGCTCTCGCGAACGTTTCGGCCCCCGCCGTCGGTCGATCGACCGACCCACGGCACGATCGTCGATGCCACGAATAACGCCATCGATGACGGTGTGTGGGTGCCCCTCGGAGATGGTGAGGGTGTCCTGACGATCCATGGAAACCCGGTCCTGGTCGAGGCAGTAGGGGCTCGACTCACCGAGCTCGGCGCCCTCGAGCGCCCCGATTCGGTCGAGGGTTGGGAGAGGAACGGGGAGACCCCCTTCGCCGAGGCGCAGCAACTTCTCGCCTCGGCCCCGACCCTTTCCGGCGCACTCTTTCTCCTCGGCAAGGCGGCGCAGATGATCGCATGGGGGAGAGCGGGGATGAGCGATGGGACCGCGGTGCCATCCGAATCGATCGCAGCCGCTCTCGACCGGGCGCCCGCCGCACTCTCGTTCAGTCGACCCCCTCGAATCGTACTCGCGGGGGTGCCGAACGCCGGAAAGAGTACGCTCTTCAATCGCCTCGTCGGCTGGGAGAGGGTCGTGGTCGATCCCACCCCGGGGACGACTCGCGACCGGATCGAGGAAGCCGGCACCCTTGCCGATCGCCCGGTGAGATGGATCGATGGAGCGGGCCTCCGTGAGGGGGAGGAAGAAATCGAGATAGAAGGGGTACGGCGCATCCGGGAAGCGATCTCGATTGCGGATCTGGTGGTCCTCCTCACCCCGCCGGGGAACGCCTCCCTCGAGCTGGATCTCCCTCTCGGGCGACCGGTGTTGCGGATCCGGTCCCGCGCCGATCAAATCCCTGCGCCCGATCGTGTCCACTCGCAGTACCTCGCGGTCTCGGGGCGCTCAGGCGAAGGAGTGGATGAGCTTCGCGCGGCCATCGCCGTACGAATTTTCGGCGCGGAGCAACTTCCCCTAGAGCCCACCCCGATCACGGGGAGGCAGGTCGAAGTTCTCCGCGAAATTCTCCGGCGTCGAAAGGCGGGGCTGGACGAGCGAGCAGCGTGGACAGAGCTCGTCCATGGCGGAAGGGGGAGGGCACCTTGAGCCAACGACGCGACCTGATCGATCTCGCGTCCCTCGGTCGGGATGGGATCGGTGAACTCATCGATCACGCACGATGTATCCGTACGAGCCCGCCCTCGACGCTGCGAGGCCGGCTCGCGGGTAGGGAGATCGTCCACCTGTTCCTCGAGCCGAGCACCCGCACCAAGATTTCGTTCAAGATCGCAGCACGCCGACTCGGAGCGGAAGTGGTCGACTTCGACGGTGAGTCTTCCAGTCTTCAAAAAGGGGAGAGCCTGTTCGACACCGTCCGAACGATCGAGGCGATGGGGACCGACGCGCTGATCGTTCGACATCGAGAGGACGGCACCGCCGCCGGGATTGCCGCGGTCGCCCGAGGACCCATCATCTGCGCTGGGGAAGGGGTCACTGCCCATCCGACCCAGGGCCTGCTCGACCTGCTGACCCTCCTCGATGAATTCGACTCCCTGGCCGGACGCCGGATCGCGATCGTCGGGGACATTCGCCACAGTCGAGTGGCGCGATCGGATGTGGAGGCGTTCGTTGCATCGGGTGCGGAGGTGGTCTGCGTCGCTCCGCGCGAACTCCACCCGGAGGTGTTGTCCGAAGGAACGCGATTCGAGGAAGAACTCGAGCCACTTCTCCCGAGCCTGGACGCGGTCATCCTCCTGCGGGTTCAGAAGGAGCGATTCGCCCCGGATCGGCCGATCGATCTCGAGAGGTTCGTCGAGCGCTATCAGTTCACCGCAGAGCGCCTCGCCGCGACGCCACCGCACTGCGTCGTCCTCCATCCGGGTCCGCTGAATCGAGGAGTCGAGTTGACCGACGCGGTGGCGGACGGTCCCCGGTCACGGGTGCTCAAGCAGGTGGAGAACGGCGTGGCGGTCCGTATGGCCGTGCTCGAGTGGTGCCTCGGAGAGACCTGGTGACCCTGCGAGTCCTCGGCCTGCTCCTTCCGGCGGGGGCGGTCACTGGGATCTTCTTCCTCTCAGCCCTCCCCGGCGGTTCGTTCCCCGAAGGACCATCGATCCCGCACGCCGACAAAGTCGTCCACGCGATCCTCTACGCGCTGCTGCTCTCTTCGTTCCGTTTCTGGCGGGGAGTGCGTCGCCCGGGGTGGGAGTGGATCCCCGGAGGGATCGTCGCCTCGCTGATCGCTGCCGTGGCGGATGAATGGCACCAGGGGGCCGTTCCAGGCCGGTCCCCCGAGTTCTTCGACTGGGTCGCGGACGGGGTGGGGATCGGACTCGCATCGCTGGTCTGGGCCCGTTGGCCCCGGCTCTTGCGCCATCGTAGGCTTCGATGAGAGGTGGGATCCCCTGTTTCCGGTGCCGGGAGGGCGATGCGCACCATCTGCCTCGCCGAAGAGTCGGAGGAGTTCTCACTCGCACTGAGTGAATTCCTCTGTGGCCGCGGGTACGCGGTCCAGGCATTCGGTGACGGCGCCGCGGCGTGGGAGTCCCTCATGGTCTCCCCCCCGGACCTCTTGATCGTCTCGCGCGAGCTGCCCGGTCTCGGCGGCCTCGACCTCCTCGCACTGATTCACGGAGCCGGCTTCAAGATCCCGACGGTCTTCATGACCTCCGCGGGCAGCGAACGCATCGCCGTGGACGCGCTGAATCTCGGTGCCGCATGCTACCTCGTCAAGGGACCTGTGGACGAGATGCTCGGCCCACTCGACAAGGCGCTCGAACGGGCTTTCCATCTGCTCGACCTCGAGGGGGAGAACGAACGGCTGATCTCCCAATTGCGCGACCAGAACGACATCCTGGAGGCGACGGTCGCCGATCGAACCGCGGAACTCCGGATGAAGAACGAAGAGCTCAAGAGCCTGGACAAGATGAAGAGCGAGTTCATCACCTTGATGAGCCACGAGATTCGGACGCCGCTGACTTCGATCCTCGGATTCTCCGAATTGATCGGACAAGGATTCTGCGAGTCCACGGAGGAGCTGAGAGGGGTCGCCGACGAGATCCGGAACGCCGGGCGCAGTCTCGGGAACTTCGTCGATGATGTCATGGAGCTGTTCCGCTGGCTCTCCGGCAAGCGGGTGCTCGCCACGGAGCCGGTGCACCTCGATCGGGTGGTTCGGAGTGCTCAGGACCTCGTCGCAGAGAAGGCGATCGCGAAGGGCATTCGAATCGAAGTCCAGTGCACCGGCGAATCGCTCCTGAGCGGGGACGAACTCGAGCTCGTCAAAGCAGTGCACCGGATCCTCGACAACGCTGTGAGGTTCTCTCGCCCCGGAGGCGCAGTCCAGATCACAGTCTCCGGCGACGGTGATCTGTGTGAGTTGGCGGTTGTCGACCAAGGTGTCGGGATCGCCCCCGAACGGCGCGACTCGATCTTTCGCCCACTCGAGATCGCCGGAAACATCGAGAACCACAGCCAGGGGCGCGGACTCGGCCTCTCGCTCGTCTTCCAGGCCGTACGGGCGCACGGTGGAGAAGTCACGGTGGATTCGGACGGCCCGGACCGAGGGACGAGCGTTTGTGTACGGATCCCAGTCGCCGGCTCGAACTCACCCGCACCCCGATTCGACTTGGTCACCGAGGCCTAGGAGGCTGTCGGGAAACCTCGTTCGGTGAGCAAGCGGGCGCGCCCGAATCGAGGTTCTCCGACAGCCTCCTCGCCTCCAGACTCGACTCGACGGACCGTTCCCGGGCCCCAGGCCAGGGCAGTCGGGAATTCTTCGTGAATGCTCCCCGACACAGGGCGTTCGCCGCACCGGGAATCGGTCCGGGATCGGCCTCGTTCCCCATGCTAGGATGGTCTCTGACGCGTGGGGCGTGCCGCGGAGCAACGCCACGTCCTCGGACCCGGGAAGGAGGATCGGATGCGACTGCGCCGAAACGGCCGGAAGATCGGGCTCTGTGTCTTCCTCGTCTTGTTCGCTGCGGGCGAGCTCCTCGTTGCAGCACCCCCTCCTGCACTCACCGGGGCGGCCATCGATGGACTGCGTGCGAATGTGCTCGCTCAGTCCCGGCCATCCCGAGGTTCTTCTGGAGCATCGAGCTCCTCTGGGGGTCAGAGTTCAGCAGGGAGACAGGGTTCCTCAGGTGGTCAGCGCTCCTCCGGGACATCTCCATCATCCTCGCGAGCTGCCTCGCGCCCGGCCACCAGGAGTGCCCCATCTCAACCTGCGACCCGCAACGCTCCCCAGCGGCAGGCCCCCACGGGGCGGGCTCCGACTCGCTCGTCCAGTGCTCAGCGTGGTCGCAGTCCGAGTGTCGCACCGACGACGAGGACGACCCCGAGTGTTCCCACGAGAACGCCTTCCCGTTCGACCTCGTTTCGTCCGTCTCGGCCGTCGAGCGGTCGCAGCACCACGACCCCTTCGGTTCGCTCTGAGTCGATCGGTCGATCGGCGACCCCCGCTCGGACTCTGCCGCAGATTTCGCGATCGAGCGGCTCCCCGAGTTCATCTTCCGTGCGCGGCACGAGAGACCGGCGTGTCCCTGACGCTCGCCCGGTACCATCTGCCACCTCGTTCCGAGCCCGTTCGGACTCTTCGGAGCCGGGGTTCCGGGCTTCGCTGCGGGACCGCTTTGGACTGGAGACGGACCGCAGGGCGAGTGCTCTCGATCTAGACCGCGGTGACCCCGCGACTGCGCGGCGGATCGATTCCGTGCGGCGAAAGTTTCAGTTGCCCAGTCGAGTGCAAGTGGTCGGACCCCGGCGAGGTGACCCGACCAGCGTGAGAGGCAGAACCGTCGAACTCGGGGCGCAGGCGCGAAATCTGCGCAGCGGGGCGGAATCCGTCTCCAAGCGCCTCGGCGGAGGGGGGGGAACCCGCCCCGTCGCCGGCGGCAGGCAGATCACGACCCGGGGGAATTCGCTGGGTCCACGCGCTCAGGCCGTTCGAATCTCTCCGCCGGCCGCGCCGATCGCCTCCGGAGGTGGCGTCACCATTCTGCCGCCGGTGAATCACGTGCATCACTCCGGTGCGATCACAACTTCTTCTTGGAGTGGGTGCTATCCCTGGTACGGTTTCTCGTTCGGCCTCTCGTTCGGCTATCCGGGGTGGGGTTCGCCCTGGTATCCGTGGTCCTGCTCGAGCTGGTCGGTGGGATACCCGTATTTCGGCTGGGGTGGTTCCTCGGGATACAGCTCCTCCTGGGGCTATCCGTTCTACTCGGCCTGCTACTCGAGCCCCTACTTCTACCGTTACCGATGCTCGCCCGCGTACTACGCCTACGCCCCTCGATATTCGTATTTCGGGTGCTACTACGCGTTCACTCCCCTCTACGGTTTTGTCCCGTACTACCAGAGCAGCTACCGTGAGTACCTCCGCTACTCCGCGAGTCCGGGCGAGGTCGTACTCGAAGATCCGAAGCCAGAGCGCGAACTTTCCGCTGCGGAACTTCACTTCTGTGAGGGGTGGACGCTATTGCGCGCGGGCTCCTACGAGAACGCAGCCCAGGTGCTCTACACCACGAGCGTCGAAGTTCCCTCGAGCGCGATCGTGCATTGGTTCCTCGCCGTCGCACTCGCCGGGACCGGTGATCTGGACCTCTCGCACCAGACTTTGGGAGAGACGCTGCGACTCGATCCCCGCTGGTTGCGACACGGGTGGGACCCCGCGAGCCATCTCGGTGTCGACGCGGAGACCAAACTCCGGGAGGCGCTCGTCTCTGCTCGCGCGGATGATCCGACCGCACCCTCGCCACTGGCGATCGAGGCGAGCCTCGCACTCCTAGCCGGGGATCGTGCCCGGCTCGGGGAGCTGCGCGGCCACATCGCCGAGAGCCTGATCTTCAACCCGGATGCCCCCGGGCTCGCCGAGATCTTGGCGGAGATTCGTCGTCGTGAGTCCCCTGCCGGCGAGGTGGCCGGTCATCCCGACGCGATCGCCGAAGGGTGGCTCGAGCGGCCTTCCTGTGAGTCCGTCCCATCGCTGGGGTTCTCCTCGGAATAGTCGAAATTCTCCTCTGAGACCGTGCGAAGCGACGGCGCGGCCGATTCGACCTCCTGGGTCGAGTCGGC
>JAQBGV010000120.1:0-26303 GCA_032128395.1 Planctomycetota bacterium | reverse complement strand
GGGGGGGCTTGGCTCCCAGCCCCCTCGTGCTCGCGGCGGAGCCGCTCCCACTTCACCCCGACGAGCGAGCCCCTGGCTCGGGGGGGCTGGCGCCCAGCCCCCTCGTGCTCGCGGCAGAGCCGCTCTCACTTCACCCTGACGAGCGAGCCCCTGGCTCGGGGGGGACTGGCTCCTCAGCGGTGGCTGTCCCGATCTTCTGTTGTGGGGATTGGTTCGCCGAGGGACTGAAGATAGGACAGAACGAACCGCTGGGAGGGGGCCAGTCCCCATCGCCGCTCACCCGGAGAGCTCATCCAGCAAAGAGTCGGGGATGTCGAAGTTGCTGTTGACGGTCTGGACGTCTTCGTGGTCTTCGAGGTCGCTGATGAAGTCGAGGACCTTCTGGGCGGCCGAGGCTTCGCTGATCTTGACGGTGGTCGTTGGAATTCGTGTGACCTCGGAGAGTTCCGGAGTGATTCCGCCCGCTTCGATCGCGGCGCAGACCGCGGAAAAATTCTCGGGGGCGCACAAGACCTGGTGGAACTGCCCCTCGGTCTTCACGTCCTCGGCGCCCGCCTCGAGGACCAGCTCCATGAGCTCATCCTCTTCGATCGCGCCGACGGGGATCTCGATCAATCCCTTCGTCTCGAACATCCACGCGACCGAGCCTGGTCCGCCGAGGGTGGCGTTCTTCCGCTCGAAGAGTTTGCGCAACTCCGAGGCGGTGCGGTTCTTGTTGTCCGTGAGGATGTCGACGACAACGGCGACCTGCTCCGGGCCGTAGCCTTCGTAGACCAGCTCGGAGTAGATGACATTTCCGAGCTCACCGGTTCCGCGCTTGATCGCCCGATCGATGTTCACGTTCGGCATGTTCGCCGCTTTCGCCTTGTCGACGGCGAGTCGCAGCTTCGAGTTCATGGAGAGGTCGCCGCCGCCATCGCGGGCCGCGATGATGATGAACTTGGCGAGCTTCGAGAAGATCTTGCCGCGCTTCGCGTCCGCGGCACCCTTCTTGTGCTTGATTCCGGCCCAATGCGAGTGTCCCGCCACCCGTGGCTCCCTTTGCTATCCGGGTTCGTCAGCCCCCGCCGACCAATTTCCGGCGTTCCGACGCTTACTTCCCGGCAGACCGAAGTGCGGCGGCCCGCTGTCGCGGGGTCACCTTCGACGGGAACGGACACCCGCGTTTCAGCGGACAGTCGGGACAGTCGAGCGCCTCGTCGGACGGGGGACAGGTCGCACGCCCGTGCTCATTGATGAGCAAGCTGACCGCGAGGACGCGATCGCGCGGGATCTTCTCGTACAGCTCCTTCTGTCTCGCCAGGGGCGTCGTACCCGCGGCACCGAATCCGACCCTCTCCAGGAACGGCTGGGTCGATACCTCGAGCGGCACGACCGGGTAGTCGTTCACCCGCTCGAGCAGAAGCCCGATCGAGGATTCGGCGAATCCGGGGTGTTTCTTGAAGAAGGATCGAATCTCGGGATTCGAGCGGTCGCGCAGGAACTCGAGCCCGACATGGTGTTGTTCGAGGAAGAGGCGCTGGAGAAAGTCCTTCAGGAAGATCGCCAGCTCGAGGGGCTCGGTCGCCCCCCGGAGGATCTCCTTCACCTCTCCAGTAGTGCTGATCCGAATCTCGTTCCAGTCGACGAACTGGGTCTTGATGGCAACGAACGCCTTCTTGGCGTCGGCGAGAGACATCTGGAGCGCCAGATGGCTGAGGAACAGAATATCGAGATTGTCCAAGAGCGGGGGGAGGGTACTGAGGTCACCGTGTTCCTCCTCGAGTTTCTCGAGGAGGTAGTCGAGTCGCATCGGTTTCGCCGAAGACTCCTGCGCGGAAGAACTAGGCGAGGCGGGCATTGCTGCCTTCTTCCCGGCCTTCTTCGCGGCCTTCTTCGCGGGCGCGGGGGTCTTCTTCCCGGTGCTCCGGCTCGTCTTCTTCTTACTCGAGCTGGCAGCCATCGGCCTTCTCGTCTCCGAGGAGCCCCGACGGACGGACCGATGCCGCCGGAGACAGAAGTTCAACTATCACCTTGGTTTGTGAAATCTGGCGGACGGGAGCCCCGCACGATGGGCGGATTGTATTCACCCCCCCCTGGGGAAGCAAGGCCGCTAGGAGTCTATAGTTGGGCTGGTGCTGGCCCTCGGGGCGATGGGAGCCGGATCCGAGGTCGATTCATCGAGCTCTCCCTCCGCCAGGACCAGCCTCCTCCCCCGCCGGTGGGCGATCAGTTCGGCCGCGATCGCGATGGCGATCTCTTCGGGGGTCTTCGATCCGATCGGCAAGCCGATGGGAGCACGGACCCGTTCGAGCGTGCTTCGGGGGATCCCGCGCTTCTCCAGGTTGCGGATGATCGCACCGATCTTGCCCCGACTCCCGATGAGACCGATGTACCCAGAAGTGGTTCGCACCGCCTGCTCGAGGGCCGTCTCGTCGTGCTGGTGTCCACGGGTGACGATGATCACGCAGGTGTTCGGATTGACGGGAATACCCTCGAGGCACCCTTCGAACTCGCGGACCAGCACCTCGGAGGCGAGCGGAAAGCGTTCGCGGTGGGCGAAGCTCTCTCGGTCATCGATGACCGTGGAGCGGTATTCGAGGAGCGAGAGAAGAGGAACGAGTCGCTGGGCGATATGACCCGCACCGAGGATGACCACCGATGGGTTTCCGATCGGCTCGATGTACACCTCGAACTCCCCTCCACAGAGGAGACCGGTCTCCGCTGCTGTCGCTGCGGTCAGTCGAAAGCTGCGCCGGACCGGCCGGTCGGTGGCGATCACTTCCAGAGCGATTCGCCAGATATCGGACTCGGTGCAGCCGCCGCCGACCGTTCCGACCATGCTCCCGTCATCGCGCACCAGAAGCTTGGCGCTCTCCTTCCCCGGAGTCGAACCGGTGACGCGGATGATCGTCGCGAGCGCCCCGCGGCGTCCTTCCGCGATCAGCCGAGCAGACTCCTGGAAGATCTCGAGCAGCACGACTTGCCTTCCTCTGGGCATGGATTCCCGGCGGAGGATCGCCGTCGCTCCCGCCTCATTTTCCTAATCCCAAGCGGCGTCGAGGGTAACACCGGTCAATCGCGCCCGCCACCGGTGCATGGCAGGTTTGCCGGATACCCCCTCATCGGGCGATACTTGTATGCGAGGGGCCCTTCCCACGCGCGGTCGGCAGTCGATGAAAGGTCCCGCCGATGCCCGAGCCCCCCCCGATCGTCACGCGGGGCGCCTGGTGGCGATGTCCCGCGACCGAGGACCTCGAGGCAATCCTCGGGTCGATTCGGGATGGGGTCCTCGTCCTCGATGAGCACCGTCGCAAGATCCTCGCGATCAACCATCGGTTGGCATCCTGGCTCCCTTCCGAAGTGCGCAGTCGTATCCTCGAATCGAGCCCCCTCGACTGGATCGAACCCGGGAGCCGTGGCCCCTTCCTCGCCCTCGGCGACACGGAGCTCCGCCGGCGCCCGGTTCGGATCCGCGTCCACGGGACCGAGGGTCCCTTCGACGTCGATGCCCGAGGGGACTACTGTGTCAATCAGCAGGGGGAAGGCCGCTGGGTCTATTGGCTCCGCCCGGTCGCCGGCGACCCTTCCGTCCTGGAGAAGCTCGAGGGTGAGATCATCGCCCAGAAGCAGCGCGCTGCGGATGCCGTCCGAACTGCGATGCAGATCTACCAGGTCACCGAGAAGGTGCGCGCCGCCCCGCGGCTCTCGACCCTTCTGATCGGAGTGCGCGAGGAAGAGGAACTCTTCACGCGGGTGGGGGAGTTCCTGCTCTCCGAGGCGATCCACTGCCGGTTCGTCCGGATCCTGATGTGCGATGCGCACGGCCGTCTGCGGTGCGTCTGGTCCTCTGCCTATGCCCGTGATCGCAGGGAAGCTCCTCCGGAGGGGCTGACCCTCCCCGAAGCATTTGCGGAGCTGATGCGAGGGGACCTCGGCGGCTCGTCCCGGTGGGAGACCCTCGATTGCCGCGGGGAGAAGATCGGAATCCTCGAACTGCAGCTCGACCCCCGCGAGGAGCAGCTCCTCGACGACGCCCCCCTCTTTCGGCAGTGGCTCGATGAGGGGATCCGCACCGTCGCGGAGATGCTCGCCCTGTTCCACGAGAACATTCGGCTCTACCGCCAGCTCGAGAGTCAGGCGCTCTACGACCCCCTGACCGGACTCTTCAACCGTCACCACCTCTTCAACCAGCTCGAGCGTGAAGTGCAGCGCGCCCACCGTGAGAAGAACGAACTCGCGTTGATCTTCATCGACCTCGACGGGTTCAAGGAGATCAACGATGGGTACGGCCACCTGGTCGGGGACCGCATCCTCACCGAGGTGGCCCGCCTGCTCGTCGACTCCTTTCGTGAGACCGACTATCTCTGCAGATTCGGCGGGGACGAGTTCGTGGTGATCCTCCCGACCACCGAGGCCTCCGCCGCGATGCGGAAGGCGGGGTCGTTGATCGAGGAAATCGGCGTCCACCGTTTCAACCTCGAAGAGCGCACCGCCCAGATCCCGCTCACCCTCTCGATCGGAGTTGCGGGGTTGGAGCCTGGTGAAGATGCCCGGGAAGTGATCCGGCGGGCGGACGAGGCTCTCTACCTCGCGAAACGGAGCGGCCGCAATCGAGCCCTCCTCGCCCCGAGTGTCGAGAGCGAATCGGTGGAGTAGAGCCCGGAGCAGCCCCCTCCCTCCAGAGCAACGCTCCGAAAGTCGCCTCCCGATCCTGGTCCCGAGAAGCCCCTTCCGAGATCATCGCGAACCGGGCTCCTGGCCGGTGTGTTTCCCTGAAAACTCTCCGCGGCACCTCTCCGTGGCACCGAAGCTGTTGGTGGGGAATTCGCGAACGGATGATGGGACTGGCTCGCGGCGAAGCCGTGCTGCCTGTCCCGGACGATCGCCTGGTTGGAGAGCTGTGGATCAGCGGGCGAGCGTCCGGGACGGGCAGCACCTGCGGCGAGCCAGTCCCCAAGCTCCGACCGATCTGGCGGGTCCGTCCCTGGCCGCTTGTCGTTTCAGAAACAGAGGCCGACGGAGGAGCCGCGGCGAGAGAATTCTCATGTGTTCTGATGTCGCATGGTCGAGAATGCTGACTGCGGCGTGCCTCCGCCACGCGCTGCCCCCAGGAGATCATCGGGTTCTGCGATGTCGAGATCCGCGGATTCTCCTTCTTCGACCCGTTCTACGAAACAATTCCGTCCCGGTCGCGATGACCCAGGGCCGGTGCATGCACACCCTTACCCGGGTCCCGGGGGAAGACGGCCTGCTCGGGAACCTCGACGACCGGATCGTGGTGATCGGGGGAACGGGGCAGTATCTGCCGATCTTCGGAGATGATGCCCTGCCGCTCTCCTGCGAGATTTTTCTCCCGCCGGACGCCGGGATCGTCGCTCCGTAGGTCTGCTCGGTCCGAAGCGGCGGGTCGGGCTGTCGGGCGCGTGCGTTCTGCGGATGAGAGGATGAGCTGGGGCGGTCGTACTATTCCGCGCCGTCCGCTCCGTTCTCCGCCCGCGGTTCGTCGCCGGTGTCCTCCCGGGTGCTAGCGTCCTCCCGGGGGTCATCCATCGCCGAGGTCACCTCTTCGTGCGCTGCCTCATCCTCCGCTCGAACTTGGCGGATGCGCTCCTCCATCTCCATCTGGCGACGGATCGAGTCGTCGAGGATGAAACGGAGCAGGGGGGTCTCTCGGAGTTTGCACTCGCGACCGACGTGGGACTGGATGAATCCGCGGGCGGCCTCGAGGCCGCGGAGGGCGGTGCGCTGTTCGGCTTCGCTCCCGAGGATCGAGACGAAGACTTTCGCCTCCTTGAGGTCCTCTGTCGGCTCGACGGACAGGACCGAGACGATTCCGATTCGGGGATCGCGGAGTTCGACCAGGATCACACGAGCGATCTCGGCGCGGAGGAGGGAGGAGATGCGCTGCTTGCGGAGCGGCCGCACTGCTAGTGCCCTGAGTCGGAAATTCGAGCACAGATCGACGAGGCCACGGCGTTGCTCCTCCTTGACGTGTCTCGTGAACACGCCGGCGTCGTCGCGCTTCGCGAACGCCGCCGGATCCCCGCCGACTCAGAACACTAGGAACTCGCGTTCGACTCGTCGAGGGTGCGGGCCTTCTCGACCTTGCGGAAGCTCTCGATGAAGTCGCCGATCTTGACGTCGTTGTAGCCCTGGATTCGCAGGCCGCACTCGAATCCATCTTTCACTTCGCGCACGTCGTCCTTCACGCGGCGGAGCGAGTCGAGCTTGCCCTCGTAGATCATGCGACCCTCGCGGACGAGCCGGACCGGGTCTTCACGGCGCACCATTCCGCTGCGCACCATGCAGCCGGCGATATTTCCGAGTTTCGACGAGCGGAAGATCTGAAGGACTTCGGCCGAGCCTTGTACCTCTTCGAGGATCTCCGGCTCGAGCAGCCCTTCGAGGGCGAGCCGCATCTCCTCGATCACCTGGTAGATCACCTGGTAGGTGCGAATCTCGACGCTCTTTTCCTCCGCCTGGCTCCGCGCCCGCTGGTTCGGCATCACGTCGAAACCGATGACGATCGCGTCGGACGCATCCGCGAGGAGGACGTCGTCCTCGGTGACCTCGCCGACCCCACTGCGGATGATCCGCACCCCGACCTCTTCGGTCGCGAGATCGCCGAGCTCCTTCTTGAGGACCTCGAGGTGCCCCTGCACGTCGGTCTTGAGCACGAGTTTGATCTCTTTGATCTTGCCCTGGGAGATGTGGTCGAAGAGCTTCTCTAGGGTGACGTGAGTCCGCTCCATCCGCTCTGCCGCGCGCCGGCGACGTTGGCGGTCCTCGGCGATCTCGCGCGCCTTCGAGAGGCTCTCGAGTCCGTAGAAGCGGTTGCCCGCCTCCGGGATGTCGGTGAGACCCGTGAGCTCGACCGGGGTCGAGGGTCCCGCCTCCGTGAGGGGGACCCCGGTGGTGCTCGAGAGGGTGCGGATCTTTCCGTACGCAGGGCCGCAGATCACCGCGTCCCCGAGTCGGAGGGTTCCTTCCTGGATGAGCACCGTGATCACGTTCCCCCGACCGGTAGTTGCCCGCGCCTCGAGCACTGTGCCGATTGCGAGCTTGTCGGGGTTCGCCTTCAGGTCGAGGATCTCGGTCTCGAGGGAGAGGTGCTCGAGCAGTTCGTCGATGCCGAGCCCTTGGATCGCAGAGACTTCGATCATTTCGGTCTTCCCGCCCCACTCCGGGGGTGAGAGGCCGATCTCGGCGAGTTTTTGCTTGGTCAGCTCCACGTTCGCGTTCGGCTTGTCGATCTTGTTGATCGCCACCACGATGGGGACGTTCGCGGCCTGCGCATGCTCCATCGCTTCCTGGGTCTGGGGCATCGGGCCGTCATCCGCCGCGACGACGAGCACTGCGACGTCGGTGATGTTCGCGCCCCGAGCCCGCATCTCGGTGAACGCCTTGTGACCCGGTGTATCGATGAACACCACGTGCTTGTTCTCGTGGTCGACCCGATACGCGCTGATGTGCTGGGTGATCCCCCCCGACTCCGACTGGGTGACGCGCGTCTCGCGAATCTTGTCGAGCAGGGAGGTTTTCCCGTGGTCCACGTGACCGAGAATGGTCACCACCGGTGCACGGGGGACGAGACTCTCGACCGGGTCGGTCTTCATCTCGATGTCGCCGAGGCTCGAGTCGATGGCCTGCGCTTCCTCGACGTTGACATCGACGGAGAACTTCACGCCGAGGAGGAGCAGCATCTCCGCATTGAGGCTGGTGTTCGCGTTGACGAGCACCTGCTCCTCGAGGAGCGCCTTGAGGAGGTGGGTCACCTTGATGGCGAGTAGGGGAGCGAGTTCCTTGGGGGTGATGGGGAGTTGGACCTTCAACTCTGAAGGGCGCTCTCCCGCGAGGATCTCCTCCTGCCGTCTCCGAACGACGAAGTCGAGGGACTCGCGCTGACGCCCGCCCCGCCCTCGCCCGGATGAACCGCGGAGGGTCTTCCCGCTGCGGCGTCCGCTGCCGTGGCGCGTACCACGCCCGGGGGGTGCTGAGGAGAGCATCCCGCCGTCCCCTGGGAAGAATCGGACTCGACTCCCCGATGATCGATCCCCGCTACCGCCACTGCTCGGTGCTGCGCCGCGGGAAGGGGCAGGGCCCGGGGTGCGACCGCGTGGCGGCGCAGTTCCGGTTCCACCCCGGCTTCCGGCTCCCGGGGCGCTGCGCGGCGGCGGTCCGCCGGGGCGGGCGGATGCACTGGGCGAGCCCGCCAACCCCGGTCGTCGAACCGGGGGCGCTGCGGGCTTGGCTCGGATGATCAACGGGCGCGCCTTGCGAGGACGACCGGACAGTGTGCCTCCTGAGGGCATCGGGCGTGCGACCGGTCGGACCGGAGACTTCGGCCGGTCCGATGCGCCCCCGAAGCCGGGCGCCATCTCGATCCTCCGCGCCGGGGGAGGCGGGTCGGCCTTTTCTTCGATTTCGACCGGTGCAGCGGCTTCCGCGGACTCTCCTTCGGAGACCACGACTGGCTCGGACCCGCCGATCGCTTCGACCGGTGCCTCGGGCTCATCCGGGCTCGTGGCCGAGACGGCCACGTGGTCGCTCGCCGGGGCAGCCACTGGAGCGACGAGTTCCGAGGTCCTCGCCTCGGCGACGATCGGCTCTGCGGTCTGTTCGGGTGCCGGTTCTGGCGACGAAACATTCGCCGCGACCGTCTCGAGCTCGGGAGCCGCGGGCTGTGCGATCCCCGCGACGGGAGCCTCGACCGCGGCCGGCTGGTCCTCCGCCGTCACGGCGGCCGGCTTCTTCCCTTTGGTGGGCTTCGGCTTCCGGATGGAGTCCTCGCCGCCGAACTGGATGCGCAGCTTCGCAGCCATCGTCTCATCGACACTCGCGAAGTGATTCTTCACGTAGATGCCTTGGGAGCTGAGGATGTCCATCAACTCCTTGCTGGTGCGATTCAGTTCTTTCGCGAGCGTGTGGACGCGTACCCCCACGTGCCTCTTTCCCGATCTCAGCGGTCCGTTCAGACCGACCGAGACCTCATCGATTCGACTCGTATCGACGATCCGACTGCACGGATCGTTACAATTCGCCTCCCTCGAGGAAGATCAGGATCTTCTCCGCCTTCTCGGCGTCGAGACCTTCGATTTTCGCCAACCCCTCCACCCCCGCGGCGAGCAGGGCCTCGGTGGAATCGAGCCCCGCCTCGACCAGCCGATTCGCCACGGCGTCATCGACCCCGGGGAGGTCCTCGAGACCGATCACCACGTCACCCTCGGTGTACTCGTACCCCTCGGGGAGCTCGTACCCTTCCGGAACCTCATCGGCAGGAATCCCCGCTTTGGTAGCCGTCTCCCCAGGCTGGGCGGAGAAGAGCGCATCCAGCGCGCTGCTCGAGGCGGACGGCACTGCGGCAGGTCTGCCCTCGAGGGCCGCGAGCTTCTCGCCGAAGATGTCGTCCGCCTGCCGCGTGAGCGCTTCCGAACGCAGCCGCGCGAGATCCTCTTCCGAGATCGCGGTGATGTTCAGTTCCCAGCCGGTGAGCTTGCTCGCCAGCCGGACGTTCTGTCCCTTTCGTCCGATCGCGAGCGACTGTTGCTCGGGATGGACGTAGACGATCGCGGTCCGGGTTTCGTAGTCGAGTTCCAGCGAGGCGATCTCCGCCGGCTTCAGCGCTTCGACGATCATGATCTCGATCGAATCGTTCCAGCGCACGATGTCGATCTTCTCGCCATGGAGCTCATCCACGATGTTGCGGATGCGCGATCCCTTGACTCCGACGCAGGCGCCGACGCAGTCGACGTTCTGGTCCAAGGTCGCCACCGCGATCTTCGTGCGGTATCCCGCCTCGCGGGCGATCGCCTTGATCTCGACGACATAGTCGGCGACTTCGGGAATCTCTTGCTCGAACAGTCGGCGCACCAGCTCTGGCGAGGCGCGTGACACGAGCAGCTGCACCCGATTCGGCTGCATGTTGACCTCCTTGAGGACGACGCGAATTCGGTCACCCTCGTGGAAGTCTTCCGCCGCCGATTGCTCGCTCCGGGGCATGAACCCCTCTGCGCGCGGGCCGAGCTCGATCACGAGTCCGCCCCCTTTGCGCGACTGCACCTTGCCGTTCAGCATCTCCCTGACCCGAGGGGCGTATTCGCGCTCGACCACTTCGCGCTCTGCCTCGCGGATCTTTTGGTAGAGGACTTGTTTCCCACTCCCGGCGGCGATCCGCCCGAGATCCTCGGGGCTGAGATGTTCCCCCTCGACGGTCGCAGAGATCTCGCCGGACTCTCGGTCGATCGAGACTTCGATCCCCTCGGTGGTCCCGAACTTCTTCTGGGCCGCCGAGACGAGCGCGAGCTCGATCCCTATGAAGATGACTTCCTTGTCGACCTGGCGATCACGGTGAATCGTGTCGACTAGGCGAAGGAACTCGGTGTTCATCGGGCGCGCTGCTCTTTCACTCATCGCCGATGGGGCACTCTGCCCCGCCTAGAACTACAAAAACAGTTCCGCGATCGACACGCTGTCGAACCTCGACCTGTCGAACCTCGACCCGGATGTGACAACGCGACCCCGGGGGGTCGCCCGGAGCCGCGAAGCGAGGCGAGCCGGGAACCTGCGGCGATGGTTCCCTTGCTCGCCGTTCCGGGGGCTCACCACCTCAATCGAACTTCCCCCGGCTGATCGACCAGCCTGATCGACCAGCGACCGATCGACGGGCAAGTCGCTTGGCGAACGAGGCCAACGACGAGAAGTGGGCGGTGGCGGCACCATGCCGAATCCGGCAAGGTGGCTGATTCTAATCTCCATCGGGGGAGTGTCAATCAAATCTCCATCGGACCAATTTACCGAAACACTTGTGGTGATTGAAGATAGCTCATCAGGACCGCGCTCCGCGGTGCCACTTTTTGTGTTCGCGAAATTGCCGCGTCCGGGGAACGTCAAGACGCGACTCGCCGCGACGATCGGGAAAGCGCGTGCATGCATGGTCGCGGAGGCGCTCCTGCGCGACACCGTGCGGCGTTTCGGCGATCTCCCCGGGACACCGATGTGGCTTCTCGGGGACAGGCCGGACGATGCCGCGTTTCGAGATCTCCTCGGCGAGATACCCCGATACCGACCTCAATCGACCGGTCCACTCGGCGCTCGACTACGGGCTGCGTTTCGGCCGGGTAGTCCGGGAGGAGAAGCGCCGGGTGCGATCGCCATCGGAGCGGACGCACCCCATCTCGATCCGCGACAGATCACCTCGGCGGCGGAAGGAGTGCGGGCCGGAGAGGCGGTCCTCGGGCCCTCCGAGGACGGTGGATTTCACCTGATCGCCCTGCCTTGCGGCCCTGTCGATCTTGAGGCACTCTTCCCAGACGCCGGGTGGGGGGAACCGGGCGTCCTCGAGCGGACCCGTCGCGCCTTTCGGAATCTCCGGCTGCCGTGGCGTGAGATTCCGCCCCTGCGGGATGTCGATGAGTGGCGGGACCTCCTTCACTTGGCCCGCCTTCTCCAGGAAGATGCAGTACTCGCCGCTGCGTGCCCGGATACCCTCGCGGTGGCCCGGGCCGTCCAAGGGTGGGACATCGTGCCCTGACGGGCGTGCAGTGCCTGGCCCCCCTAGCGATGCCCTTGGCAAAAGGCCTCCAGGCCCGGGGCGGCCAGTCCGATGAAAGGGGGGCCGATGAAGGAAGTCGTGAGAATGGCGGACGGCAGGTGGGTTTTCTCGGGGAACTCGGAGCTCGAAATCGTGGCACGATGGAACTCGGACGAGTGATTCGATGAAATGTGAGATCTGCCGAGAATCGGTCGCCACCGTTCATTTGACTGAGATCAGCAACAACCAGAAGAAAGAGGTCCACCTCTGCGAGGCCTGTGCCCAAGAGAAGGGCGTGGCGATCCACTCGCACGTGAAGAACCTCTCCCTCCCCGAATTCTTCGGTCAGTTGTCGGACACTCCGACCACCGACTCCAAGCCCGCCGCAGCGCAGATCTGTCCCGTTTGCGAGATCGACTACCAGGAGTTTCGCGCCACCGGCAAGTTCGGCTGCGCTTCCGATTACCGAGTCTTCCGCAAGGAGCTCGACTACCTGCTCGACAAAGTGCACGGCGCGGTCCAGCACCGCGGGAAGATGCCGGTGCGCGTCGGGATGGAGATGAGCAAACGCCGGCAGATCGACGATCTCAAGCGGGAACTCCGGACTGCCGTCGACTCGGAACAGTACGAGCAGGCTGCGAACATCCGCGACCGCATTCACATGCTGGAGAAGAGGTAGGGTGCAGCTCTCCGACTTCACATCGAGGGCGGGGGAGTGGCTCTCTGGCGAGGGGCCAGACTCGGATGTGGTGATCTCCAGTCGCATCCGACTCGCACGGAACCTCGCGGATCATCTCTTCCTCTCCCGGGCCGATGAGCGTCAGAAGCGTCTGGTCGCCGAGGAGATCACCGAGGCCTTCGACCAACTCGTGGGGCACCTCGAGCTGCGTCGCCTCGATGTCGAGTCCCTCGAGAGCATCGACCGCCTCGTGCTGCTGGAACGGCACTTGATCAGCCGAGAGCACGCGTTCGCGTCGGGGGCGCGCACGGTCGCCTTCGACGGCGGAGAGACCACCTCCTTGATGGTCAACGAAGAGGACCATCTCCGGCAGCAGTCGATGCGCTCCGGATTCCAGCTCGAGGAGGCCTGGCGGGCGATGGACGAGATCGACCGTCGGCTCGAGGAAGTCCTCGACTTCGCGTTCGACGATCAATATGGCTACCTGACCGCCTGTCCGACGAACGTCGGGACGGGGTTGCGTGCTTCCGTGATGCTGCATCTCCCCGCCCTGGTGATGACCCGACAGATCGAGAAAGTCTTCCAGGCGGTGACCAAGATCAGTCTGGCGGTCCGGGGGCTGTTCGGTGAGGGGACGCAGGCTCTCGGCGATTTCTACCAGATCTCCAATCAGCGCACCCTCGGGCTCTCCGAGGAGGAGATCATCGGCAACATCTCCTCGATTTTGCCGCAGATCATCAGCTTCGAGCGCAAGATCCGGAAGGAACTCCTCTCCAGCAAGCGCGAGGTACTCGAGGACAAGGTCTGGCGTGCCTACGGGATCTTGGAGAACGCGCGGATGATCACTTCGAAGGAGACGATGGAGAGCCTCTCCCTGGTTCGCCTCGGAGTGACCGCGAGTCTGATCGGGCATCTCGAGATCCACCACGTCAACGAGCTGTTTCTGTTCTCGCAGCCAGGACACCTTCAGAAGGTCGAAGGCGGCGAGTTGGATTCGAAGGAACGAGACGTCGTCCGCGCCACCCAGGTACGAGAATATCTCAAGGATCTGCGCGCGACTTGACGGCCCACGGTGGGGGGGAGAGAATTTCCTCCGTCGGGATCTGCCCGGACAGGGCCGACACCGACGGGGGAGCGACTGCCTGAGTGTAGATTTTCCGGAGCGTGGAACTTCGAGAACGAGGGTCTCGTCCGGTAGTTTCGAGAAGCGGACGCCTCTCGATTGGGGCCCGATGCGACTCTTCTCTCCGCACGTCGGCGGGGCGGGAGCCGCGGGCCGAGCTCTGCCTGTGATCCACCGGCGGAGTGAGCGTGGAACCGCGGGGTAGCCGGCGACCACCCCGCCGCCGGAGAGAGTTCGAATGTTCGATCGATTCACCGACCGGGCTCGGAAGGTGATGGCGCTCGCTCGAAAAGAGGCGCAGCGCTTCAACCACGACTTCATCGGCACGGAGCACGTCCTGCTGGGATTGATCCAGGAGGGGAGCGGCGTCGCTGCCAACGTTCTCAAGAACCTCGACATCCAACCGAACAAGATTCGGGGGGAGATCGAGAAGCATGTTCAGACCGGTCCCGCGATGGTGAGCATGGGGCAGCTGCCCTTCACTCCGCGGGCGAAGAAAGTGCTAGAACTCTCGCAAGAAGAGGCGAACGAGCTCGGTCACAACTACATCGGGACGGAGCACCTCCTCCTCGGCCTGATTCGCGAGCAGGACGGAGTCGCCGCGCAGGTCCTGATGGACCTCGGGGTGAAACTGGACGAGGTGAAGAGCGAGGTGCTCGAGCTCCTCGGTGCGGATGTCACCCCTGAGGGGGAATCGAGCGTTCCCCAAGCGAGCGGAAAACAGGGACGTTCCAAGACTCCCGCTCTCGACAGCTTCGGCCGCGATCTCACCGAGATGGCGCGCGAGGGGAAGCTCGATCCGGTGATCGGGCGCGCGAACGAGATCGAACGCGTGATGCAGGTACTCTCCCGCCGGACCAAGAACAACCCGGTGCTGCTCGGCGAACCCGGCGTGGGCAAGAGCGCGATAGTCGAAGGCCTCGCGCAGGAGATCGTGAAGGGCAATGTCCCTGAGATCCTGCGGAGTCGCCGCATCGTGGTGCTCGACCTGGCGATGATGGTCGCCGGCACGAAGTACCGCGGTCAGTTCGAAGAGCGCATCAAGGCGGTGATGACCGAGGTCCGCCGCGTGAAGAACGTGATCCTCTTCATCGACGAGCTGCACACCCTGGTCGGCGCCGGTGGTGCGGAGGGTGCGATCGACGCCTCCAACGTGCTCAAGCCCGCCCTCTCGCGGGGCGAAGTCCAGTGCATCGGGGCGACGACGCTCGATGAGTTCCGCAAGCACATCGAGAAGGACGGGGCGCTGGAGCGCAGGTTCCAGAGCATCATCGTCAACCCCCCGAGTCGCGACGAGACGGTCGAGATCCTTCTCGGACTCCGGGACCGGTACGAGGCACACCACCGCGTGCGTTACACCGACGAGGCTCTCCAGTCCGCCGCGGACCTGGCGATCCGATACATCAGCGGCCGATTCCTCCCCGACAAGGCGATCGATGTCATCGATGAGGCGGGCTCCCGGATCCGTCTGCGGAACTCGACGCGTCCCCCCGATGTCAAAGATCTCGAGGATGACGTCACGCGCCTGAACAAGGAGAAGGAGGAGGCGGTCGCCGAGCAGGACTTCGAGCGCGCCGCGAACCTCCGTGATCAGGCGGGGCAGCTGAAGAAGAAGAAGAACGAAGTGCTCCGTCAGTGGCGTGAACGCGCGGACGAACCCGGGGGTCTCGTCGACGAGGAAGTGATCGCCGAGACTGTTTCAAGGATGACCGGGATTCCACTGACTCGGATCGAGAGCGGCGAGGCGGATCGGCTCCTCCAGATGGAGGGCGAGCTCCACAAGGTCGTGGTGTCGCAGGACGAGGCGATCCAACGGATCGCCCGGGCGGTGCGGCGTTCACGCTCGGGTCTCAAGGACCCGAAACGTCCGGTCGGCTCGTTCGTCTTCCTCGGCCCCACCGGGGTGGGGAAGACCCTGCTCGCGAAAGCGCTCGCGAAGTTCCTGTTCGGCCAGGAAGAGGCGCTGATCCAAGTCGACATGTCGGAGTACATGGAAAAGCACAACGTCTCTCGCCTGGTCGGCGCCCCTCCGGGGTACGTCGGCTACGAGGAGGGGGGCCAGCTCACCGAGAAGATCCGGCGTCGGCCGTACGCGGTGGTTCTTCTCGACGAGATCGAGAAGGCACACCCCGATGTCTTCAACATGCTCCTCCAGATCATGGAGGAGGGGCACGTTACCGACTCCTTCGGGCGTATCATCGACTTCCGCAACGTGGTGCTGATCATGACCTCCAACATCGGCGCCGACGTGATCAAGAATCAGGCGAGCGTCGGCTTCCGTCAAACCTCCGAGGAACGCAACTCCGACGCGATGAAGAAAGAGCTGATGTTCGAGGTCGAGAAATGCTTCCGACCCGAGTTCCTCAACCGCCTCGACGATATCGTCTTCTTCCAGCCGCTGAGCCGCGAAGACCTGCGCGCGATCATCGACATCGAGCTGGCGATGGTCGTCGCACGTCTCCTCGATCGTGGGATCGTGCTCGAGTTGACCGACTTGGCCAAGGACCAGCTGATCGACAAGGGCTACAACCCCGATTTTGGGGCGCGACCACTCCGTCGGGCGATCCAGCAGAACATCGAGGACACTCTCGCCGAGGAACTCCTCCGCAGGAGTTTTCCCGAAGGCACCCACCTGCTGCTCGATTTCATCGACGGGGGCTTCGATTTCCGCGTCGCTTCGGCGAAACCGGAGGAGGATGAGGCCGCGGCGAAGACTACGTAGAGCGTGTTTTTGGTTCAACAGCTGGCGGTGTTGAGATTTTGTTCTCGGTTCAACACCTGGCGGTGTTGAGACTTTGTTCTCGGTTCAACACCTGGCGGTGTTGAGACTTTGTTTCGCGGGGTGTCTTGATCGCCTTCGATCGGGCGTGTTTTTGGTTCAACACCTGCGGTGTTGAGACTTTGATTCGCGGGGTGTCTTGATCGCGTTCGATCGGGGGGAAGGAATTCGGAGCCGCTTGGCTCGGCGCCCCTTCCTGTTTTCCGTTTCCCTGGCCGTTCTGCTCAGCGGTCTGCTGGTCCCCACGCGCGGCGGACGGCTCCCGCGAGGTGGAACGAGCCGGTCATCGCGAGGGCGCATGGTGCGAGCTCTCGGAGCCTTTGTATCGCGCGATCGAGGGGCCACACTTCTGCTTCGTGACCCGCGTCGCGAAAGTATCTGGCGATCGCCTCCGGGTCCTCGGTGCGCGGTCCCGGCACCGCGGTGATCAGCCAGGCGACCTCGCGCTCCTCGAGCAGCGGAGCGAGTGCCTCTCGCCACTCTTTGTCCGCCATCATCCCGATGAGGATCGCCGCCGGTCTGCCCGCGCGGAATGTGCGGAACCGCTCTGCGAAGTATCGCAGCGAGCGGATCGTATGGCCGGAGTCGAGGAGGAGCGACGGCGGGCCGGGGAGGATCTCGAGGCGTGCGGGAAGATGGACGCGCGAGATCGCACGGGCGATCTCGTCCTCGCCGAATCTCTCCGTTCCCGCGCTCTCGAGCGCCGCGAGCGCTGCCGCCAGATTGCCGCGTTGCGGGGGTTCGATCGCAGCCGGGACCCGCGGATCATCATCGATCATTATCACTCGAGCCCCCCGCTCCTCCGCGACGGAGTGAGCGGCTCGCAGCGCCTCCGCGTCCTGCTCACCGCAGGCCGAGATCAAGAACGGTCGATCGGCGCGCGCGATCCGGGCCTTCTCCGCCGCGATCGCGCCGAGGGTGGGACCGAGTTGCTCGCGATGTTCGAGATCGATCGTGGTCAAGACGCCGACGTCGTGGGGGACCGCGGTGCTGGAGTCGAGGGGGCCGCCGAGACCGACCTCCAGGATCAGCCAGTCTGCTCGGGTCTCCGCCGCCACCGAGACCGCAGCCGCCGTGATCCAGTCGAAGAAGGTCGGACGGAGATTGGGATCCTCGCGATCGAGTGACTGAATGTGTGGATGCAGCCGCCCGATCGTCGCGAGCAGTTCCTCGGGGCGAATCGGTGCTCCGTCGTTGCGGATCCTCTCCTCGAGCCGCTCGAGGTGTGGGGAGAGGGCCGCGATGCAGCGCACACTCCGGGCCGCGAGCAGTGCCTCCATCCAGAGAACCGTCGATCCCTTTCCTTTCGAGCCCGCCACTTGGAGGACGCGAGCGGATGGCGGAAGGAGTCCCGCGCGCTCGAGCAGGGCTGCGCAGCGCCGCGGACCGAGCAGTCGGCGATCGGTGGGGAGGGAGGCCCAAGTCTCGTAGTTGGTGAACGTGGCGAGATACTCCTCGAGCTCGTCGCGGCACGCCGGCGGGTTCTCCGGAATCGGGGCACGGGACGGGTCTGTTCGAGTCTGGGGGGACATCGCGCCGCTCCCTCTCGGTCACCACGCACGCAGCTCCGTTGACGTTGGTTCGCGGAACGCCCACGATCCTCAGCGGGAGGGCAGATGAGACCACGGATCGCGGTGAACTGCGACGTCGAGGATCACGGACGCGAACGCCTCTTCGTCTACACCGACTACCTCGATGCCCTCCTCGAGGCGGGGGCCGATCCCTTGCTGCTCCCCCCGGACGCACGGGCGAGCGACCTGCTCTCGGAGGCGGCCGGCGTGCTCTTCATCGGGGGCGATGACTACGCCTCCTCCGTCGATCCCTCGAGCCCGCCGGCGGCGTACACCGCGATCCACCCGCGGCGCGAGAGCTGGGATCTGAACCTCGGTCGCGCGGTGCTCGAGCGCGATCTTCCCACGCTCGGGATCTGCGCAGGGTTCCAACTCCTGGTTCTGCTCGAGGGGGGGCGGATCATCGGCGACATCCCATCCCAAGTCGGCGACCAGGTCGTGCACCGCCGCGCGACACCGGACGGACCGCGCCCGCGGCACTCCGTCGTCTGGCACGACCCGGGCGAGCTCGCGCTGACCCGGGGAGGAGAGTCGATCGTGAGCCATCACCACCAGGGCGTGGGGGCCCTCCCTCCCGGCTGGCGACCGTGGGCGATCGCGGAGGACGGGGTGATCGAGGGCGCGATCGGGCCGGGACGCTTCCAGGTCGGTGTGCAGTGGCATCCCGAGCTCGCCCCTCGCGACCCACCGAGCCGCGCGCTGTTCGCCTCTCTCGTCGAGGCAGCGCGCACGGTGCCGTCGAGGTGAGCGACCCCAAGATCTTCATCGCGGCGGGTGAGGCTTCCGGCGACCAGCACGCGGCACGTCTTGTCTCCGCGCTCCGCGCACGACGCCCCGAGTGGCGCTTCGTCGGGATGGGGGGACCGAAGCTCGAGGCCGCCGGGGTCGAATTGCGGGAAGACCTGGTCGAGCGCTCGGTGATGGGGTTCCTGCCGGTGCTCGCGTCGCTCGGCGGGATCTTCGAGACGGTCGCCCGCTTCGTCGAGGAGCTCCGTCGCGATCCTCCCGACCTGCTCGTGATCGTCGACAACCCGGGATTGAACCTGAACCTCGCTCGGCTCGCGCGGTCGCGGGGGATCCCGGTGGTCTCGTACATCTGCCCGCAGGTGTGGGCGTGGGCTCCGTGGCGGATTCGTCGGGTCGCGCGCCGCTCCGATCTGTTGTTGGTGATCGTCCCCTTCGAGGAGGAACTCTATCACGCCGTGCACCCGCGGGTTCGCTACGTCGGGAATCCGGTCTTCGACCATCTCGCTGCAGTCGAGCCCGATCGAGAGATCGGGCAGGGCGCGCTCCCGCCGCTGCCGCCGGGCGCGCGGCCGCTCGCGCTCCTGCCGGGGAGCCGGCGTCAGGAGATCCGTGAGGTCCTTCCCCCGCAACTTCGGGTCGCCGCCGCTCTGCGTGAGAGGGACCCGCGTCTCACCCCTCTGGTCTCCTGCCAACGCCCCGCGCTCCTCCCCGGGATCGAAGCAGCGGTCGCGGCTTCCGGACTCGAGGCACCGATCGTGGTCGGGGGGGCGCACGCGCTGCAGCGCGCGGCGGAGCTCGCGCTAGTGTGCTCTGGCACCGCGACCCTGGAACAAGCGTGGTTCGGAACTCCGATGGTCGTGATGTACGCGGCGTCCGAGGTGGAGCGTGCGATGTACCGCACTTTCTCGGTAGCCCCTCACTTCGCGCTCGTCAATCTCTTCGCCGGACGGGAGGTCGTACCGGAGGTGCTCTTCACGCCGGGAGAGGAGGAGGCCGTGATTCGCCGCGCGCTCCCCCTGGTCGAGGGGAGCGAGAGGGATCGAGTGGCGGCCGATCTCCGCCGGTTGCGGATCGAGCGATTCTCCCCGGGAGCGGCGGATCGGGCGGCCGAGGAGATCGAGCGATTTTGGGGGGAGAGGTCCGTGGGAACGAGCCCGGTTCTCTCGAAGTTCAGCTGAGGGCGACGCGCTGGAAGTAGTTCAAGGGGCCGAGAGGGGTATAGTGAACCCATGGTTTACTTCGGAGAGCGACGATTTCGGAGCGCGCAGCCGGGAGTGACCTCGCGGGAGAAATCTCGCATCGTGGTTCCCGCGTTGCTGCTTCTCGTGCTCGTCATCATCATCGCCGCGAAGCAGTGGAACCCCGGGGGAGGAGGGCAGTCCCAAGGGATCCCCGTCCGATCCGATCCATCGGCACCCGCAATTGCTGCGACCGCGGATGATGAGGTCGGGGGTGGGGCCGGGGTCAGCCCCGAGCGTGGCGGCCAGATCCCCCCCGCCCCGCGAGATCTCCGTCCTCGAACAGAATAGGGAACCCGGTCCGTTCGATCCCGACCCTGGCCCGCTCGCAGCGGTGCGCGACGACGAAATCCCGGCTCCAGGGGATCCGGAACGAGACGGTCTGATCTGGCTCCTGCACCGGTGGCGTTCCGGTCCTTCGATCCCGGTCGGCAAGGATGAGATCCCCTGGGCGGAACTCCCCGCGCTCAAGTCCGAGATTCGGGGCGAGCGGCGTCACCTCTACCTCACCCTGACGGAAGAACCGATCCCACGAAGCCTCCCCGACAATTCCTCCGGGATCCGCCGCTACTGGGAGGCGTTCGCCACCGACCAGCAAGGTCACTTCGTTCGCCTGAACTTCATCGACAAGCCGAGGATCCTCCCCGAGAGTTCCGAGGTCGAGGTCGATGCGGATTTCCTCCGGCTGCACCGCTATCAGATGGTGCAAGGGGGAGAAGCATCGGTGCCGGAATGGGTCGCCCGTACCGTGACGATCACTGCCACACCCCCTCCCGAACCGTCGAACTGGGAGCCGCTCCTCTGGGTCGGGGCGATCTCCCTGCTCGGACTGATCCCGCTCCTCTGGGGGATCCTCCGCCGCGAGCAGACCGAGCAGCACCCGCGAACCCGACGCCGGCGATCCCGGGGCGGAAAGGCCGCCCCCCCGACTCGAGAACATACTCCGTAGATCCGGCCTTCTCCTCCTCCTGTCGAGAGCCCGCGAGGAACTCCTTCCACCGATCGCCCCGGACCAGAAGAATGGGGGCGGGCCGATCCGACCGAGATCTCGCCCGTCGCCATCCAGAGGATCGCTCGGCGTCTCATCGCCGGGCCACGCCGAGAAGAGGGACGATGACCGGTGCAATTCGCCTCACGTCACTGCTGTGGATCGGGCTCGCACTCGCGACCCTAATGGTGGGCTGTACGAGCAAAGCCGGCCCGAGCTCGGGGCCAACGAGGGGGTCTGGATCTTCCGCGACCATCGGTGAGGGAACTCCCGCGGAGATGCGGGGCGACATCCGAGAGGCTCAGCTCGAGCTCGCCACGGCCCGAGGGGATCTCGCAGAACTCAGCAAGTCCGGGGCGAAGCTCGATCCCGACGCCCTCGACGCGATCCTGGTTCGGCTCGAACGGGCGAGTGGGCGCCTCGACGAGATCCTCGAACGCGCGAGCGCGATCGAGAGCACCGGCGGGGAGTGATCCCCCTCCCATCTCAACTCTCGGATGTTTGGATCCCGTGTGACTGGGATGTCTGCTCCCGCGCCGCGAACGCGGGCGGGTGACGCCCGTGCCGGGGAGGATCGACCGGGGGGGACTGAACCGCGAAATCTTGCGCATCGCGATCCCCGCGGTCCTACAGAACCTCTTTCTGACTTCACAGTTCATCGTCGACACGAAGATGGTCGCGGAGTACGGCGGAGAGGATCCGGCCGCCCTCGCTGCGATGGCGGTGGTCGGGCCCCTCGCATGGTCGGGGACCGTCATCTTCACCATCACCAGCGTCGGGGCGACCGCGGTCGTCGCGCGTCGGATCGGTGAAGGACGCCCTGAGGCGGCGGCCCAGGCGACCCGCAGCGCGCTGGGGCTCGCGCTCGTATTCGGTCTCGCGGTCGCCGTGTTCGGCACTCTCCTCCGAGGCCCGGTCGTCGATCTCTTCACTGCGCTGCTCCCCGTCGAGGGCGGCCCTGCGGTCGCGGAGGCTGCCGACCGCTACCTCCGTTGGTTCATCCTCCTCTTCCCCCTTCGTGCGCTCGTCGTCACGCTCGAGGCGACCCTGCGCGGGGCGGGTGAGAGCCTCCTCCCCTTCTGGGGGGGGGTGCTGACGAACCTCGCGAACATCGCCGGGAACGCGGTGTGGATCTTCGGACTCCTCGGGGCGCCACGACTCGGGGTCGAAGGGGCCGGGCTCGCGACGGGACTCGCGCCCGCGGCGGAGCTCCTCTTCCTCGTGGTCGCGCTGGGACTCGCTCGCTCCCCGCGCCTCCGCATCGGGGGGAGGATTCCCCCCGGCGGCACAAGGGCGGTGGTCGCAGAGTTGGTTCGGATCAGCACGCCGGCGCTGATCGGGGCGGCGATCTTCCACATCGGATTCCTCGTCTATCAGATGGCGATCTTCGGACTCGACGACACGTCGATCGCCGCCCACAGAGTCGCGATCACGCTCCAGTCTCTCGGATTTCTTCCCGCCGCGGGATTCTACATCTCGGCGGCGAGCCTCTCCGGACGCCTGCTCGGCGCGGGGGACCGAGAGCTCGCGCGGGAGGCGGCCAGACGGAATCTCCGGCTCGGGCTATGGTTCGTCGCCCCGATCTCGGTCCTCTTCTTCGTCGGGGCTCGTACTCTCGCTGCGCTCTTCACGGACATCCCCGAGACGATCGACGCCGCGGCGACCTGCGTGCGACTCGGGGCGCTGGAGATCCCATTTCTGCTGACCACCGAATCGCTGAACGGCACGTTGCGCGGGGCCGGTTCGACCAAGGCGCCGATGCGGATCACCGCGATCGGGACGTGGGGGGTTCGCGTCCCGCTCGCCTGGGGGCTCGCGCACGGGACGTCGCTGGGGCTGACGGGGATCTGGGTCGCGACCGTCGTCGACTGGATCGTCCGCGGCGGACTGACCGCGATCGCGGTCCGGCGCGGGACCTGGCTCGACGAGAAGGTCTAGCGCAAGTCGCGGGGCTCGAGACGGTGGGATACCGATCCATCTCCGAAGTTGGCTCGCCGCAGTCGCTCGCATTCGCTACGCTCCGAGCCGACGCGGCAATCCGTTCGCCCGGCCGCGATCCGAGATCGGAGGAGCGAGCCGATGTCGACCCCGACGGCTGCCCCGCCTGCTGCGAAGACCCCCGTCCGCACCATGGCCGGTGGCCACCCCACCGGCGCGTTCCAGACGATGCGCGGGGACCGTTGGTGGCTCGGATCCGCCTTGACCGTGACCGGACTCGGGCTCTTCGTCATCTACTCGACGATCCGAGCCTTCATGGGGACCGACTACTGGGCCGATCCCTACCTCAGTCCGCTGTATTCGCCGGTCATCTTCGCCAATCCGGAGTACTGGGCGGGCGCCCCGGTGGAGCATTCCTGGTTCGGGCCGCTCCCGGGGTGGTTGCAGACCCTCTGGCCATCGTGGCTGCCGGTCTCCCCCGCGTTCTTCATCCTGGTGTTCCCGGGCTCGTTCCGCGCCACTTGCTACTACTACCGCAAGGCGTACTACCGCAGCTTCTTCGGTACCCCTTCGGGATGCGCGGTCTGCCCGATCGGCCAGAAGCGATACCAGGGGGAGACGCGGCTCCTCATCTTCCAGAACTTGCATCGCTATGCGCTCTACGCCGCGATCGTGTTCATCGGGATCCTCACGTACGACGCGTTCCTCTCGCTCCGCCGGGATGGCGAGTGGGGGATCGGAGTCGGCACCATGGTTCTGACCTTGAACGCGGGCCTGCTCGGGGGCTACACCTTCGGGTGCCACTCTTTCCGGCACCTGATCGGCGGACGCCTCGACCGCTTCGCGAATGCGGCGGGGGTTCCACGGCTCCCCCATCGGGTCTACCGCGCCGCCTCCTGGCTGAACGCACGTCACATGAAGTTCGCCTGGGCGAGCCTCTTCTGGGTCGGGTTCACCGACTTCTACGTTTGGTCGGTGTCGAAGGGGTGGATCACCGACTGGAACACTTGGGGCTAGACGAGCCGCGAGGCGCGCGTTTGCGGGGGAAGAAAACAGGAGCATGATGGCGGACATCTCCGAGTTGCAGACGATCGAACACGACGTCCTCGTGATCGGCGCCGGCGGGGCCGGGCTCCGGGCGGCGATCGAGTGCTCTCGCCTCGGCCTCTCGACCGGCGTGATCATGAAGTCCTTGCTCGGCAAGGCACACACGGTGATGGCGGAGGGGGGGATGGCCGCCGCCCTCGGCAATGCCGACGAGCGCGACCACTGGAAGATCCACTTTCGCGACACCATGCGCGGCGGGAAATTTCTCAACAACTGGGAGATGGCCGAGATCCACGCTCGAGAGGCTCCGGAGCGGGTGCGCGAACTGGAGGAGTGGGGGGCGGTCTTCGATCGGACCAAGGACGGACGGATCAGTCAGCGCAACTTCGGCGGGCACCGGTATCCACGGCTCGCGCATGTCGGCGACCGCACCGGCTTGGAGTTGATCCGGACCCTCCAGGACCACGGCGTGCACCAAGGGATCGACTTCCACATGGAGTGCACCGGGGTCGACCTGATGCTCGACGGGGGACAGATCGCCGGTCTGCTCGCGTACTGGCGCGACACCGGGAGATTCGTGCTCTTCCGAGCCCCCGCGGTGATCGTCGCCACCGGAGGTGCGGGGAAGGCGTGGCGGGTCACTTCGAATTCCTGGGAATACACCGGAGATGGATTCGGGATCGCCTATCGCGCCGGGGCGGAGCTGATGGACATGGAGTTCACCCAGTTCCATCCGACCGGGATGGTCTGGCCGCCGTCGGTGCGCGGAACCCTGGTCACCGAAGGGGTGCGCGGCGAGGGGGGGATCCTCCAGAACTCCCAGGGGAAACGCTTCATGTTCGACTACGTCCCCGAGCGCTTCGCCGCCGAGACCGCGGACACCGAGGATGAGGCCGCACGGTGGTTGACCGGGGACCGGGAGGCGCGCCGCCCGCCCGAGCTCCTGACCCGCGACGTCGTCGCCCGAGCGATCCGGGCCGAGGTCAAGGCGGGGCGTGGCTCGCCGCACGGTGGAGCGTTCCTCGACATCGCGACGCAGCAACCCGCGGCGTTCATCCGGCGGAAGCTCCCCTCGATGTACCACCAGTTCAAGGAGCTCGCCGAGGTCGATATCACCGCCGAGCCGATGGAAGTCGGCCCGACCCTCCACTACTACATGGGAGGGATTCGCGTCGATGCGAAGACACAGATGACCAACGTCCCCGGACTGTTCGCGGCGGGGGAGTGCGGCGCCGGACTCCACGGTGCGAACCGCCTCGGGGGAAACTCCCTGAGCGACCTGATCGTGTTCGGCAGCCGGGCGGGGGGCGGAGCGAAGGAGTACCTCGCGACCCTCTCCTCCCCTCCGCGTGTCGACGATGAGCAGGTCCATGTGCGGATGCGCGCGGCGATCGATTTCCTGAACCGAGAAGCAGGGGAGAACCCCTACGTCGTGCTCGATGATCTCCAAGAGCTGATGGAGGAGCACGTGGGGATCATCCGCGAGGGATCCGAGCTCGAGGAGGGGATCGAGAGGCTCGGGGCGCTCCGGGGTCGGGTCGATGGGGTCAAGGCCCACGCCTCGAGTCAGTACAACCCCGGCTGGAACACCTGTCTCGACCTGCGCAACCTGGTGATCGCCGCCGAGGCGACAGCGCGGAGCGCTCTGCAACGGGAAGAGAGCCGAGGTGCCCACACGAGGCTCGACCACGATGGGGAACGCGAAGAGGGGCTCACGTACAACTCGGTGGTCCAGCTCGCTCCCGATGGATCGATGAAGGTGCGAAAGGAGCCGCGCCCGACGCCCCCCGAGGAGCTCCGCAAGATCGCACACGCGTCCCTCGAAGACTTGGAGGGAAGCCGTGTCTGATCGTCACTTCAGGATCTGGCGCGGCAACGCCGAACGGGGTGAGTTCACCGACTACCAGGTCGAGGTGGAACCTGGGATGGTCGTGCTCGACTGCGTATTGAAGATCCAGGCTGGGCAGCAGACCGACCTCGCCTGCCGCTGGAACTGCAAGGCGGGGAAGTGCGGCTCGTGCAGCGTCGAGATCAACGGCAAGCCGCGGCTTGCCTGCATGACCCGCATGAATACTTTCTCGGCGGGTGAGACGATCACAGTCCAGCCGCTCAAGACTTTCCCGGTGGTGCGCGACCTCGTCTGTGATGTTTCGTTCAACTATCGGCAGAACAAGAGGATCCGTCCCCTCCAGCCGAAGCCGCGCGACGCCGACGGCGAGTACCGGATGTTCCAGGAGGACGTCGATCGCATCCAAGAGTTCCGCAAGTGCATCGAGTGCTTCCTCTGCCAGGACGTCTGCCACGTCCTTCGCGACCAGGATGCGTTGGAGCGCTTCGCAGGACCGCGATTCATGATCCGCCTCGCGAGTCTCGAGATGCACCCGCTCGACACGGCAGATCGGATTCCCGAGATCAAGGAGGAGTTCGGCTCAGGTCTGTGCAACATCACGAGGTGCTGCACCGATGTCTGCCCCGAACAGATCCAGATCACCGACAACGGGATCATCCCCCTCAAGGAACGCGTCGTGGATCGGTACTACGATCCGCTGATGTGGCTCGTGCGGAAGGTGCGCGGGAAGTAAGCGCCGCGGTTTTTTTTCGGAGTACCGCCCACCCCCCGATGAATCGGGATAGGGGGGGCCCTCACGGGCGCCCCCCTCCCACACCACCGGGCATGCGGG
>JAQBGV010000119.1:0-33115 GCA_032128395.1 Planctomycetota bacterium | reverse complement strand
GCGAGGGCCAACCGACGGGGGTTGGCGACGAGACACTCGTAGCGAGTGCCTCGATGACGCTCGGCGGTCGTGATCGCCTCTGCGTCGTCATGAGCCCACCGTGGGCTTCCGTGATGCACCGTCGGATACGTAGTGCCGAGTCCCCATGGAAACTCGCCCATGTGTCGACTAGCATGCCCCGAATAGGCCCCGGAGAGACCACTCACCGTGGTCTTCCCGGGCGCGCAAACCGCAACCCGGTAATTTGGGACCCCGCACCATCCAACGAGAGAGGCGACGATGCTCCATCGCACGCGCACGTGGCTTCCCCTCCTCGGCCTTCTCGTCGCGTTCGCGGTGCCCGCGTTCGCGCAGGGAGGCGCCCCCGAGGGCGAAGACAAGAAAAAGGAACCCGACTTCCCTCCCTTCGAGAAGGTGAGCGAGGGATACGAGAAGGTCGTCTCGACCGCAGATGGCTCGAAGAGCCTGTACACGGTCTGGCGTCGGAACAAGGACGAGCAGATGCTCGCCGAACTCCCGCGCGACTTCGCGAAGAAGCGCTTCTTCTTCGCGATGACCGTGTCGAGCGGCGAAGAATTCGCCGGACTGCAGGCGGGGGACCTCTACACCTACTGGCGTCGCTACGACAAGCGCCTCGCCCTGATCCATCCGAACATCGAGATTCGCTCGACCGGGGACCAGGAATCGAAGGACTCGGTCCAGCGACTCTTCACCGACACCGTGCTCTGCGACATTCCGATCGTCGCGATGGGCCCCGGCGGGGGGCCGGTCATCGATCTCGATGAACTGTTGCTGGGGAACGCGGACGTGTTCTTCGGCGGTTCCAGTCGCGGGATGAATCGGCGGCTCGCGTCGATCGCCGCCGCGAAGGCGTTCCCTGAGAACATCGAGGTCGCCTACGACGTGCCGCTGGAGGGCGGAGTGCTCAAGCAGCTCCACTACTCGATCAGCGTGATCCCGGAGAATCCCCACTACAAGCCTCGCGTGGCCGATGCCCGGGTCGGGTTCTTCACGACCAGCTACGAAGACTACGGGAAGTACCAGGACCAAGACGTCCGTACGCGCTACATCAATCGCTGGCACCTCGAGAAGGCGGACCCGAAGCTGAAGCTCAGCCCGCCGAAGCGTCCGATCGTCTTCTACATCGAGAACACCACGCCGATCCGCTACCGTCGATTCGTTGCGGACGGGATCCTCTCCTGGAACCAGGCGTACGAGAAAATCGGGATCCTGAACGCGGTCGAGGTCCGCTACCAAGACGCCTCGACCGGCGCCCACATGGACAAGGACCCCGAGGACGTCCGCTACAACTTCGTTCGGTGGCTGAACAACGACATCGGCACGGCGATCGGCCCCAGCCGGGTCAATCCGATGACCGGCGAGATACTTGACGCGGACATCGTTCTCACCGACGGTTGGATTCGCAGCTTCGAGTTCGACTTCTCGAAACTGCTCCCGGAGCTCGCCACCGAAGGCTTCTCCCCGGAAACGCTGCAGTGGCTCGAGCGCAACCCGGCGTGGGACCCCCGCGTCCTCTTCGCCGGTGCGGGAGAACGGGACGAGCTGTTGCGCCGCCGCGAAATCGCTGGACCGATCGCGTACGGTGGCCACCCGATGGCGCATGTCGACACGAAGCTCATGGGCGATGACGAATACGACGGACTCATCGGCCGAGTGAGTCAGGTGAACGGCCTGTGTCTCGCTGCGAACGCGAAGGCGTTCGATCTCGCCCTGCTCCGCATGCACTACCAGCTGATGCGGACCACTCTGCTCCCGGGCGACGGCGAGGAGAAGTCCGACGAAGACATGCTCGACGGCATGCCCGCGGACTTCATCGGTCCCCTGCTCGCCGATCTGGTCGGGCACGAAGTCGGGCATACGCTCGGACTGCGACACAACTTCAAAGCGTCGTCGCTCTACACACTCGACGAGATCAACTCGGCAGCGTTGAAGGGCAAGCCGTTCACCAGCTCGGTGATGGACTACAACCCGATCAACATCAACATGGACCCGAAGGCGATCCAGGGGGACTACGCGATGATCGGGGTCGGCCCGTACGACGAGTGGGCGATCCAGTACGGCTACACCTTCGAGGAGGATCTGAAGCCGATCCTCGCCGATTGTGTGAAGCCCGAGCACGCGTACCTCACCGATGAGGACACCTTCGGTCCAGACCCGTTCGCTCGTCGTTACGACTTCACGAAGAACCCGCTCGAGTACGCGCGGAGCCAGATCGAGCTCTCGACCTGGCATCGGGCCCGGATTCTCGATCGCTTCGTGCAGGATGGGGATAGTTGGGCGAAGTCGCGGAGCGGCTACAACCTGACCCTGAGCCTCCAGATGCGCGCGGTCAGCATGATCTCGAACTGGATGGGCGGTGCCTACGTCCATCGGGCCAAGAAGGGCGATGCGACCGAGATCCCTCCGTTGGTGGTGGTCCCGGCTGCTGTGCAGCGCGACTCGCTCGCGTTCATCGTCGAGAACACGTTCCGGGATGAGGCGTTCGGGCTCACTCCTGAACTGTTGCAGCACATGACCGTGGACAAGTGGCTCGACGGAGGATTCGAGGCGATGTTCAGCGAGTCCACCTACGCCGTGCACGATCAGATCATGGGGATGCAGGCCTCCGCATTGACGATGCTGATGAACCCGACGACGATGCGCCGCGTCTATGACAACGAACTGCAGGTGCCCTCGGACGAGGATGCGTTCACCCTCCCCGAGATGCTCTCCACGCTGGTCAGCGAGATCTGGAGCGATCTCGGGAGCGCCCCCGCCGCGCCGGTCTCGCCGCGTCAACCCGCGATCTCGAGCCTGCGTCGCAACCTGCAGCGCGAGAGCATCAGCCGGCTGAACGACCTCAGTCTGCAGAACCCCTCGGGGAGTTCCGCCATGCGAGTGATCACGACACTGGCGCGCATGCACCTGGGTGACATCCTCGGTCGGATCGACGGCTACCTCGCGAATTCCTTCGGCTCGATCGATGACTACACCCGCGCCCATCTCGAGGACTGCCGGATCCAGATCCAGAAGACCCTCGAGGCCCAGGTGGTGACACCGGGACGCACCGCGGCGTTCTAGTCCATTCGGGTGATCTTGACGTGAAGCCCTCGGCCGCAAACAGCGGTCGGGGGCTTTTTTTGAGATGATGGGACGGGCCTCACCGCGGCGAGCCAGTCCCATCCACATGCGGCCCCGTGACCATCCCGCGACCGTTCGGTAGCATGCTCGCGTCGTGCGTCCGAATGCCGCTCGGAGGCATGGAAAGGCAGCATGATCCGCCGCTCCCTGGTCGAGCTCGGCGATTTCGCGCTCTATGCGAGGCAGGCCATCCCCCGACTGATCGGGCCGGCCGCACGATCTCGGGAGGGGATCCGCCAGGCGCACCGCCTCGGGGTCGATTCGCTGACCGTGGTCAACCTCTGCTGCTTCTTCATCGGACTCGTTCTCGTCCTCCAGACCGCCGCTGTGCTCGCGCGCTACGGTGCGAAAGCACAGGTCAGCGCGATGCTCTCGGTCGCGTTCGTGCGCGAGATCGGTCCGGTCTTCGCTGGCATCATGTTCGCGGGACGGGTCGGCACCGGGATCTCCGCCGAGATCGGTTCGATGGTCGTCACCGAGCAAATCGATGCATATCGCGCGTTCGGCGCCGACCCGCTCTCCCTCCTCGGGGCGCCGCGGATCCTCGCCTGCACCGTGATGCTCCCCGCGTTGACCGCGATCGGGTGCATCGTTGGCATCACCAGTGGATTCGTGGTCGGTCTGATCGAAGGAACGATCACCTCGCAACTGTTCCTGAACGACATCACCGACGCCCTCGCTCCGCTCGACATCATCGCCTGTCTCGTGAAGGGAACCCTATTCGGGTTGGTCATCGGTCTTGTCGCCACCTTCACCGGATTTCGAGTGCGACGAGCGACCGAGGCTGTCGGAACGGCGACGACGACCACCATGGTGCGCTGCGTGATCGCGATCCTCGTCGCCGACCTCGCGCTGACGAAGCTCTTCCTGGCGCTAGAGGGGTCGTGATGGAGGGGGCAAACACCTTCGGAGCCAGCGAGACCGACTGTCCGGGGGACGTGCTCCGGCTCGAGGGGATCGAGAAGTCGTTCGGATCGAACCTCGTGCTCGATGGGATCTCCCTCTCCCTCGACCGCGGCGAGCATGTCGCAGTGCTCGGTCGCTCCGGCAGTGGGAAGAGCGTCCTGCTTCGGGTGATCCTCGGACTCCTCGACCCGGACG
The DNA here is from genome assembly GCA_032128395.1 of Planctomycetota bacterium. Taxonomy (GTDB): domain Bacteria; phylum Planctomycetota; class UBA8108; order UBA1146; family UBA1146; genus JAQBGV01. The sequence goes on along the minus strand of JAQBGV010000119.1, from coordinate 28,873 downwards.
CCGGGTCGGTGCACCTCTGGAACACCCCGACCATGGACCTCGACGATCGCGGCTGGGCTCCACTGCGCCGTCGCTGCGGTTTCGTGTTCCAGACCGGCGCGCTCTTCGATTCGATGACCGTGTTCGAGAACGTCGCATTCCCCCTCAGACACGAGGGGCGCCCTGAGGACGAGATCCGCGACGTGGTCCAGGAGCGTCTCGCATGGGTCGAGCTCCCCGACTCGGGGCCGCGGATGCCGAGCGAACTGTCCGGTGGGATGCGACGGCGGGTGGCGCTCGCCCGCACCCTCGCCGGGAGCCCCGAGTTCATCCTGTACGACGAGCCGACCACCGGGCTCGATCCGCTGACCGCCCGTCGAATCTCCGAATTGATGCGCGAGCTGGCCACCCGAGTCTGCGGCGCTTCGATTCTCGTGACCCATGATCTGCAGGCGGCTCAAATCGTCTCCGATCGGTGGATCTACCTTTCGAATGGTAGGATCACGGCGGATGGCGAGCCGGGGATGATCCGCCGCGAGAGCGTGGATGAATTGCGCGAATTTCTCGGCGCCTACGGCTGGGTGGAAGAGTCGAACTGAGGTGGGAGGAGCGCCATGACCGAGGATCCGAGAAAGAGCTTCTCCGTCGGGTTCGTCGTGTTCGTCGCCACGCTGCTGGTGATCGTCGGACTGTTCAGCGTCGGCGGGCCGGGGATCCTCGACCGAACTGTGAGCTACCGGATCGTCGTCGATAGCGCGAACAACGTGCGCAAGGGCTCGAAGGTCTACCTCGACGGCGTCGTCGTCGGTCAGGTCCGTTCCGTCGAGTTCCAGCCGGTCGAGGAGGAGGCACTCGAACCGCGTAATGTGGAGATTCGCCTCGCCATCGCCCAGCAGAACATCCTGCGGATCCGCGAAGGCACCGTCGCGTGGCTCGCCTCGGAAGGACTGCTCGGCGACCAGGTCGTCCAGTTGAAGACGGGGGACTGGGAATTGCGGCCGCTCCCCGCGGGGAGCGAGATCCAGTTCTACCCTCGAAGCCTCGTGGAGGACCTGATCGGCGAGGAGACCCAGGCGAACGCGGAGAGGCTTCTCCAGGAACTCGTCCGCCTGCTGAAAGATGTCCAGGAGGGGAAGGGGACCCTCGGGAAGTTTCTCACCGACGATGAACTCTACGCGAACGCGACGGAGTTGGTCGGTCAGGCCGAGCGTACTCTCCGGGAGATCGCCGACATCCTGGAGGGGATGCGCGACGGTGAGACGCCGCTCGCCGAAGTGTTGTTGGGACCTGAAGACGCCATGGCTCTGTCGATCGCCTTGGAAAGCGCTGCGGCCGTCTTGGGCAAGCTCGAGCCGGTGGAATCGCTCGCAGCCGCACTCGGTCCCGACTTCGTCTCATCGCTCGAGAGCATCGCATCGATCCTCGACAAGGTCGAGCGCGGGGAGGGGACTCTGGGTCGGTTCATCAACGATCCGACGATCGCGGACAACCTCTCGAACGTGTTTCTCGGCGTGCGAGAGGAACCGCTCGTGCGGAACCTGATCCGGAACGCGGAAACCTCGGGACGACAGATCTACTCCGAGGCGGCGCATCGAGGGGACCAGGAAGCGCGGATTCGCGCCGCGATCGCCGAACGGACCCGCGGCAGCGGAGTTCCGGTCGGTGCTTCTGGGCCGGGTGCTGCGGACGACTCCGCACCCCCACCACTCGATCTGCCCTCCGGGGGCGGCGGAGGTAACTGATGTCCGGGCGGCTCTTTACCATGTGCACCTTCGGCGCCAACCGGCGTGCGACAGTTCTCGCGGCACTGCTCGCCCTGCTAGGAGGCGCGCTCGCGGGATGCTCAGTGTTCTCGGCTCCCGATCGCGAGTACCAGTCGAACGCGCGGGTGCTCTCGGCGATCGAGGCGAAGATCCACTACCGCGTCGACCGTTCCGCATTCAGGCTGACTCACGCCGAGGTCACCGAGGATGCGATCACGCTCCACTATCTCGGAGTCGAGCACCCCGGGGACCAGGCGTGGGTCGTCCGCTTCTCGGAGAAATCGACCGAGCTGGCTCCGGATCGCCTCGCGACGGTCGCGCCCGCGATATCCGTGATTCGAGACGGGGAGTTGCTACCCGGGTTCACTCCGAACTTGGTGTCGAGTCTGGAAATCGCGGGGGTCGCACTCGAAGCGGCGACGTACACCTTTGATTCGACGCTCGCACCGTCGGGTCGAACGGGTCGGGGAGTCTTGGCTGCCGTGCGCAGGACGGAGCGGGGACGGTCGGTCATCTATCAGATCAAGCTCGACAACCACGGCGATCGCGAGCGACTCACCCCGGCCGCCCTCACTCCGCTCATCGCAGCGATCGCTCCTCGAGAGAACTCTCCCTAGGAGACTGTCGGGAAACACTGTCCACGCCACTTCGAACGCGAACTTCTGAAACAGGTCACCCGTTCGACCCGAATTCGCCCCGGTCCCCCGACCGGTCGGTCGCATCGTGCCACTCCTGCTCCCGAGGGAAGATGAGCAGCAGCGCAAACACGCTGAATCCCAATCCGATCAAATGGAGCAGGTCGCCGCTCAGCAGCGCGAGGACTCCCCAGAAGAGGCCGGGGCCCTCCGCGAACGCGGCGAGCATGATCTTTGCGCCCACGAACCGCTGGGCGCGCTCGAGGTCGGTGAGCCCCTCGGCGCCGGCGAGCCGCCTCACCATCGTCCCCCCGAGGAGAACCGCGGGGACGGCCGTGGTGGCCGTCAGGGCGGCGGCGATGATCGACAGCAATTCGGGGATCTCTTCGGCCTCAGGGTCCTGGCCCACGGCGACGAACGCGATGATCCCGCCGAAGATGATCAGCCCGACGATGAGCGCGATGTAGAGGATCGTCAGACCGCGGAGTACCGCCCGGGGATTCCCCGGGTCGCCTTGCGTGGAGCCCGTCGACTTGGATTTATCAGGATCCATCGCCGGCTTTCATGATTCGATTCCCCGCCCACCCCATCGGAGTCTCCTCGATCTGTGACGACCGGGTTACCGCACGGACGCGCCACGCGCGGTAGCCTACCTCAGAGCTGAGGATGAGTGAACTTCCCCGCGAATGGAGGCCCGGTGATCCCGACGCTGCTCCTCGCCCTCGACGTCCTGGCGTGCTTCGGCTCGTTTCCCCCGGAAGGGCTCGCGCCACGTCTCGCTGCAACCGAGGCGTGTTTTGTCCACGCCGTTCCGATCCACAGCACGGATCACCTCCCTCGATATCCGAGCGGATGGGAGATCGTACGCACCGATCGAGAGAGTGGCGCGATGACCATCTTGCTGCGGAGTGGGATCCTAGAAGTTCCGACTCGTCGGCAGAGTTTCCGTGAACGGCGGATCCTCGGGACGTGCGTCGGGGCGGGTTCTCTCGTCCTCTTGGTCTGGGAGAGCGGGCGCCTTTGGGACCGTCCTCGGATGGGGCAATCGAGGATGGGAGAAGGGGCCCTCATGATCGTGATCCGAGAACTGGGCGAGAGTGGCACCACGAGCCAATTCCGGTGGATGGAGCCGAGCGGCCTCGAGAGCGCTGCGGTCCCTCCGGAGCAGGCGCTCCTCGGCCCCCTCACGATCTTCGAAGGGCGGATCCACGTCTTCGGGACTCCTGCTCCCGAGGGGATTCCCCGCTTCGGGGACCGCTAGGAGGGTCCCGCGGGGAGACCTCTGGATCCGGCGGGGCTGGCCTGCGAACATAGCGGAATGCACAGTGATTCAAAGAGCCCCGACTCGCGCCCCTCGGCACCCACCTCCCCCGCGCGATCGATTTCGAAGACGACGCCGGAGGTCCGGCCCGATCAGCACGAGCGCTCCGCTCTCGCCCGTCGATTCAGAATCCTGGTCCACAACGACCATCAGACTCCGATGGACTTCGTGGTGCGCACACTGACCACGGTCCACCGTCTCGGCATCGAAGATGCGATCGAGGTGATGCTCGAAGCGCACCGCTCGGAGGTCGCCTTGGTGCGAGTTCTCGGGTTGGAAGAAGCAGAGTTTCGGGTCCAGCGCAGCCACTCGATCGCGCGCTCCCGCGGGTTCCCGCTCACCTTCTCGATCGAGCCCGAATAGCCGAGGATCGGTTCGTCGCTCTCTTCCCCCGATGTTCGAAGGGAGGGGGGCCCGGACGACGCGGGGAACGTCGCCCGGACCGAACCCGGACAGTGGAGGAGATCTGGATCCGGGCGAGGTCGGTCCGCCGGGAAAGTGAGGGCGGGTTCGGCCGAGCGGGAGGATTCTCCCCGCGGGGCCAGGGGGTGTACCGGCAACACCGACCACCTCTGTGCACTCTTCCGCAACTGGGGGGCCAGAGCATGCTCTTTCCTTCGCCAACCCCGAGAACGTGCACGTAGCAGCGTTCGGTGTAGGACGGAGCGGGCAGAGCGGTTCCGCATCGGCGTTCGAGTTGTCCATCCCACTTCCCACGCTGTGCCATGAGCGCACGGCCTCGGCACGGGATCCGAGGATCCGCGTTCGAGGCAGGTGGGTGACCGACTGGCCGAGCTACGGGCAGGCCGGCGAGTTGCACCCGAGGCTCGGTGGGGTGGGGGCACAGTTCGGGAACGGAGAAGCCGGGGGTGGGCCCGAGAGAAAGAGGTACCCGAGGATGTAGATGGGGTCCGCGATGATCAGGGCTCCGTTCCCGTTGGCGTCGCAGCCGTCGAGACACGGTCCCGCACCGGAGAGGAACAAGTACTCGAGGGCGGCGATCGGGTCGGTGATCTGCACTGCTCCGTTTCCGTCGCAATCGCCACGGACGATCGAGGGGAACGGGGAGACGGTCAAGCTCCCCGCGGCCAGGGTCGGGGTCACCTCTTGGTCCGCGGTGGAGACGATCAGAGGATCGATGGCTGGGGAGCCGAGTGTCAGGAACTCGAGCGACGAGGTACTGGTGGTCGTTCCGAGTTGGTACTCCGCGATGTGCACCAGATAGGTGTTGCCCGCCGAGATCGTCACGGCGAGATCGAAGTCGAAGAGGACCCCCGCGATCCAGCCTCCGGGAGCCGCGACCATCATCGAATAATCCGGACCGGAACCGCCGTTCATGGCGATGAGGTCCGGTCCCTCGGTCGCCCCGACGAAGATGTGCTCGGGGTCGTGGCCGAAACCGAACGAGTATGCCTGGACCGAGCTCGCGCCGGAGGCCACTTCGAGGGTGATGTCCACCGAGACGATCGCGCCCGGCCCGCCCGTCACATGCGTCGCAGCGAAGATGTAGTCCGCACTCTGCGCGCCGACGATCGAGGTGAGACAGAGCACGACGACCACCCCAGCGAGGGCACGGTTCTGGATCGACCGATGGAATTCAATTCGAGTGACCATGGAAACCAGTCTCCTCTCTGCCTCTTTGACCCTTTGTCCTCAAATTGCAGGGATACGCGGAACGATACGTCCGTCCATCGAGGGTGATGGGGTCAGGGTACCCGAAGAGGCTCTACCGGGTCAGCTCGAGCGGGTCAGGCTGCGATACCCCTTCGAGTTCGAGGAGGCGCTGTTTCCGCCAGAGGCCGCCCCCGTACCCGGTCAGGGCGCCGTTCGCGCCGATGACCCGGTGACAAGGAACGATGATCGCGAGGCGGTTGTCGCCGTTCGCCCGCCCGACGGCACGGATCGCGGTCGGACGACCGACCTCCCGCGCGATCTCGGCGTAGGAGCGGGTCTTGCCGGGAGGGATCCGGCAGAGGGCGCGCCAGACCTGTTCCTGGAAGGGAGTTCCAGCGATCTCGATCGGCACGCAGAATTCGCGCCGCTTCCCCGCGAAGTACTCGTCGAGTTCCTCCTGCACCTGGACGATCGGTTCACAACTCCCCGGGACCAGCACTCCCTTCGTTGCCCGCGCTACCCTCGAGAGTTGAGTTTCGAGCATGCGCCGGTCGGCGAACTCGAGGAGCCACAACACTCGGTCGGTCGCCGCCGCGACCATCGTGCCGAGGGGCGATGGGATTCGCGCGACCATCACGCGGTCCGACGAGCGGGACGCCCCGGGGGAAGTTCCGGTGATTCGCGCGATGGCCTCGGCGAATCCACTGGCGGAATCGAATCCGTGCTCGAAACCGGTGCCGAGAATGTCGGCACCCTCACGCAGCTCTCCGAGTGCCCGTCCGAGTCTTCGCGCGCGTTGGTACGCGTGGAACGTCATCCCGTGTTGGCGGAGGAACCACCGACGCACTCGCTCGGGGGTAAGGCCGTGATCGCGGAGGTCGGCGTCGCGGAATCTTCGCGTCGGCTCCGTCTCGATATCGTCGAGGAGCGGGCGCAACCAATCGGGCGCGATCCCGACTCGCTCGAGCGGGTGGCAGCGTCGACACGCACGAAATCCAGAGATGAGCGCCTCAGAAGCCGAGGGGAAGAAGACGATGTTCTGCGGGAGCGGCGTCCGCGCCGGGCATCCCGGCCGACAGAAGATCCCGGTGGTCTTCACGGCGAGGTAGAAAACCCCTTCGAACGAGCAGTCTCGTTCCTTGACGGCGCGCAGCATCGTCTCGACCGACGGGAGCGACTGTCGTCCCACACCTCTAGAACCCCCCTCCTTCCCGGAACCCCCCCTACCGTCGGAACCACCGGTACTGTCGGAACCACCCGTACTCTCGGGGCTGGCGACGTGGCTTCTTGTGGCGTGGGTTGTTTTCATTCCTCCAGGTTCCGCGGAACCGCTCCCTTCCGCCACCGGAATCCGGACGGGGAATGTAGGTCGAGAAAGTGATCCCGAGAGAGCGCCCGTCTCCGGACGACCGTACGGACGTCCTTCGGAGTTCGATCCACGGGCCAGTCCCTACGGACAGGGTGGGTACCCCGCACACCCGAGTGGATCGGCCGCAGTTCCATCCGCCCCGCAATTCGGGAACGGCTCCGCTGGCGGCAACCCGGAGGCGAACAGATATCCGAGCGTGGCGATCGGGTCCGCGATGTCGAGCATGCCGTCGTCACCACTATCGCATGCGTCATCGCAAGCCAGCACGCCGCCGCCGCCGAAGAGCCGTAGCAGGTGGTGGACCGGGTCGCTGACGTCGATCCCCCCGTCGGCGTTGCAGTCGCCGCGGATGAACCCGTCGCAGGCGAGACGCTCGACTCGGAAATTGTCGATCCCCGCCTCCGTGATCGAGTCGTTCGGCTCGTCGGAGACTTCGAAGCGCACCCGGACATCCGCGCTCGGAGCGACGAACTCGCTGACGAGGAAGCTCGCGTGCTGCCACGCACTCTCGGTCGAGGTGACGGTCTCCACCTGAACCCAGAGCCCGCCGCCGTCGCCGCTGATCGAGACGACCAGGGGATCGGTCACCCCGAGGGCGCTGTAGATCCAACGGTCGTAGGAGATCACAGCGTCCGAGCCGGTGAGATCGAGCGGGGGGGCGGTCAGGGTGGTCGGACCGCCGTCGAGGTCGGAAGTGCCGGCGGCTTCGCCGGGCAGGCCGTTTCCGGTGACGAAGGCGTAGCCGCTTGGAATCGGACCCGCGTCCTCGGCCGGCGCGACCGGGGTGACCCCGGTGAACGTTCCGTTCGGGATCGCCGCTTCCCACCCCGTGGTGACCCCGGCGGCGGTCGTGATCGTCCACCCCGCAGCCGCGGGCCCGATCGGGTCATCGAGGAGAGTCGACTCGCCACTCGCCGCGATCGTCGCATGGACTTCCGTCGGAGCGCCCGGCGGATCGGTGAAGGTGCCCCCCTCTGCGGTGGTCACTTCGACAGTGAACTCGGTGCGGTCGAGACAGTCACCCGCCGGGAGAGAACCCGAGTACGTCCCGCCCCCGAGATCGATCATCGACTGCGGGACCAACGGCGCGCCGCCGACCGATGTGTACAGTTGCACTCCGCCGACGGGGATCGTCGCTTGTCCGATCGCCTGGAGATGCACCTGCAGCTCGTACGGCATCGACGGAGGAACCGACCGGGGCAAACCCTGCGGATAGGTGATGTGCACGTCGGCGGGGGGAATGGCCATCCAGATCGAGATGCCACTGCACCGCCCGATGACCATGTCCTTGTAGCCGTCGCCGTTCAGATCGATCGGGGCGACATCCCAGGTGCCGAGACGCTCGGCGACCGACAGACCGCCGGTCTCCTCGACGAAGGTCACGTTCGGAGTATTTCCCAGGTTTCGCCAGATCTTCAGGTGCCGGCTACACCCGAACCCGTTGACCGCGGTGTCCGCGATGATGATGTCGAGGAAGCCGTCCCCGTTCATGTCCTCGAGGAGGGTCTTCCCGGAGAACCCATCGCTCGCCGTCGGGAGGGCCAGGTTCGTGAAATTCGCGAGGCCGTCGATGCCGTTCCCCTGATTCAGGAGGTAGCGGTCGATTCCGTCGTCCTGCGCGACCAGGTCGAGCAGGCCGTCATTGTTCAGATCGCCGATCTCGATGTAGTACGGCGCCCCCATCAAAGGAACTTCGAACTCGTTGAAGAACCCCTCGTTCGACGGATCGTTGTAGCTGACGCTCAACCGGTACGGCGTTCCGTTCGAGCGGCACTTGATGATGTCATTCGCGCCGTCTCCGTTGACGTCGCCGGTCACCGCGAACGGCGCAAACTCGGACTCGCGCATCTGGAACGTCATCCGCGCCGTACTCTCGTCGGCGTAGACCCCCTGTCCGTCATTGATCCAGAGTCGATCCTCGAGGGTGGTCTCGTAGTCGGTGAAGTAGAGGTCGGGAGCTCCGTCCCCGGTGACGTCCCCGTACGCGATCCCACAGAAGTTGAAGGTCTGCGGCATCGTCGGAGTGCGGGAGTCCTCGTAGCGGAAGCCGAGCCAGCTGCCGGCGGAAACTCCGAGATTTCGGTACACCCGCGGATGGGAGATCGTCTTCGGCAGCCCGGTGCCGAAGGCAGTCGAGGTCACCATGTCGAGCCAGCCGTCCCCGTCGACATCGACCAATTGAATGTCGCGATCGGCGGTGAGATCGAGGAACCCCTGCCCCCCGTCAGTGGCCGCACTCGCATAGTCGACGGTGCGGTCGACGAGCACCCCGTCGATCGCGTGCCCCTCCGCGGTCCCCTCGTTCATGAACAGCACGTTGCGGCGCCGCCCGGAGGACATCCACGGCTGCTTCCGGACGCAGATCAGATCCACATCGCCGTCCTGGTCGACGTCCCCCCAAGCGAAGTCCTTCTCGTCGACGTCCAAGACCCCGAGCGTGGGATCGGAGCTGAGCCGGGCGGTCGACTCGTCGAAGTAGTCGAGCCAGTCCTGCGCCGACGCGGGAACGCTGACGAGACCGACCAGCACGATCGCGCCGATCCGATGACTGAAGTGCAGCCTCACGGGAACCTCCGAGCGATGACCAGGGATGGCGGGACGACCCAGCAGCATCCTAGTGCTGGGATTCCTGAGATCGAGGGGGTACTTCGGCCTGTCCCGCGGCCCTACGCTTCACCTCTACTGGCAACTCCACCCCCCGTCTGTTCCAATCACCGGTTCTTCGAACGGAGTGACTGCTCGACGGGCTGCTCCGACGCCCCCCGTCGTCGATGGAAGGAACTTGCGAAATGATCCGAACAGGACTTCATGTGCTCGCGCTGGGTGCCCTGATTCTGGCGGCGAGTTGCGCCTATTCTCAGAACACGCCGAGTGCGGATCCAGCGCACCGGGCGCGGCTCGAGGCTCTCGACACCGCCTGGAACGACGGACTCGCGGGGTGGCGTGAAGAGCAGAGCGTCGCGATCCAGAAAGCGATGGCCGACATGGAGGCCGCGCGCAAGGAGGGGCGACCGCCTCCCCCGTTCCCCGCGATGCAGATGGCGCCGCCGAAGGACCTCGTCGAGAAGCACCTCGCCGATTATCAGAACGCCGCGACCGATTACGCCGGCAGTGACGCTGCGATCCCCTTCCTCCTCTGGATCCTCCGCAACGCTCCACTGACCGGCGACAAGGACACCGTTGACGCCACCGCGGAGACATTGACGACGGCCCATCTGAAGAGCCGCGAGCTCGGCGAGGTTCCGATCGCGATCTCCACTTGCAGCCGCCTCATCGGAGAAGATCGTGCGGCCGAGTTGCTCCGCCGGATCGAAGCGGGCAGTCCCGACGGAGACATCAGCGCTCGCGCGACCTTGGCTCGAGTCGGCGGCGCCCTGCGCAACGCCCCGACCAGTTCCGAGATCTACGCGAACGCCAAGCTCGAGGCTCTCCGCGCCGCGGCAGCGGCCAGTGACGAAGCCATCCAGATCGAGGTCACCGGCATCATCGATGGCCGTGAGAAGCTCGTGATCGGCGAGGTGGCGCCCGACATCGCCGGCATCGATCTCGATGGCGTCGCCTTCAAGCTGTCGGACTACAAGGGCAAGGTCGTGATGCTCGACTTCTGGGGCGACTGGTGAGGGCCCTGCCGGGCCATGTACCCGCACGAGCGGTCGCTCGTGACCGAGATGAAGGGTCGTCCATTCGCTCTCGTCGGCGTCAACTCGGACAAGGACCTCGCTGAGATCCGTCAGATCGTGAAGAAGAAAGAACTCAACTGGCGCTCGTTCCAGAACCAGCCGGAAAATGCTTCGAGCACCATTTCTACGTCCTGGGCGGTTCATGGCTGGCCGACGGTGGTCATCCTCGACGATCAGATGCGCATCCGCTATCGCGGACACGACGGTCAAGCTGCGATCGATGCCGTCAAGAGATTGGTAGAGGAGCTCGAGAAGCCGACCGGGTAGGCGGTTTCTCTACCGCACGCGCCACTAGAACACCGCGAAGCCGATCCGGAAGGCAGAAAGGATCCCTGCCGCGCCCAGCCCGCTCGCAGCACTCCTTGGATACCCGGTCCGCAGCTCGAGCCGGTCCACCTTTCTCAGGTGGATGCTCCGCTCTTGCGCCTCTCCCCGCTTGAACCCGTCGAGGTAGGGGAAGACCACTCGGGTGACCCGGAGCTGTTCGGTTCCCTCCAGTGAGGTCGCACGCACCCATTTTCCTTCCAGGTGCGACGCATCGATGGCGGAGCTGGAGCGATGGTCGATGACCTCCCAGCCTCCGCAGCCGGAGAGCAGGAGAACCGTGGCGAGAAGCAGCAGAATGCGAGACATGGGTCCCTCCTTTCTCGAGGCCGCGGCCGTCCACCCGACCGACGTCCTCACCCATCGATGCGTCAGAGCTCGTCCTGGAGGACCAGAATTCCGAGCCCGACTGCCGATTCCCGCCCCTTCGTGAAGGCCTCATCCTGGGCTACGATGCGCGGCTGGCTGGCATCGCTCGAAGTGGAAGGTTCTCCCAGTGCCCGACCTTGCTGCGCCCGACCTTGCTGCGCCCGACCTCCCGGTGGCCGACCCTCTCGCACGATTCCACCCGACCATCCGCCAGTGGTTTCGGGAGACCCTCGGCGAACCCTCGGAGCCGCAAGTCGAGGGTTGGCCCGCGATCGCGAGCGGGGCGCACACTCTGATCGCAGCACCGACCGGGAGCGGAAAGACCCTCGCGGCCTTCCTTCACGCCATCGATGCCCTGCTTACGGAGGGGGTGCAGAGCAACTCTCTCGAAAACGAGACCCGCGTCCTCTACATCTCTCCGCTGAAGGCGCTCGGCAACGACGTCCAGAAGAACCTGCAGGGTCCGCTCGACGCGCTGCGCGAACGCGACGCCACCCTGCCCGAGGTGCGCGTCCTCGTCCGCTCCGGTGATACTCCGCAGGGCGAGCGCGCGAAGATGACCAAGCGCCCGCCCCATATCCTGGTCACCACTCCGGAGAGTCTCTACATCCTGCTGACCAGTGAGGGGGGGCGGAAACTGCTCTCCACGGTCCGGACGACGATCGTCGATGAGATCCACGCGATGCTCGGCGACAAGCGCGGCGCACACCTGGCACTCTCGCTCGAGCGGCTCGAGCACCTCACCGGCGGCATGCAGCGGGTCGGGCTCTCCGCCACGCAGAAGCCGGTCGAAGATGTCGCCCACTTCCTCGTCGGTACCGGCCGCGACTGCATCTCGATCGACATCGGCCACCGGCGCGCGATGGACATCGCCCTCGAGGTGCCCGAATCGCCGCTCGCGACGATCTGCTCACACGAGGTGTGGGGCGAAGTCTACGACCAGATCGTCGAGCACATCGAAGCGCACACCACCACGTTGATCTTCGCGGGGACGCGCAAGCTCGCCGAGAGGATCAGCGCGCGGCTGCAGGATCGCCTCGGCGATGATGCGGTCACTTGCCACCACTCGAGCCTGTCGAAAGATCGGCGCCTCGACGCCGAGACCCGCCTCAAGGAGGGAAAGCTCCGCGCGCTCGTCGCGACCGCGTCCCTCGAATTGGGGATCGACATCGGCGAGATCGACCTGGTGATCCAGATCGGCGCGACCCGCAGCATCGCGACATTCCTGCAGCGAGTCGGAAGAGCGGGCCACACCCTCGCCGAGATCCCGAAGGGGCGCATCCTTCCCCTGACGATCGACGAGCTGGTGGACGCCGCCGCGATCTTGCGTGCGGTCCGAAACGGCACGCTCGACCGCACGCCCCAGCCCACCGCGCCCCTCGACATCCTGGCGCAGCAGATCGTCGCCGATTGTGCGGCGGGAAGTTGGAGCGAGGACGAGCTGTTCGCGCGGGTCCGCCACGCCTGGCCGTATCGCGATCTCGACCGCGCACGCTTCGATGCACTCCTCGAGCTGCACTCGAAGGGCCGAAACGCCCTCCTGCACCGCGACGGAGTGAACGGCAGGGTGCGGGGCACGCGACGCGCAAGACTGACCGCGATCACCTCGGGGGGTGCGATCCCCGATCGCGCCGACTACCGGGTGCTGCTCGCGCCCGAGGGAACCTTCATCGGCACGATCGACGAGGACTTCGCGATCGAATCATCGGGGGGCGACGTCTTCCAGCTCGGCAGCACCAGTTGGCAGATCCTACGAGTCGAGCCGGGGGTCATGCACGTCGTCGATGCGAAAGGGGTCCCTCCCACGCTGCCGTTCTGGTTCGGCGAGGCGCCGGCGAGAACGGTCGAACTGACCGACGAAGTGGGCGAGGTGCGCGAGCACGGGGACGACCAGGAGTGGCTCGAATGCGAGTGCGGTATCCCATCGGAGGCGGCGGAACAGATCGTCGAATACGTCACCGAAGGGAAGGCCGTGCTCGGCGCGGTCCCCACCCCGAAGCGGGTGATCGTCGAACGCTTCTTCGACGAATCGGGTGGCCAGCAGATGGTCGTCCACGCGGTGTTCGGCGGCAGGATCAATCGCGCGTGGGGACTCGGTCTCCGGAAGAAGTTCTGCCGAAACTTCGGCTTCGAGTTGCAGGCGGCGGCGAACGAGGACTCGTTCGTCCTGTCGCTCGGCCTGCAGCATAGTTTCGGCCTCGATGAGATTTTCGGCTACCTCCGTCCCGACGGACTCGAGAAGGCGCTGAAGCAGGCGATCCTGCCGCTGCCGATGTTCTCGACCCGCTGGCGCTGGAACGTGCAGCGATCGCTCCAACTCCCCCGCATGCAGGGGGGCAAGAGGGTCCCACCGCCGATCCAGAGGATGCGCGCCGACGACCTGCTCGCGCAGTCCTTCCCCGAGGTGCTCGCGTGTGGCGAGACCTTGGCACCGGGGGACTTCGAGGTGCCGGATGCGATCGAACAGCCGATGGTCGCGCAGACGATCGAGGATTGCCTGAGAGAGGCGATGGACGTCGACGGTGCGACCGAGGTTCTCGCGAGGATCGAGGACGGCACGATCGAAACGATGACGGTCGACGTTCCGCAACCGAGCGCCTTCGCCAGAGCGATCCTGAACGCGGCGCCGTACGCTTTCCTCGACGATGCCCCGCTCGAGGAGCGAAGAACGCAGGCGGTCCTCACCAGGAGAGCGCTCGATCCGAAGAACGCCGACGACATCGGCGCGCTCGACCCGAGAGCGGTCGAACGAGTGAAGGAAGAAGCGTGGCCCGACCCTCAAGACGCGGAGGAGATGCACGAGGTGCTCCTGTGGATCGGTTTCGTCACCGATGAGGAGGCGGACCGTGGCGGCCCGAGGCGGGGGAGCGAAGAGGTCGCAGGCTTCGAGTCGTGGCGACCATGGCTCGAGGAACTGCACCTCGGCGGACGAGTCGAGCGCGACGTGCCAGGGGGACGCTATCTCGCGACCGAGTCGACCCGCGATCCGAAGGAGCTCCTCCGCGGCCGACTCGATGCCCTCGGTCCGATCCGCCCGACGAAGGAAGAACTGAGCATCCTCCGCCAGCTCGAGGGCGAAGGGATCGCCATGCGAGTGCGCTTGGGCGGCGAAGAGCAGTGGTGCGAGCGAAGGCTGCTCGCCAGGATCCAGCGCTACACGCTCGAGACACTACGGGAGCAGATCCGACCGGTGAGTCCCGCGGACTATGTGAGGTTCCTCGCGGAGTGGCAGCACCTCGCACCGGACAGCCGGCTCGAGGGGCCGGGTGGTGTGCTCGAGGTGGTGCGACAGCTCGCAGGATTCGAGATTCCGGCGCCGCTCTGGGAGCGAGAGATCCTCCCCGCGCGCATCTCGGACTACCGCCCCCAGTGGCTCGACGAACTCACCCTCACCGGCGAAGTGGTGTGGGGCCGGTTGTGGGGGAGTGCGAACAGCGCACCGAGATCGACGCCGATCGCGCTGTTGCCTAGGGAGGACCTCGGCGACTGGCTGAGGCTGGCGCCGAGTGCGAACGCAGAACAGCTCCCGTGGCACGCGAGGCAGATCGAGGAATATCTGGAGACGAGGGGCGCGACCTTCGCGGATGAGTTGCAGCGCGAGTGTGACTTGTTGCCGAGCCACTTGGACGAGGGCCTGGCGTGTCTGGTGGCGCACGGGCTGATCACGAACGATGCCTTCGCGGCGCTCAGGAAACTGATCGTCCCGAGTCGAAAGCGGGGGAGGCGACCCTTCCGCAAGGTCGGGGTGGGGCGGTGGAGTGGGCTGCGTCGCGCGGAGCGAGTGAGCGAAGAAGGCGCGGCCCTGCCACCCGCCCCGAGCATCGACGCGGAGCTGGTCGAACACTTCGCCCACCAACTCTTGCAGCGCTACGGCGTGGTCTTCAAGAAGGCGGTGGAGAAGGAGCGCCTCCCGATCCCCTGGCGGGACCTCCTTCGCGCCTACCGCAGAATGGAACTGCGGGGCGAGATCCGAGGCGGTAGATTCGTCGGCGGCCCTCTGACGGGGGAGCAGTTCGCGCTCCCGAGGACGCTTCCGATGTTGCGACGGACCCGGGCGGAATCACCGAAGCCGGCCCAGCTCTCGCCGCGCGATCCTTGGATGCAGGTGGCGGAGGCGATCGCACCGCCCAGCTGGACCCTGACCGAGCCAGCCTCCCGCCGGACCGACTGACCCACTCGATCCCGTGCCACCGCGGCCGTGCGAAGTACCCACAGCGCGGCGGATAGCGGGCTGATCCGCTCGCCCCCTCGCCCCTCTTTGCCTCACAGGCCCGTGCGCTCCCAGGCCAGGTCGATCGCTCAGCGATCGCCGCCACTCGACGGCAATTCGCCCTTCTCGCCCAAGTTTCGCAGAGCTGCGTTGATCAGCACCTGGAGTTGACGATTCCGCTTGTGGATCGCGAGGGCGTAGCGCTCTTCGGCGAGAGGTTCGGGGAGCACTCGCAGGTTCGGATTGGCTGCTACCAGTGCCTGGGCGCTGGGAAAGTCCATGACCGCGGCATCGATCTCGCCCGCCAGCAACCGCCCCGCGACCGGTGCGTCGTCTTTCTCTCCGAAGCTCCAGATCGCGCTTGGCAACTGCGTCCGCACTGCCGCCTCGGACGTCGTTCCCTCGGATGCCGCAACGCGCGCGCGGGCCAGATCGTCGATCGAGTTCGGCTCCTGATCGCCGGTACGCACGACCACCGCGAGGGAGGTTTGATAGTACGGAGAACTGAAGTCCACCCGCTGTGCGCGCTCGGGGGAAACACCGAGGGTGGCGCACGCGACGTCGATTCGTCCGGCTTCCACGGCATCCAGCAGTTCGGCGAACTCGAGGCGGTGCCACTTCAGCTCGAGTGCAAGAACTCGACCGAGTGCACGCATCATCTCCACTTCGAGGCCCGCCGGGTCGCCCGCCTCGTCGACGAATGCAAACGGCGGATTGGACAGGTCGGAGCCCACTCGCAGTACTGCTGAGACCGAGTCACTCCGCTCTCGAGCGCTGCTGCAGCCAAGAATGAACGCGACGGTGAGCGCCAGCAGCGCACCGCTCAGGCCGATCACCGAACGTTGAATCCGCCCGCTCTTCCCGCTCATCGCGATCACCCCATCTGTCGCATGGTGCGTTTGTTACTCCCTCGCCAGGAGGCGACCGTCCTTGTCGCGCATCATCCCGCAGCCGATGAGGAGCACATCGATCAACACCCAGATCCCTACTCCCCCGAGCGTGATCAGCTTCAGCAGCCCGAGTCCGATCTGCCCGAGGTAGAAACGGTCGATTCCGAACACTCCGACGAAGTGCGAGAGCAGAAAGGCGACCGCTTGCGACTTGGAAGACGTGCCCTGCGGAGATGACTCCCCTTGCAGGGTCCGACCGTTGCCGTCCCTCGCAGCCCCGATCCCGATCAAGATGACATCGATCAGCCACCACAGGCCGAGTCCGCCGAGGGTGAAGAGCTTCAACAGCCCGAGCAGCGGCTGTCCCAGGTAGAACCGATCGATCCCGAGAAAGCCGAGGAAATAGGAGAGGAGGAAGGCCGCGGCCTGCGATTTGGTCTGCACGCATCGTCCCTTCTCATCGCGGAATCCACGACCGCGGAGATGGGTTCGTGGACGCCGAATCATGACCGCATCTCCGCTCGAGGAAAAGTCGTTCGGTGGATCGAAGTGCACCCGGGAGGTATCTTCCTCGCGGTCGCGTTGCCGGTGGAGTGGCCTCGGAGGTGTCCAACCCGTCATGAAGAAGCTCACATTCGCGCTGTTCGCATGCGCGGTCCTCTCCCTCGGCATCATCGTCGCGTTCACGGCATTCGCCTCTCCGGAGAAAAAGATCCGTTGGCGACTGCAGGAGATGGCGAAGGACTTCAACCTCGCCCGCCCCGGTCCCTGCACCCGGGGGCTCACCGATGACTTCCGCGACGAAACGTCGGGCATCGAATCGCAGGACATCCGTCTCCTCTTGACGCGCATGACATTTTCGGAGAAGAACCCCAAAACGTATGAATTCCTATACCGCGTTGCTCTACCGGAGGAAGAACTGACGATCGTTGTCGATGAAGCAGACCCATCGAAGGCGCACGTGGACCTCGTGGCTACGTTCGAGAAACTTGCGAAGGGTGAGTGGGGCCTTCACTGGCGGGTCTCGATCTCGGCGGACCTCACGAACGGTGATGGCGGCTGGCAGGTGAGACGCACGACGCACGAGACGCTGGAGGGCAGACAGTTTCGGTAGACCGGCAGAGACAGGTTCCCCGCTCGAGTCCATGTCCTTTGTGGAGACCCGCATGACCGCCACCACCTCGGCCCCCGACCCGGTCGCCATTCTCTCCTCCGAGCTCGGTCTTCCCTCCGCGGGACTAGAGGCGGTCGCGAAGCTCCTCGCCGAAGGCGGGACCGTTCCGTTCATCGCGCGCTATCGCAAAGAGGCGACCGGCGCCCTCGACGAAGTGCAGATCGCCGCGATCCGCGACGGGCTCGAGAGACTCGAGGTACTGAGCAAGCGACGCGCCGCGATCCTGAACTCGCTCGAGGAGCGCGAGCTTCTCACCTCCGAGCTCTCACGGCTGGTCTCCGGCGCGAAGGACCTCAGCACTCTCGAAGACATCTATCGACCCTATCGCCCGAAGCGGCGCACTCGGGCGACGATCGCCAGAGAGCGCGGCCTCGAACCACTGGCGGCGCGACTCCTCGCCCAGGAGGAATCGTTCGATCCGATGGTCGAGGCGAAGGGCTTCATCGATCCGGACGGAGAGGTCCCCGATGTCGATTCGGCCCTCGCCGGGGCCCGAGACATCATCGCCGAGCAAATCGCCGATGACGCCGCTTGCCGCAAGGCGATCAAGGAGCGCCTCGAGAAGGATGGAGTCATCGCATCCCGAGTCGCCCGCGGCAAGCAGGACGACCCGGCGAGTGCGAAGTTCCGCGACTACTTCGACTTCTCGGAGCCGCTGCCGAAGTCGCCTTCCCACCGGATCCTCGCCATATTTCGCGGCGAGAGAGCGGGAGCGCTCTCCCTCTCGATTCGAGTCGATGAAGAACTCGCTCTCTCGATCTTGGAACGCGCGCACCTGAAGAAGAAGAGTCGGGCCGGTGAGCAGGTCCGGCTGGCGATCGCCGATGGGTACACCCGGCTCCTCGCACCCTCTCTCGAGACAGAAGCGCGCGCGCTCCTGAAGGACCGTGCCGATACCGAGTCGATCGCGGTCTTCGCGGGAAACCTCCGCGAGCTCCTTCTCGCCGCGCCCCTCGGCTCGAAGAACATCCTCGCGCTCGACCCCGGATTTCGCTCCGGCTGCAAACTGGTCTGCCTCGATCGCCGGGGCGATCTCCTCGAGCACACCGTGGTCTTCCCCCACTCCGGCGATCGGCAACGCACTACCGCTGGGGCGGCGATCGTCACGCTCTGCAAGAAGCACGAGGTGGAGGCGATCGCGATCGGCAACGGCACCGCGAGTCGCGAGACGGAGTCCTTCGTCCGCGAGCTCGATCTTCCGAGTGAAGTACCGATCGTGCTCGTCAACGAATCGGGGGCGTCGATCTATTCCGCCTCCGAGGTCGCGCGAGAAGAATTCCCCGACCTCGATCTCACCGTGCGCGGGGCGATCTCCATCGGAAGGCGATTGATGGACCCCCTGGCGGAGCTGGTCAAACTCGACCCACAGTCGATCGGAGTGGGGCAGTATCAGCACGATGTCGATCAGAAGGCGCTCGCGCGGGCGCTCGACGATGTCGTGATGAGCTGCGTGAATCGCGTCGGGATCGACGTGAACACCGCGAGCGCGCAACTCCTCTCGTACGTCGCGGGGGTCGGTCCGCAGATCGCCCGGAACATCGTCCATCACCGCAGCGTGAAGCCGTTCACCGCCCGCACTCAACTGAAGAAGGTCGCGCGTCTCGGGCCTAAAGCGTTCGAGCAGTGCGCCGGCTTCCTGCGGATCCCCGACGCGAAGAATCCCCTCGACCGCAGTGCGGTGCACCCCGAGAGCTACGGAATCGTCGAATCGATGGCAGGGAGCCTGTCGTGCGGAGTCGAAGACCTGATCGCGGATGCGAATCTTCGCGACCGGATCGATCTTCCCCGACACGTCACCGACCGAGTCGGTATCCCCACTCTCGAAGACATCATCTCGGAACTGTCCCGACCCGGCCGGGACCCGCGCGCCGAGTTCGAGGTGTTTGCGTTCGCAGTGGGAGTCGAGGCGGTCGAGGACCTCATCGTCGGCCAGACCCTCCCTGGGATCGTCACCAATGTCGCGGCGTTCGGTGCGTTCGTCGATGTCGGCGTGCACCAGGATGGACTGGTCCACGTCAGTCAGCTCGCCGATCGGTTCGTTCGCGACCCGGCGGAGGTGGTGAAGGTGGGGCAACGCGTGTTGGTACGGGTGCTCGAAGTAGACCTGCCCAGGCAGCGGATCGGCTTGTCGCTGAAGGGGATCGATCCGCCGGTTTGATCGACGAGTGGAGCGGGACGCCTAGGGCCCGCACTTGATTCCGATGCGTCCCGCCGTACGCTGCAACCACGGTCCGGCGTGCCCCATGGGCCGGCTGGGAGACGGGCGATGAACGATTTTTGGAGCTGGTGCGCGTCGTTTCCTTGGTTCGCCTGGGTCGCGATCTTCGCGATCCTCGGCGGCACCGCGACCAGCATCACGAAGCTGATGGTCAACCACCGCGAGCGGATGGCTCAGATCGAACGACAGGGCCCGGGGCCGTACGACAGTCCAGGCTAGGAGGCTGTCCCTACTCGATCTTCGTGAACTTTCCGCCATTCTCGACCGCGAGCTTGGTCAAGAACTCCTCGAAGTCCTGCGGGGTCAGCTTCTCATCGTCGGGTCCCGGCTTCGGCTTTTGCTGCCCCGGCGGCAACTCTCCCTCATCGGTGAATCCGAACGAGTGGAGCGTCGCCTTCGCGAGCAGGTTCGCCTTGTGCACCTGTTCGAGGATCTTCGCCATCAGGTCCCGCGATTTCTGTCCTTGGCGCGACGGCGCCCCGTCGCTGAGCAGGACGATGGTGTCGAGCTCGTGCTCCTCGAACGCCGCGACGAGCGCGTCGTCGGTGAAGGTCGCCCCGTTCGGTTGCATCCCTTCGACGAATGCGAGCCCCTTCTTCTTCCAGCTCTTGTTCGCGGGAACGGTCTGGTTCTGGAATCGCTTCACCGAGTCGCTGAAGGCGATGATGTTGAAGAACGCGGTGTCGGGGAGGTCTGAGATCACCTTCTTCAGCTGCTCCTGGACGCGTACCATGCGGCGCCGCTTGCGCCAATCCCCGCCATCTCCGCCGTTCTTGTCCTTGTCCCAGAGCTGCATAGAGCCAGAGGTGTCGACCACGAACATCACCCGGTTCGAGAGGATCTCGACCCCGAAGAACTCCGGGAGCCGATAGCCGCCGGGGAGCTTGCGCGCGACCCCCGTCGTCCCCCCCGAGTCCTTGTCGAGGTTCTTCGGGTCGATCGAGGCCTGGTTCACCTCCCACCACTGTCGCCAATCCTCGATCCCCTCGAAGTCGTTCGCGGTCAGCGCGACCAGTGCATCGCGGAGCTGGTACGACTCGGTCGAGGGAGAGAACCCCACCTTTTCGAGGCGGTCGATCAGCACCGGGATGGCGTTCTTCGACTTTCGCTCGACCACGGCGGGGACCGCGTTTCGCGTGACGAAGTTGCTTCCTCGCTCGAGGCAGTCGAGGAGCCACGTTTCGGACTTGTCGTCCTTGAACTTCGAGGCGACCGTGACGATCACTGCGCCGACGGTGTCATCGAGTTGTTTCTTCTTGAGGAGCTTCTCGAAGGTACTCGCCACATTCTCTGGCCCGAGTTCGATGAGGGCCTCGATCGCCGCTTCCATCCCTTCGCCGAGGGGAAGGGTCCCGAGAGCGCCGATGATCACCGTCGCGGCCTTCTCATCCCCACTCGCGCCGAGTTGACCGAGGACGGTCGTGACGGTGGCGTAGTCCTCCTTCTTGATCGCGAACTGGAGCTGCTTGCTGAGCTGACTGACGCTCTGAGCTTCGAGGATTCCGGCGAAGAGGAACACGGCGAAGAAGATCACACTGCTGAGGACGACGAATCGGAGAACGCGCGGTTCGCGGCGCGCGAGTCTTCGGGGAGTGCGAAGGATCGACGTCTCTGGCATGGCTCGTCTCCATTCTCCGGAGCTCACATCCGCAGGGGGCGACTCGCCGGGGCGTCCCGTCTCGATACTCATCGACCCGTCACAACCGTAGCCGAAAGGACCCCTGCCGGCAACGAACCCCTCTCGCCTCGTCGCGGTGGCCGGCGCCGAAAACTGTCGGGAAACGAGGGCTCCCGAGTATGATCCATGCCTGGTATCTGGATCGCTGCCACTTCGGAGCGAGCCGATCGCGCAGTCCATCGTCCACGATCGAGAGGGAGAGCAGATGCTGGGATCACGGACGTTCGGGGGAGTCGCGCTGGGAATCCTCCTCCTCGCCGGCGGATCGTCCGGGGCGGACGAGTCGAGCCCGACGTTCGGGGCCTCGGGAGAGCCACCCTCCGCTGCGACCGAACCCGGCGACGCTCCTCTCGGCTACCGGAGCGACCGACTGATCATCCGATTCGAACCGATGGACCCTCACTCCGCTCCAGAGCATTTGAATCTGCCCGGGATATCCGAGTTGCGTCGACTCCTCCCGGTGTCCGAGCGGAGACCCGCGGCGTCGAATCTCGATGGGCCACACTTGATCTACGTCGCCCGCCCGTACCCCGGCATCGAGCTCCCCGCGCTCGCGGCTCGGCTCGAGAGACGCCCCGAAGTACGATACGCGGAGCTGGATACCATCATCCACATCGACGACACCCTGCCGAACGACCCCGAGTTTCCGGACATGTGGGGTCTCGAAAACACCGGGCAGACGGGGGGAACTTCCGACTCCGACATCGACGCGCCCCTGGCCTGGGACCTGACCACCGGATCGTCCGCGGTCGTGGTGGGGGTCGTCGACACCGGGGTCGACTTCAACCACGTCGACCTCGCGGACAACATGTGGACCAACGTCGGTGAAGTCCCGGGCGACCAAATCGACAACGACAACAACGGCTATGTCGATGACGTCCACGGCTACGACTTTCTCTACGACGACAGCAACCCCAGCGATTCGCACAGCCACGGAAGCCATGTCGCGGGCACCATCGCGGCGGTGGGGAACAATGGAATCGGAACCACGGGAGTCGCGTGGACGGCGCAGGTCATGGCGCTCCGAACCTTCAATGTCTCGGGATCCGGCTCGACCGCGGACGCGGTGGAGGCGTTCTACTACGGCATCGACAACGGGGCTCGAATTCTCAGCAACAGCTGGAGCGGGGGCAGCATCAGCGCCGCGCTACAGGATGCCGTGAGCGATGCCGAGATCGCCGGAGTCCTGATGGTCGCCGCGGCAGGCAACTCCTCCCGCAACAGCGAGGTGGTTCCTCACTTCCCGGCCAGCTATGACTTCGGCAATGTCATCGCGGTCGCCGCGACCGACGACGACGACGGGCTGCCCTCGTTCTCCAACTTCGGGGAGCACGCCGTCGACCTGGGCGCCCCAGGGGTTTCGGTCCTCAGCAGCGTTCCCCCCTACGTCGACCTGTTCTTCGAGAATTTCGAGGCGACGACTCTGCCGGGACTCGGTGCTCAATTCACTGCGTCGGGGAGCAACAACTTGTGGGGGACGATCGTCAACTCCGGGGGCAACATCGTGGCCCGAGGGGACGCTCTCGCCTCGGATCCCTATTCTCCCGACTCCGATGGTTGGATCACTACTCCCGTGCTCGATACCAACGGCTTGAACGGAACCTCGTTGCAGTTCCTGTACCGTTACGAGACCGCCGATTCTTCCGACTCACTCGTGACGCAGGTGTGGGACGGCTCCGAGTGGCGGCAGGTCTTCAGTGGCTCCGGTTTCGACAACTACACCGGAAGCTATTCGACTGCCAAGATCGATCTGGACCCGTACCAGAACGATCAGATGCAGCTCCGTTTCGGGTGGTTCACCAACGGTTCGGAGAGTGGTTACTACGGTGGTGAAATCGATGATGTTCGGGTCCGATACATCGGCTCCGACTACAGCAACCCGAACCAGGTCTACCAGAACTTCAGCGGCACCTCGATGGCGACCCCCCCACGTGTCCGGGGTGGCCGCGTTGCTCCTCGCACAGGACCCGACCATGACGGTGAGCGAATTGCGTCAGCGCATCATCTGGTCGGGCGATCCGATCCCCGCACTCGATGGGATGACGCGCTCGGGGCGTCGACTCAATGCGTTCGGCGCTCTGACGGCGGCACTCTCGGTGGCACTCCCCGGAGGTGGAGATGACTGGGTCATCGGGAGTACTCGGGAGATCGAGTGGATCCCCGAAGAGGGGGGGACTGCGGATCTGTTCCTGCTCGAGGGAGGGACGGTGGTCCTTCAGATCGCCGATGACACCCCGAACGATGGCGTGCTCTTGTGGACGATTCCACCGGGCACGAGTCCGAGCGCGCAGGCTCGGATCCGAGTCGAGACCGCCTCTCTGGTCGCCGACAGCGGCCTGTTCACCCTGCGGGAGGGACGTGCCTGGTACGTCGACGAGACCGCGACGGGCGCCGATACGGGATTGAGCTGGAGCGCTGCCTTTCCCGAACTCGAACCCGCCTTGGGGATCGCCGAGCCGGGGGACCAGATCTGGGTCGCGACCGGGGTGTACTCTCCGTCGGAGCGCGTCGTGAGGAACAAGTCGCGCTCGGTGGCGTTCCGCCTCCGCTCCGGGGTTTCGATCTACGGCGGCTTCGCGGGCACGGAGACGCTCCTGATCGAACGATCGCCGATCTTGAATCCCACGATCTTGAGCGCGGATCTCGACGGGGACGATGAGAGCGGCGGGGACAACGGTGAGAACGCGTATCACGTCGCGGTCGGCGAATCACGTGCGCTCTCGCCGGCGCTCCTGGACGGTTTCACTCTCTCCGGAGGGAACGCGAACGACCTCGAATTCGACACCCAGAGGGGAGGGGCGCTCCTCGGCATCTACTCCACACTACGGGTGACCGGGTGCAGTTTCAGTTCGAACACCGCGCCCTTCGGTGGATGCGTCGCCACGACCGGCAGTGAGAGCGACGAATTCCGGTCCTGCGACTTCGACGCGAACACGGCGACGCAGGGGGGTGCGCTCCGCTTCTTCTCGGCTCAGGGGACTCGCCTCATCCGGTGCTCCTTCGTCGGAAACAGCGCATCCGACGGGGGCGCGCTCTACACGTCGGATTCGACGATCGAGATCCTCAACTGCACCTTCCGCGGGAACGACGCGGCCTCCGGGGGAGCAATCGATGCGTCCGACGGTGACATGTCGCTGATCAACTGCGAGTTCTACGGAAACATCGCATCCGCGAGTGGCGGCGCACTCGCCCTTTCGCAGTCGGGAACCCTTCGAGCGACGAACAGTACCTTCGTCTCGAACCAAGCGGCCATCGGGGGCGCGATGGAGATCGACGCGTCGACGCTGATCGCGGAGAACTGCATCCTGTGGGGGAATGTGCCGTCTCCGGTCGAGGGGTCACCGGGGACGACGACGGTGAGTTCCAGTTGCGTCGAGGGGGGCTTCGCAGGAACGGGGAACATCAGCGATGATCCGCTCTTCATCGATGGCTCTGCCGGCAATCTGCGGTTGGGTGCGACCTCCCCCGCGATCGATGCCGGAGACGACACTCTTCTCCCGCTCGACTTCGCCGATCTCGACGGAGATGGGGACGAGTTCGAGATCCTCCCGATCGATTTCGATGGAGATGTGCGGAGCAGCGGGGGCAGCGTGGACATGGGAGCATTTGAGGTCCAGTCCGGGTTCTCCGGCGAGTTCGTCCGGAGCGATTGCAACGGAGATGGTGGGGTCAACATCGCGGACCCGGTCGCACACCTCGAGGAGCTCTTCGCCGGTGGGAATCCGGCCTCCTGCCGAGACGCTTGCGACGCGAATGACGATGGCACCCTCAACATCGCGGACCCGATCTACTCCCTCGCCGCCCTCTTCACGAGTGGCCCGCCGCCGCAGGCGCCGTTTCCCACCTGCGGCTCGGACCCCACTCCTGACGGGATCGGGTGTGGCAGTTTCGCGGCGTGCCCCTAGCGTATCCTCGAAAGGAGCGAGTCGATGTCTCCAGAGCCCCTCGATCTCTCGAAATTCGTGGAGGGTGGCGATGGCATCTCCGTGATCCGCGCGAGCAAGATCTGCCGTGGGTGGAACGGCATCGAGTACAAGGTGGGGCTCTCCCAGAAGAACGTGGGCTCGAGCAAGCTCTCGATGAACGTCGCCATGATTCCCCCGGGAGGGGTCGCACATGCTCACATTCACGTGGGGTTCGAGTTGATGTTGTACATTCTGCAGGGTCGCGTGCGCCACGAGTACGGAGAGAACCTGAAGAAGGTCGTGGACAACGAGACGGGTGACTTCATCTATATCGAACCCGGGGTTCCCCACGAGGTCTTCAACTTGAGCGACGAAGAGCCGGTCGTCGCCGTCGTCGCGCGCTCCGATGCGAGCGAGTGGGAGAACATCATCCCCTACGAACGCCGGAGCTGAGGCAGAGTCGAGGTGACGGCTTGAGATACGAGGGAATACTCTACCGGCCGCCGAGCGAGGCGGACTCCTACATCTTGCAGGCCACCATCGGGTGTTCGTGGAATCACTGCACCTATTGTGACATGTACCGCGACAAGCAATTCCGCGTGCGAGATCTACAGGAGTCACTGGATGACATCGATGTGGCTGCCGCGCAATCGGGAGATACCATCGAGAAAGTGTTCGTCGCGGACGGTGACGCGCTGATCCTCGGCATGGAGCACTGGTTCGCGATCTTGGATCGGTGCCGCGAGCGTTTCCCCCGCCTGCGGCGAGTGAGCTGCTATGCGATGGCGATCAACATTCTGGAGAAGACACCGGCTGAGCTGCGACAGCTCGAGGAAGCGGGGCTCTCGCTCCTCTACATCGGACCCGAATCCGGCGACGATCTCACTCTGAAGCGTATCGCCAAGGGGAGCACGTTCGAGGAACACGTCGCCGCGGCGGAGCGCGCTCGCGACGCGGGAATCGAGCTGTCGGTCATCTTCCTCCTCGGGGCCGGTGGGACCGACCGCTCGCAGGAACACGCCCGAGCGAGCGCCGCCCTCGCCACCGCGATGGACCCCGCCTTTCTCGCCGCGCTCACTCTCACCGTGATCCCGGGGACCCCACTGGCCCGGCTCGAAGAGCGAGGCAAGTTCACTCTGCCGGAAGTCCCCGACCTGCTGCGCGAGCTGCGCACTTTCGTCGAGGGATGCGCGCCGACGGATGCGGTGTTCCGGACCAATCACGCGTCGAACTACCTCCCGATCGGCGGGCGGCTCCCGCGCGACCGCGATCCGATCCTCGCCACGATCGACGACGCGCTGGGGGGCGGGATTCCCTTGCGACCCGACTGGTCACGGGGGCTCTGAGAACGGGATCGTGGTGTGCGCAGGCTCGGAAACGAGCAGAGCGTCGAACGGCAGGATAGCTGGTCAAGCGGTCAAGCCCGATCTCATCGTGCTTGTAGGTGGTCGTCCGAGGATCCCCTGGCCCGGCCTCCGAATCAGACCATTCGGTCACCTCAGTCTTGGCAATCCAGCCGGTCTTGTCGGTGTCGTCGTAGCTCGTCTCGGTTCCCCGAATCGAGTCTCCGTCTTCACTGAGCGTTACGGACGCGGGACGCTCGAAGACATCGAGGACGGTCTCGGTGTCGCTCAGGAACTCCGCCGTCCGGCCGCTCCCCCACTTGAAGTGCGCGATCAAGTGCTTGCTCAGATCCTTGAGAAGCAGCGCGATGGTGGCGAGGCGGCGGCGGCGCTTCACCTGGGCTTCACCCTCTCCCACCACTCGTCCGCGGTGATTCCCTCCCCTAACCATGGAGCCGATGGCTCAGACTGTCGCGACGCGCTCCACCACCATGGAGGATGGAGTTTCGACTCGATGCTCACTCCATCCCGTCGTAGCTGGCGCTGAATACTGCCGTCCAGATTCCACACGGTCAGGGTGTTGTCGGTCTCCTCAACCGCAAGTCTCCCGTTCTCTGCGTACCAGAACCAGGCTTTGCCAGCAGAGAAGGGGTGTCGAATTTGACTGCCGCCTGAGGAACGTCGGCTCCAGCGCTTGGCGTGTTTCCATCCTGACACGTAGTGCTCGTCGGTCGCGCCAAGACCGAATCTCAGACAGGTCTTCGTGTGTGTCGCCCACCACCAGATGTCCGACCCGCGCCAGATGCCCACCGCGACGAACGCGACGAGCACAATGCCGATGGTGATGCGTCGGCGTGTCACCATGGCTTCATCGCTTCCCGATAGCTGTCCCACCTTGCCTCGAAGGTCATTCCCCGAAGTACCCAAGGTGCTGTTGGCCTGACTTGATCGGTGGCTCCCCAACGCCACGGGAGGCTACTACTCGCTCTCGATGGATACGGTGCCGTTCGTTGTGATCGCCGTCGCCTGAACGAATTACTCCTTGGTTGGTGATCGGTGGAACCCGAAGCCCTCGGTGGGCTCCGACTTTCATCCGCCGGCGGCCTTGGCCTCGAGTGCCTTCTTCGCCCACGCCTCGTCGACGTAACCCTGCACTTCTAGCGACTTGATGATGAAATTGGTGTTGTTCCAGCGGAAGCCGAACTTTCCCTTCCGGAACTTGTCGGATGCGAAGCGAGTCGTCTCCACGCCGTTCAACTTGCAGATGATTTGGCCCTCTTGATCCTCGCTCGGCTTGTGATAAGTGACGACGAGCTCGTACGGCTTGCGCTTCTGCACCCAGTCATTGAACGGCCTGCGATACTCGGGCTGTGCCGCCTTCGACGCCGGCTTCTTGAGACGCGCGTTGTCCTCGACAATAAAGACATTCGTCGCGAATTCGGAGGCGTAGAAGTCACCGACATCCGACATGAGCACGATCTCGAGGAAGGGCTTCTGCGTCAGCATATGGAAATGGACCTCGGCCCGGATGCTCACCGCATCTTCGAATCCGGCGTCCACCAGCACGTAGCCCCGGGTGTTCGACGCCATCACGTAATCGGTCCAACCATCATCAGCTTTCCTCGCAACAAGTCGCACCGAGCGCGTCAACGTCTTCGTGACAGGTTCGATGACCTCCCGTCTTGTCCGCGATCCACTCCCCAACAACTGATCGTAACCGTCCTGTGACGCCCACCTTGTCCCCGGGTCGCAGCAGTCTGGGGTTGTGATGTCATCGATGGCCGAAAAGCGCGCCTATTCGATGATCTATCCCGCTACCCCGCCCTCATCCTGAAAAATCCATACCCCGCCGCCACTCCCCGTTGATTGCCTGCGACACACT
Organism: Planctomycetota bacterium; assembly: GCA_032128395.1. Taxonomy (GTDB): domain Bacteria; phylum Planctomycetota; class UBA8108; order UBA1146; family UBA1146; genus JAQBGV01. The sequence continues at coordinate 519 of JAQBGV010000119.1, read as the reverse complement.
CCGTAGCGTCCGGCAAGGGGAGGTCCTCCACTCATGCCAGCAGCACTCGCTCAACGCCGGTTCATCTGTGATCGCTGTGGTGTCGCGACCTGGCTCTGCTCTTCGTGCGATCGAGGGCAGCGATACTGCTCTCGCAGGTGCTCCGCTGAAGCTCGCAGAGATTCCATCCGTCGCTCCGCACGCCGATATCAAGCCACGCGGCACGGGGCAGCGAACCATGCTGAGCGACAGAAACGGTACCGATGTCGATCTTCCCATGCCGTGACTCATCAGGGTTCCCCTCCCGCGCGTCCCGCGTCACGATCAACTTCGCGGGCGTGGTCTACCCACGCACCGGCAGCGGCGAATGGGTCCGCGCCAGCTGCTCAACCGCGTGCGCCGGAATCACCCTCTTGTGCTGGATGTGGGGCGGACAGCGCGGGATGGGGCCGTTCTCACTTTCTGGGGTCCGGTTGGGACCCCGGGTAGCGGACCCCCTCTTCGCCATCGAATAGACGCGGTTCTTGGCCATCGACAACA
>JAQBGV010000118.1:0-2663 GCA_032128395.1 Planctomycetota bacterium | reverse complement strand
GCACCGTCTCGACCCCGGCGAGAAACGCGGCATCGTCGAGGCTGAGCGCAATCTCCCTCGGTGGCCGAGGGTCTCGACCCGCGCGCGCCTCGGCACTGCCCTCCCACCAACGTCGCGCTCGCGCACCAGACCGCCCGCGGGTGATCGCGATCGCATCTCCGGTGGCCGCCTCGACCGCGACGAGCTCGTCGTAGAGACGCAGATGCAGGTCGGGAACCGGGTCGAAGAGTGCGGCGACCGCCGGCGGCAGCGCCGCGCGCGTCGGGTACGGATCGATCGCTTCCCCGAGCTCGAAGCCCAGCGTTCCGATCGCGCCTCCGAGGAAGGGCGGACCAGCTCCCCGCTCCTCGCGACGACCTCGCCAGAGATTCATCCACTGCTCGGTGGCGCCCAGAAGCTCCCCCCGCCCCGACCCCGAACGCTCCCCGAGCGTCCACCGGAAGCGGTCCCCCCACCCGATCAGCTCCCCTACCGGGAACGCCCCGAGAAAGTGCCAACGCCCCGTCCCCGCGACATCGAGGCCGCTCTCGAGGCAGAACGACCCGGGACACCGCTCGACGAGGTCGAGAAAAGACTCGAAGGGACGCTTGGGGATCGACTCGAACCGGGGCGCGGCGGCGAACGGGCCGGCAGAACTCGAATCGGGTCTGGAAGATTCCCTGCGCTCCGGCCCGGGGCACGCCGAAGTAGGGAGCAGGATCCGGTGCACCCCCTCGCCGGGGGGAGTACCGCCGGCGGAAGGATCGGAAATGCTCTCGAGGGGATCCATCGCCCTGCTGCTCCTCGTCGCACTGGCCGGCTGCCAGGTGGTGCCGGGCCGCACTACCGAACCAGAAATGCCCCGAGTCAGCGCATCGGATTCTCGCGCCGGAGTCGTCGTGCCCCCTTTTCGAGGGCGGCTCTACAACGACCTCGTCTTCGTCACCGGTGAATTGCCGGGGAGCGCGTTCGACGTCGATGTCGCCCCGGAGATGGACGCGATCGTCTTCGCCTGCGACGGCTTCTCCCCCCACCCGAAGATCTTCACCCAGCCGGTGACCGGTGGGAGTCCGATCCAGCGCACCTTCGGGGCAGGTTCCGACATCCAACCGAAGTGGTCCCCGGATGGGAAGTGGATCGCATTCTCGAGCGACCGCGACGGCAACTACGACTTGTACGTGGTCCGCTCGGATGGCTCGGGTGGCTCGTGGCAGATCACCCACGACCCCGCCGATGAGCTGCACCCGAGCTGGAGCCCCGACGGCGCCTCACTCGCCTACTGCGCGAAGGACCCCGAGGGGGTGTGGTTTCTCTGGCGGGTCCAACTCGAAGGGGCGATGCACACTCAACTCGTCCCCGGACTCTTCCCAGAGTGGTCCCCCGACGGGAGTCGACTCGCCTTCCAGTCGCCGAGCTCGCGGGGACCGGGACTCGATGAGATCTGGGTGATCGGGATCGACGGTCAGGGGCTGACCCCCGTGGTCAGCGACGCGCGTTTCGGCGCGGTCCAACCGAGCTGGGATCCCTCCGGCGAGCGCCTCGTCTTCGCTTCGATCACGACCCCGGTCGCTCGCCCGTGGGAGACCCCGCGCGCCGCCGATCTCTGGGTCGCCGACCTCGATGGTTCGCCCCCCGCCCGTCTGACCACCGACAGCGCACAGGACTACGCCCCCTGTTGGGGACAGGACGGTCGGATCTACTTCACCAGCGACCGACGCGGCGGACATCGCATCCTCAGCCTGAAGCCGGCGTCCCTCTCCCCCTTCCACGGGATCGAGCCGCTCTTTCCCGACGAGGATCCGAAATGAACAATGTGCGCGGAACGATCGCCGGGCTCACGGTCGTGCTCGCGGCTCTGTCGCTGACCAGCGGCTGCGCCTTCCTCCCCTTCGATGCGAGACCACGCCCCCGCATCTCGAACCCCCGCCCCGACCTCGATGAGCTGGTCCTCGTCGGTTTCACCGGTGTCGCTGCCGCGGGCGACAAGGTCCAGTGGGAGCGGAGCGTCCAGGGACAGCTCCTCGACATCGATGGGATCGACCGGATTCAAGTCGCGCTCGCCGCGGACGATCCGCTGCGCATCCCCGCTCCGGGGCGCGCGTTCCTCGGCCTGACCGTGCTGCACTTCGATCCGTACTACCCACCGGAGGCGATCATCGAGATCGCACTCGATGTCCCGGCCGCACCGCGTCGCGCCTCGAAGAGCGTGCTCGAACTCGACCGTGAGGGTCGCGAGCGGCTGGCGTCGGCGAGCGCTCCGGCGGCGCCGTTGCGTTTCCAATTGCGAGTCGATGCGGACGACGCGCGGATCGCCAAGGATCTGGTCGCGTTCGCCCACGCCCAACTCGACGGCGACCGCGGCCTCGACCCGATCGACCGAGTGCTCCGCGACTCGGGACGATTCATCGACTTCGTGTCATACCTCGCCCTGAAAGAGAGCTTCCGGCGACTCGAAGGAGCAGCCGACGCCGAGAAAGGGACCGATGCGAAGTAGCTCGAGCGGCAAGAGCGACCCCGAGAACTCGCTGATGGTGGTGACGACCCGTGAGGAATACTGCTTTCTGTGGGCTCCCGATTGCCTCCCCGAGCTGGTGGAGTCGTTGCTCTGCTACGGGGAGCCGGTAGACGACGAAAGTGCGTTCACACCGAGGGTAGACCCGCCCGTCGAGAGCCGGGCCGACTGC
>JAQBGV010000117.1:0-47949 GCA_032128395.1 Planctomycetota bacterium | reverse complement strand
GGACGTCCGCGGACCCGACGACGAGTTCCTCTACGACGTCGTGGTCGTTCCCAGCTTCGAGGACGCGGTCATCGCGGTGCTCTTCAACACCAACGTGCAGTCGGTCGTCCTGCGGTACGGTTTCCCGTTGCGCTCGACGATCGAACTCGGAGTCCTCGAGAGCTATCTCCAGGGACTCGACGAAGAAGTGTACGAACAGAGCGAGCCGGAAGAACGGGCGGTGGTCCTCGGCCGCCTGATCCAGAGTCTTCGTCCGGAACTCGATCTCTTCCTGGTGACCGATGCCTCGGTCGAGGAGAGCGCGGGGATGACCGATCCGGTCTTTCGACGGGTGTTCTACCGCCAGGAGGACTACCTCGAACTGCACCTCAACATCTTGCGAGGGGTGCGCGCGCGATTCAACACCCCGTTCTTCCACGCACTGCGCGAGTACGCGGAGCAGCCGACCGGGGTCTTCCACGCGCTGCCGATCTCGCGGGGGAAATCGATCCTGAAGTCGCACTGGATCCAGGACATGGCCGCGTTCTACGGAACCAACATCTTCCTCGCGGAGACCTCGGCGACGTCGGGGGGGCTCGACAGCCTGCTCGATCCTCACGGTCCGATCAAAGAGGCACAGCACTCCATGGCGCGAGCGTTCGGCTCGCGTCGCAGCTTCTTCGTGACGAACGGAACCACGGGAGCGAACAAGATCGTGGTCCAGGCCTTGGTTCGGCCGGGGGACATCGTGCTCGTCGATCGCGACTGCCACAAGTCGCATCACTATGCGATGGTGCTCGTGGGTGCGCGCGTGGTCTACGTCGATGCGTACCCGCTGAACGACTACTCGATGTATGGCGCGGTGCCGATCAGTGAACTCACGAGGACCCTTCGCGAAATCGAGGCGGCGGGAGAGCTCGACCGCGTTCGACTCTGCGTCTTGACCAACTGCACTTTCGACGGGATCGTCTACCACCCCGAGCGCGTCATGGAGGCTTGCCTCGCGATCAAGCCGGACCTGATGTTCCTGTGGGACGAGGCCTGGTTCGGATTTGCCCGCTATTCGCCGACCTACCGCCCGCGAACCGGGATGGAAGCCGCCCGAAGACTCCGCGAGAAGTACCGCAGCGCGGAGTACCGTGAGCGCTACGAACGGGCAGAGGATCGGAGCGGGCTCCCCGACCCGGACCGGGTGCGCATTCGCACCTACGTGACCCAGTCCACGCACAAGACGCTGACGGCTCTGCGCCAGGGGTCGATGATCCACACCTACGACCAGGACTGGCACACGGTCGAAGATTCGTTCCGGGACGCCTACATGTGTCACACATCGACCTCGCCGAACTACCAGATCCTCGCCAGCCTCGACCTCGGACGCAGGCAGGTCGAGCTGGAGGGTTTCGAGATGGTCGCGCGGCAGGTGGAGCTCGCCATGATGTTGCGCGAGAAGATCCACGCCCACGACCTCCTGAAGCGCTGGTTCCGATTCCTGACCCTCCGCGACCTGATCCCGGAGCAGTACCGCCCATCCGGGGCGACCAGCTACTTCGATCAGAATCACGGTTGGGGACCGATGATGCAGGCGTGGCAGGACGACGAGTTCGTGCTCGATCCCACCCGACTGACCCTCTACATCGGGAAGACCGGCGTCGACGGCGACACATTCAAGAAAGAACACTTGATGCGCCGTCACGGGATCCAGGTCAACAAGACCTCTCGGAACACCGTGCTGTTCATGACCAACATCGGGACGTCGCGGAGCTCGGTCGCGCATCTCCTCGACGCTCTCGTGCGTCTGGCGCACGAGTTCGAGCAACGCGACGAGGAAGAGAGCGTGTTCGAGAAACGGGCGCGAGTGCGCCTCTCGCGTCATCTCAACGAGGATCTGCCCCCGCTCCCCGACTTCAGCCGGTTCCACGAGCGATTCTGCGTCTCGGCGGGGATCCCCGCGGGTGAGCTGCGCACGGCGTTCTTCCTCGGCAACTGCGAGGAGAATTGCGAGTACTTCCCCGTCGATGAGCTGGAGATCGATCGAGTGATGGAGGGGGGCAGGAATTTGGTCGCCGCCGGGTTCGTCACGCCGTACCCACCGGGCTTCCCGATCTTGGTACCGGGCCAGGTCGTGAGTGCAGAGATCCTGGCCTACCTGCGAGAGCTCGATACGAAGGAGATCCACGGATATCGCGCAGAGCTCGGCCTCCGCGTGTTCACGGAAGAGGCTCTCGATCGGAAAGAGGAGCGATGAACCAGAAGCCCTTGCGCGGTCTCTCGGACATTCGGCGTTTCTTCCATCGGAACGAGACGCCGATCTACTTCGTGAGCGCGACGAACTTCAATCTGCTGGGGATCGACGAGTGGGTACGGAACTTCCGCCATATCAACTACATCGACTGCTTCGACGGACGGCACCCCAATACGTTCATCCCGTCGAGGGTGGATCATGGAGAATTCGGGGGGATCGAAGACATCGTCAACTATCTCCTGCAGCACAAGGAGAGCGTCGAGTGGATCCGCAAGCGGGCACGTCGGCGCGGGCTCGATGAACCCGGCCGGGGGGTGTTCCTGATGTTCGACGAACGCACCGAAGCGATCTGCCGCGAACTGGGGCTCGAGGTGTGGTTCCCACCCGCGAAGCTGCGGTCCCGGGTCGACAACAAGGTGGAGACGGTGCGCATCGGTGACCGCGCCGGAGTACCCAGCGTGCCGAACGTCCTCGCACCCGTGAAGTCGTGGGAGGACCTTCGCACCGCCGCAAGTGATCTCGGCGACGACTGGGTGATCCAGACCGCCTTCGGGGACTCGGGGCACACCACCTTCTTCATCTCGTCGCGCGAGGAGTACGACGAGCACGCCGACGAGATCGCCGCGGAGCCCGAGGTCAAGATCATGAAGCGGATCCGCTGCCGTGGTTCCGCCATCGAGGCGTGCACTACGAAGCAGGGGACGATCGTCGGGCCCTTGATGACCGAGTTGGTGGGGTTCCAGGAGCTGACTCCCTATCGCGGCGGGTGGTGCGGGAACGAGATCTTCGCCGACTCGTTCACGGAGAGCCTCCGGCAACAGGCGGTGCAGTACACCTTCGCCTTCGGGGAGCAGCTCCGGCAGGAGGGGTACCGCGGGTACTTCGAGCTCGACTTCCTCGTCGATCTCGATGCGGACAAGCTGTACCTGGGCGAGTTGAACCCCCGGATCACCGGGGCGAGCAGCATCACCAACCACGCCGCGTTCGCCCATGCCGACTGTCCCCTCTTCCTCTTCCACCTCCTCGAGTTCTCGGGGGTCGACTTCGAGTTCGACGTCGAGGACCTCAACCTGCGGTGGTCCGACCCCGACAACATCGACGAGTGGAGCCAGTTGGTGGTGAAGCACGTTCCCGACACCATCGATCGAGTGGTCGAGGCTCCCGAGTCGGGGATCTGGAGGCTCCCCCCGGGCGGGACGCTCGAGTACGCACGCTTCGACTACCACCGACGCGCGGTGGAGACCGAGAACGAGGGGTTCTGGCTGAGGATCTGTGGTCCTGGGGACTACCGGTACGAAGGCGCCGACCTGGGGGTCCTGATCACCCGGGGGCGGTTGATGACCGAGGACTTCCAGCTCACCGACCGGGCGAGGGCGTGGATCGACGGCCTCCACAGCCGATATCGAGGGGTGTCGGTGGTCGCGGCGGAGGTCGGCCCCGAGGTTCCTTCCGCCGGCTCCTTCAAGATCTTGTAGCGGGCGGTCGCACGGTGCAGATCGAGATCCAGGCGGTCGCGGAGGACGAACCGGGGCACGCTTGGCGTGACCTCTACGAGCGTCACGCAGAGGCGTACCGCCGCTGGTACAGCGGCGCGGAGGGCGAGTCGCGGCCGAGTTTCCTCGAGTGCGAGAGCGCCCTCTCGCGCTATCTCCCCGAGTGGATCCCCACCTGGCGAAAGCTCTGCGAACTCGCGGGTGGGGGCGATCTCGACGCGCGATTCCTCTCGCTCTATCGCCCGCCTCCCTATGTCCAGGGGTGCTCCCAGGTGGCGCTGCGTCGCCCCGAGCCACTGCTCGTCCGGAACTACGACTACACCCCAGCGCTCTGGGATGGCACGGTGCTCCGCACACGCTGGTCCGAACGCACCGTCCTCGCCCTGACCGACTGTCTCGCCGGAGCGCTCGACGGGGTCAACGATGCAGGGCTCGCGATCTCGCTCAACTTCGGCGGGAGCCAGGAGACAGGGGATGGGTTCGGCGCACCGCTCCTTCTCCGGGTGGCTCTCGAGACGTGCGGAACCGCGGCGGAAGCGGTGCAACTGGTGCGCAGGGTACCGACCCACATGGCGTACAACATCCTCATGCTCGACCGCGGCGGAGAGTTCTTCACAGCGTTCACCGCACCGAACCGCCCGGCGATCGTTCGCCGAACCGCGGCCTCGACCAACCATCAGGATCGGATCCGCTGGGCGCGACACGCCCACGCCACGGCAACCCTCGAACGGGAGCGCGTCCTCAACGACTGCATCGCCCGCCCCCAGCTCGAACCAGAGACCCTCATCGAAGCATTCCTACGCCCGCCGCTCCGCTCGACCGGCTACCGACAGGGGATCGGGACCCTCTACACGGCGGTGTACCGTCCTCATCAGGGGGCGCTCGATCTGGTCTGGCCCGGGGCGCGGTGGAGTCAGAGCATCGACGCGTTCGAGGAGGGGACGCGGACGATCACACTCTCGGAGCCCAAGTCGTGACCCACCGGCGGGTGGATCCAGGGATTCGACCGGCGACGGCAGCAACATGCACACGTCAGCGGATCGGCAGTTGGATCTGGACCATCTGATTCGGGGACAGCGAGCCCGGAGCGGAAGCGAGGCGAATCGCGCGTGCCGCGCAACCCCAGCGCACCGACGCAACCCCTCGAGACGACCGGCTCCTCGAGGGAGAGCCGATGCGCAGGGGTGAGCATCGACCCGTTCTGTCCGATCAGCGAACACCGCCTACGGTGAGTCCGGGCGACCGGGCGCGCGGTCCGTTCGTGCTCGCTCTACTCGCGAGCTTCTCACCCTGAGGATCGTGACGCACGTCGGGCCGTCGAACTCGTAGCGCTTCCCCTCGGCGCCGATCTCGTGATCCTTGTGATGCTCGATGATGAGGACGTCGGCGAAGGGAACCTCCCGCCAGCGCGCCACGATCCGATCGAGCTTCTTCGAACCGTACGGAGGGTCGGCGAACGCCACAGGGTAGGCACCGGCTCCGAGCTGGTCGACCCAGGGGAGCGCGTCGCGCTTGTAGATCCGGCAGCGCTGGGTGGCGCGGAGCATCGCCACGTTCGCCTTGAGCGCATGGAGCGCGCCGGCCCCGTTCTCGACGAAGTCGACTGCGCGCGCGCCGCGCGAGAGCGCCTCGAGTCCGAGCGCTCCCGAGCCCGCGAACAGGTCGAGCACGAGCGCATCGCGGAGTTCGGCCGCGACCAGCGAGACGCAGCGGTCCCTCACCTTCTCCGGGGTCGGACGCACGTTGCCCCCGGGGGAGGTGAGGGGGTGCCCCGCGTGCCTGCCCTTCAGGATCCGCATCGACGTCCTCTACCTTCGAGCTCGCCTAGAGGGACAAGCAGGGGAGGGCACGGTCGATGTGCAGCCGGCCGCCATCGGGGAGCCGGCGACGAACCGCCCGAACCTTCCGGAGGCGGGTCGTGATGACATCGATCGATGGAGTGGGATCTTCCACCGGAATTGCCATGCAGAGTGCTGCTCTTTCTGCGAGCGTGGAGGCTGGTTCGAAGCCCCCTCATCGGCTGCGTCCTCGGGGCAAGGTGTCCTCGGGCGCGGTGACTCGGGGGCGAAACGGCGGCCAGAATGGGAACGATCTTGAGCAGTGACGGAAAGCCCCCATCCGGGAAGTCCCGATCCGGTCGAGAGCCCGGAGGTCCCGCCAAGGGTCCCGCGATCGATCCGGTGTTGATCGCCCAAATCCGTCATCGCCTCGCCGAAGGGAAGCAAGTTCGTCGCAGCCTCGGCGGGCGTGGACGCCTCCATGTCGACCGCGAACTCCCCTTTCTGTGCGTCTACCGTCCTCCCGCGAAGAACGACCCGGGGACGGACCAGCTCGTCACCGGCGAGGCATCGTACCTGATCCTTCCCAAATCTGCCTCGGAGGGATCGGTGCGTCGCCTCGTCACTCCGATCGCCGAAACGATGGTCGAGAAATTCGGGGCGTTCTTGCTCGTCGAGATCTGGGCGAAGTTGGACTCGGGCAGCGAGGCCGATCCACGTGCGATCGATGTCGCCCCGGTGATCGAGGTGTTCCGCCCCGCGACGACGGATCTCGACAATACCATCGAGGTTCTGGTTCGCCAGCTCGCGAAGATCGGTGTCCAGAAGCAGTCGGTACAGGTCCGAACTCAAGCTTGGGAGAGCGTGACCGCGGGTGGCGTTCGCCCGCTGGTTCCGTCGAACTGGGCGAAACAGCTCGGCGTGCACTCGATCGGGATCGCCGTGCCACCCGTGTATCGGGACGAGACTCAGCCCGATACTCCGCTCTTCCCGCTTCTCCTTCGCACCTTGCGCAGCAGGCTCGGACTCGCGCTTCGTCGCGCCTTCTATGAGTTCGCTCGCACTCGGACGACCCATCGTCCTCCGCACTACCACGAACTGGGGCGTCGTGCCGTGGTGAAGGCGGTCTGGCAGGTGGACGGCCAACTCGCCGAAGTCTCGAGGCAATTCGACTATCTACTCAGCATCACGCCGACGAACACCGGAGATGCCTGGGCCAGGTTCAAGAGATCCCGTTTCGAGCATGCGCCCGAGTTCCACTACCTTCCGCTGCCGTTCGACCCGCCGACGCTCAAGCGCGCGCTCTTCCAGATCCCAGTCGAGCGCATCGAGGACCCGGCCCTCGCGACCATCTTCACCGAGAAGCAGGACGAGCTCGACCGGATGATCACCATGCTCGCCGACCGGAACACGAGCCGATTCGTTCTAGGGAGCCTGCAGCTGTTCGGGAACGTCTCGGAGGAACTCCGCTCGACCGCGCTCTACCTGCTTGGCGAGCTCTCTCCCCGATCGAGTCGCGGCAGCTCACGCCCCAGTGTGAGCGCCGAGGCTTTCGTCGCGCGGGCGGAGCGTGAGTTCGAGTACTACCGTGCGATCGATCCATCGTTCACCGCCAAGGCTCGGGTCACCTCGAAGGTCGCAGGCGTCATGGTGTCACGTGGCAAGCTCCTCGTGGGCAGGACGGTCGAACTGGCCGAGTCGAGGGTCGACCCTCTCCTCCAGCACGAGGTCGGAACCCATCTCGTGACCTACTACAACGGCCTGGCCCAACCCTTTCGCCAGCTCGCTTCGGGGCTCGCGGGGTACGAAGAGCTGCAGGAGGGGTTGGCGGTGTTGGCGGAGTACCTGACCGGGGGGTTGACTCGCTCTCGACTCCGGCAACTCGCGGGTCGAGTGTTGGTCGTCACCCTCTGCGTGGATGGAGCATCGTTCATCGATTCGTTCCGGGTGCTCGTCGACGGCCATGGTTTCTCACGCACGTCTGCGTACAACATCACGATGAGGGTCTACCGAGGCGGAGGACTGACCAAGGACGCGATCTACTTGCGCGGACTAGAGAACTTGGTGCGCAGCCTGCGCAGCGTCGAGCAACTCGAATCGATGTTCATCGGCAAGGCCGCGATGCGACAACTCGGAGTGATCGAAGAGCTGCGGCACCGAGGAGTCTTGATCGCACCGCCTCTACGACCTCGCTTTCTCGACTGGCCCGGAGCGGCCGAGCGCCTCACGAAGCTCCTCCGCGTGGACTTCTCGATCCGCGACCTGATCGATGAACTCTCTACTCGCGCCTCCTCACGGGGATCGAGCCGCGGGGCACGGCGTCCTGAGTGAACTGCTCTGCGAAGTGCTCTGCGAAGTTCTCACCGTGATTACGCTACATGTTCTCCAGGTACGGGAGGAGGATCGACGCGAGGGTCAGCACGATGAAGAACCCGCACATGTCGGTGACGGTGGTGAGAATCGGGCCGGACGCAAGTGCAGGATCGCGGCCGCTGCGCTTCAACAGCAATGGGACCACGCCACCGATGCAGACCGCGATGAGAGTATTCAGCGCCAGTGCACCTCCTACCACCAACCCGAGGTAGGCGTTTCCCTTCCACAGCCATGCGACGATCGCGATCAGCGTTCCTAGGGCGAACCCGTTCAGGAGACCGACGCCCGCCTCCTTCCCGAGGACATAGAAGACTTCCGACGGGCGAACCGCACCGAGGGCCAGCTCTCTCATGCTCACCGCCACGGCCTGATTGCCGGAGCAACCGCTCATGTCGGAGATGATCGGCAAGAACACCGCCAGCGCGATCACCGATTCCAGCGTATCTTGGTGGAACGCGATCACGCTCGCCGCGAGGACGTTCAAGAGCACGTTGATGCTCAGCCACGCCAGCCGCCGACGCGTGCGAACCAGGAGTGGCATCGAACGAAGTTCCTCATGGACGAGACCCTGCGACCGACGGTAGTCATCGTCGTGCTGGTCGCGGACGGCTCGTTCGATCGACTCGCGCAGGACGACCCCGCAGAGGCGAGCGTCGAGATCGATCACCGGTACGGCGAAGAAGTGGTGCGTCTCGAAGAGGTCCTCCAGCGCGTCGAGTTCCTCGAGCTCGGAGACGGTGAGCGGGTCCGGGATCATGATCTGTTGCAGGGGCTGCCGTGCGTGTGCAAGGAGCAGCTCGCGGAGCGGAAGAACTCCGACGAGTCGATCTCGAGCGTCCGTGACGTACGCGTACTGCACCTGGTACTCGCGGTAGCGTTCCGCGTTCTCGCGAAGATCACGCACGACGTCGTCGACCGTACGGTTCACCGGGTACGAGAGGAACTCGGTGATCATCAGCCCGCCCGCGACGTCCTCCGGATAGCTCGAGAGGTGACGTGCGCGGAGCGCATCCTCCGGCTTCAGGGCATCGAGGATCACGTTCGCGATCTCCTGGGAGAGCTCCCCGAGGAGGTCGGCCTGCTCGTCACTTGCGAGCACGGAGACGATCGCCGCCGCGGATTCAGGATCGAGCTGCCGGATCAGTCGCGCGGCTTCGGTGTCGGGGAGAGCCTCGATCACCTCCGCGGCAGTCTCGGGGTCCAAACTCGAGAGCAGCCGGCTACGCTCCGCCTCGGACAGCCGCAGCACGGCACGAGCGGCATCTCCGGAGGGGAGTGACTCGAGGAAGGATTCGACCTGTGCGGGGCTGGCCCCATCCTCGACGAGGTCTACGAGCGCTTCCCAAGGCTTGTCGTGCATTCTTGGCGCCTCCATGTCTGATCAGCTGGCCGCCCCGAGGGCCACATCGGTCGGGAGGCTGCCGAGGTAGGCGCGGACATCGGTGAGTTTGGTGTGGACCCGCTCGAGTTCCGGAACGATCGTGAACAGGAGCACGCAGGGGAGGAACTGCCGCATTTGCATCGATTTCCAGGCGCGTCGCCCGCGCTCGTCTTCTTGGGAGAGGATCGAAAACGGATTCGTGACTATCCAGAGGGGAAAATTCAGCGGAGGATCATACGGGGCGGCGATGAGCGAGCCAAGGAGTACCGCTCAATTCACGACCTCGGGGGAATTCCTCGAGCGGCGAGGTCCTTCGATGTTCCGCGGAGCCCCGCAAGGATCCCCGGATCTACTGCTCCCGCTCCTTGGAGGCGGAGAGGCGCACGGCGATCAGGATTCCGCTGACCAGTCCGATCAAGTAGGTGCTGGCCAGGAGGACCGCCCGAGGCACGGAGACCTTCATGAAGAGCATCCGAGTCTCAACCGACTCCGTGTTCTGCAACACGAGAACGATCACCAGCAGCACCGCGAGCGCGATGAACAGCAACCGAAGCCGATGCAAAGGATGTCCTGTCCGTCCCTGCGCACTTCTCGACGCTGCGCACTTCTCAACGCAGTGCACTGTTGACTTCTTCTCAGAGCTCCCGCTTCTGACCGGGAGCGCAGGTGAGGTCAGGGGTGTATCATACGGTGCCGCGATGAGCGAGCAAGCACCAGTCGAAGCCGACGCAGAACGGTCCAGTGTACTTAAATAACTCTCTTGAGAGCGCCTCGAGTACGACCTCCCCGAGCGTGGCCGGCGCCTCCTCGCGAGGGCGCCGGCCAAAACGCATGCGTGTCTCAGCAAGTACTCAGCGCTTCACACCGGGCTTCGGGGGCATGGAGCCAGGCTTCGCCGGAGTGACTCCGGGCTTGACCGGGGAGGTGCCCGGTTTCGCGGCGGACTTACCCTTGTCGGGGGCCTTGTCCTTATCCTTGTCCTTGTTCGGGAACATCGCCATCCTGACACTCCTTCTTGTTGTGCGGCCGGGCGTCTTTCGCGGCACCCCGGGAGGCGAGCGGAGCCGCTCGTCGAGAGAGCCGAGTACCGTCGCGACGGGGCCGACGACGCTGGCCGCTGGGTGTTCGGGGAGCGTAAGTGGTGCAGCTCGAGGCGACAATCAGCAGTTCTGTTGAATCGGAGTACGCATGCTGAAGACTCGGACGCCGGTCGATGGAAACTCTCTCGATTCTCCGATCCTGGTCGCAGTGGTTGCCGAAGCTGAGGACGATCGAGTGCTGCTCTCGACTGCGATCGCAGGGCATGCTCAACAGCGGGTCGCGTTTTCTGTAAATCTCGAGGTTGCGGGAGCTCTTCTGGCGGAACAGCCCGTCGATGCGATCGTGGGGTACATCGATTCCCCGCTGCAGTGGCGTCGTTTCCAATTTCTGGCGGGGCGCTTCCCCGACATTCTGAGCGTTCTCCTCCTGTCCGATCCCGATCGTTTCGATGCATCCGCGGACGGCAGGGTGCTCAATGCCGTGGTCGGAGTGTCCCGGCATGAGATCGCGGACAAGGCTGCCCAGATCTCGATGCAGGCAGCAATGGAATTCGGAGTCCGGCCCACGTCGATCGACGGAGCAGATGAACTCGACCGTCGCCGGCTCGAGACACTTTCGGAGCGAGAGGTGGAGATCCTCGTCCTGACCGCCGAAGGACTCTCGCTCAAGGAGATCGCTTTGCGGATCCACCGCGCCTACGCAACGGTCGCCACGCATCGGATGAAGACCATGGAGAAGCTCGGCCTCCACGACCGGGTCGCCCTGGCCAGATTCGCGATTCGGTGTGGCTTGATCGAGGCGTGACGCCCAGGCTCAGATCGTGACCGAGAGCGCCGGGATCACTCCTCCGACGGTCGTCCCCGAGCAGAAGATCGACGAGCTCATGGAAATCCTTGCCCGTTACGGCTGCATGGGTGGGCGTGCTGAAGGTTGAAGAGGACGGTCAGAATGAACGAACACACCCATCATGATTGCGCATCAACCCCGGACGAGGCGGAGTCCTCTGATGCCGAGACACGCGATCCGGTGTGTGGCATGAAGGTGAAGGCTGGGTCTCCCCACGCGCTCGCGCACGATGGAGAGCAGTACGCCTTCTGCAGTGCGCGTTGCCTTGAGACATTCCGCACCGAGCCCGAGACATTCAGCGGCAAACCAAAGGTCGAGCCGGCAGCATCGACACCGCCGGACGCTCTGGGACTGGATTACACGTGCCCGATGCATCCCGAGATCGTGCGCGACGCTCCGGGCAGCTGCCCGATCTGTGGCATGGCGCTTGAGCCACGCACCGCAGTGGCGGACGTGGAGGACAGCGCCGAGTTCGTAGACATGCGGCGCCGCTTCTGGTTCGCAGCGGCGCTCACGTTGCCGCTCGTCTTCCTCTCCATGGGTGACATGCTGCCAGGTCGCCCGGTCTCGTCTCTGATGTCGATGCGCGTGCGCGTGTGGCTCGAGCTCGCGCTGGCGACGCCCGTGTGTCTCTGGTCTGCCTGGCCGTTCTACGTGCGCTTCGTCCAGTCGCTCCAGAACCGCAGCCTGAACATGTTCACCCTCATCGGCCTCGGCGTGAGCGTCGCGTATGTCTACAGCCTGATTGCCGCACTCCTCCCGGGCTTCTTCCCGGCGTCGTTTCGCGAGGAGGGCGAAGTCGCCGTCTACTTCGAGGCAGCGGGCGTCATTGTCACGTTGATTCTCCTTGGCCAGGTTCTAGAGCTTCGCGCGCGCAGCCAGACGGGCGCCGCCATCAAGAAGCTTCTGGGGATGGCGGCTACTTCAGCGCGGCGGTTGATGGATGACGGCAGCGAAGAAGACGTACCGCTTGACGTGGTCCAGACAGGAGACCGACTGCGGGTTCGTCCCGGCGAGAAGGTTCCTGTCGATGGCGTCGTGCTTGAGGGGCAGAGCCACGTCGATGAGTCCATGGTCAGCGGTGAGCCGATTCCGGTGCAGAAGCAAGCGGGCGATCAGATCATCGGCGCGACGATCAACGGAACGGGTGGCCTCGTCATGCGCGCCGAGAAGGTGGGCGCCGAGACGCTACTGTCGCGTATTGTGGCGATGGTTGCCGAGGCGCAGCGAAGCCGTGCCCCGATCCAGAAGCTCGCCGACGCTGTGGCCGGCTACTTCGTGCCGATCGTTATCTTGAGCGCGATGGCGACATTCGCGGTCTGGGCGCTTGTCGGCCCAGAGCCAAGAATGGCGCACGCGCTCATCAACGCCGTGGCCGTGCTGATCATCGCCTGTCCGTGCGCGCTTGGGCTCGCGACGCCCATGTCCATCATGGTGGCAACCGGCAAAGGCGCGAGCGTAGGGCTTCTCTTCAAGAACGCCGAGGCGATCGAGGTGCTGCGCAAGGTCGATACGCTGGTTGTAGACAAGACGGGGACGCTCACCGAGGGCAAGCCGAAGCTCGTCACCGTCGCTCCTGAGGACGGCATCGACGAGGCCACACTGCTCAGGTTTGCAGCCAGCCTCGAGCGTGGCAGCGAGCACCCGCTTGCCGCAGCCATCGTCAAGGGTGCCGAGGCGCGCGACATCGAGCTCGCGCAGGCCCAGGACTTCGACTCCGTCACAGGCAAGGGCGTGAGGGGTCGGGTCGATGGCCGAGACGTCGCCCTCGGCAACAGGGCCTTGATGGATAGCCTGGGCGTCGACGCGGTGCACCTTGCCGAGCGGGCCGAGGAGCTGCGCGCCGACGGCCAGACGGTGATGTTCGTCGCCGTCGACGGCAAGCCCGCCGGTCTGGTGGGCGTCGCCGACCCCATCAAGGAAAGCACGCCCGAAGCCATTCGCACCCTTCACGACGAAGGGATCCGCATCGTCATGATGACCGGCGACAGTAAGACGACTGCGCTTTCGGTCGCCAAGAAGCTCGGGATCGACGATGTCATGGCGGAGGTCTTGCCGGATCAGAAGGCCGCCAAGATCAAGGAGCTCCGGGCGGAGGGGCGCATCGTCGCCATGGCCGGCGATGGCATCAACGACGCGCCGGCGCTTGCCCAGGCCCAGGTCGGGATCGCCATGGGAACCGGCACCGATGTCGCGATGGAGAGCGCAAGCGTCACCCTGGTCAAGGGAGATCTCCGTGGCATCGCGCGCGCCCGTCGGCTGTCGCGCAAGACCATGGGAAACATCAAGCAGAACCTGTTTTTCGCGTTTGCCTACAACGCCGCCGGCGTGCCCATCGCGGCAGGCGTCCTGTACCCGGTCTTCGGGCTCTTGCTGAGCCCGGTCATCGCTGCTGCGGCCATGAGCTTCAGCTCGGTGTCGGTCGTAGTCAACGCGCTGCGCCTGCGCGGAGCGAAGATATGAGCGGCCAACATCTGAGTGAGGACATGGACTGATGAAACCACTGCAATTCACGAACGAAAGCTCAAGTGGTCCATCAATCCGCAAGCATTGCCAGGACTGCCGCTCGGCATGGTTGGGGGCGACGGTTGCTCCTGTGCCGAGCGCGTCTCAGCCGGCTCTGTAGGAGTCTCGTCCTTCTTGCGACCAGCTCATCGAACCGAAGAGGACGCTCGCAAGAGCTACGAAGGTGCTTCCTGAATGGTGGGGTATTGCGATGGGACGAGAAGGGTCACGGAGTAGGCGGGAGATGTGAGGATCATGGCGAGCAGCAAGAGCACCGCTGACCGGAGACGCAACCGAGAGAGACTGGAGAGCG
The DNA here is from genome assembly GCA_032128395.1 of Planctomycetota bacterium. Lineage (GTDB taxonomy): Bacteria > Planctomycetota > UBA8108 > UBA1146 > UBA1146 > JAQBGV01. The sequence goes on along the minus strand of JAQBGV010000117.1, from coordinate 33,998 downwards.
ACATGGTTTGACTCCGCTCCATGAGCCACCCGCGGGAAGCTGCGATCCACTCGTAGGTACGAGCGCCGAACTCCATCGTACCCCTCGAGATCACCCGTCGAAAGGAGCACGATCAGCCGGCGGAGGCGAGGGACCGGATCTACGGACGGCCCGGTGACCTCGCCTCCCGGACTCCGGAGCGGGAGCCGTGGCCGATCGTCAGTTCTCTCCAGAAGAGCCTACTGGTGGTCGTGGTCTCCCTTCTTCGCGTGCTTTTGAAGCTCGGCGAGGTTCTTCTTGTACTTGACGAGGACGTCGATGGTCTCCCGTTTGTGCCCGGCATCCGCAGCGGCGTCGATCTCCCGGAACAACCCGATGACGATCTTGCAGGTCTTCCCCACTTCCGCTCGGTCGTCGCGTGACGCGAGATCGGGGAGCTTCTCACAGACGTAGGAGATCTTCTCCGCGATCGCATGGACACTCTCGAGATCATCGTGGTCGATCAGGACCTGGATCGCGGCCAGGTGCTCCTCGAAGCGACCGACCGCTCCCGCGTAGTCGTTCGGAACCGCCGGGGGATGCTCGAAGCCTTTCACGTTGAACGTCTTGTCCCCGATCCGGACGATGACGACGGCTGCGAATTTCGGATCCAGGGGCTCGAGAGCCACCCTGAAGTACGGCGTGGCATCCTTCGTCTGCTCTTCACCCTCATCGTGGCCGCCCTCGTGTTCGTGGGGCTTCACCACCACGAATTCCACGAAGTACTTCTCCGCGCTCCGGACCTCTCCGCCGTGCCCGATGCCCTTCTTGCTGGATCCCTTGGGCGTGACGACCTCCGTGCGGAGGACCCTCTTCTTCCCGCCGACGGGTTCGACGATGACGGTCGCGGTGATTCCGGTCAGGTCCACCGGTTTCTTGGCCTGATCCGCCAGATAGACCCGGATCTCGGCCTTCCCACCCTTCTCCTCTCCACCATGTCCATGTTCTTGACCGAACGCGCCGAGCGGCGCGCACGCGAGCGAAACGGCGACCCATAGGATGCGTCTCACGGCAATTCCTCTCTCCACACAGTTCTAGTGGTCGTGTCCATGGGAACGACCGCCCCCTTCATGATGCTCCTCGGAACGTTCGAGCATCGCCTCGATGACCTGTTCACTCACTCCGGCCTCCGCCAGATCCGCAATGTCGGAGTCGGAGAGGTCGAAGCTACGGGAATGGTCCTTGACCCACTCCAAGAGCGCAGGATCCCCCACCCCGGACTTCTGCATGGCGATGACTTCGGACGATTGCGCGAGATGCGGCGCACTCACGCACGCCGACACTAGCGTCACCAGACTCAGAGCAGCGAACACCCTCCGCTCAGTGATCGTCATGATCCTCCTTTGCATGTGCCTTCAGCGCATCGATGAGCGCCTTCATCTCGCGGTGGATCCGGATCGTCTCGTCCTTCTTTCCGGAATCCGCAGCCTCATCGATGGCGCTGAACATCCCCGCCAACTTGCGCGCATTGACGTTCACCTCTCGCAGGTCACCGGGCGGAAGGTCCTTCTTGGCGAGATCTGCGAGCTTCTCGGCCACCTTCTGGATGTCCGCAGCCGCGGAGTGAACCTGGTCGAGCTTGCCGCTCTCGATCAAGTGTTCGATCTTCTCCGAGAGCTCTTCGCACTTCGCGACCGCGTCCGCGTAGTGATCCGGTACCGTGACATTCCCTCCACCGCCATGTTCATGTCCATCATCGTGTCCACTATCTCCCGTGCACCCCAGCAGCGCAAAGTTGCACAGCGCAGCTGCGACGATCAGCTGTTTCATGGTTTCTCCTTCTGTTCTCGTTCTTCCACACGATTCGCGAAGGCGAGGAGATCTCGTGGCACGAGATGTTCTTCGCCTGCTTCCACGTTCTCATTCGGGGTCTCTCCGTATGCCCGCCGGCCAAATCTGAAGAAGAGAGCCGGTGTCACCAACTGCGACAGGATCGTGCTGGAGATCAGACCTCCGATGACGACGATCGCCAGGGGGTGCAGCATCTCCTTCCCGGTCTCCCCCTTGCCCAGAGCCAGCGGAACGAGCCCCAGAGTCGTCGTCACGGCGGTCATCAAGACGGGCGCCAGGCGTTCCAGCGTTCCGCGGATGATCATCTTCTCGTCGAACGACTCTCCCTCGTACCGCATCAGGTGAATGTAGTGAGAGATCATCATGATTCCGTTGCGCATCACGATCCCCGTCAGGGTGAGAAACCCGATCAGGGAAGCGACGGAGAGCGTCTTGTCACCGAAGAGGTAGACCGCGATCACGCCGCCGATGAATGCGAGGGGAAGATTGACCATGCATTGCAGCGCCCCGACCCAGGAACCCAGGACCTTCATCAAGAGTGCGAAGACTGCGAGCAGGGCGAAGATGCTCAAGATGTAGATGCGTTGCATCGCCGCCTGTTGGGCCTCGAACTGTCCCCCGTACTGCACGAAGTACTCACGAGGGAGCTCGAGCTGTGACTCCAAGGCGCGGATGTCCTGGATGACTCCGGCGAGATCCCGTCCCTGCACGTTGCACTGGACGACGATCCGCCGCATGACGTTCTCGCGATTGATCGTATTGGGACCGGTGGTGCGTTCGACCGTCGCGAACGCCGAGAGCGGCAACCGCTCCCCGCCGGGCGTCTCGATCAGCGTTCTCGAGATGACACTCGGGTCGTTCCGAGAGCTCTCGTCGAACCAGACCACGAGATCGAAGACCCGCTGTTCCTCGAGTACCTCCGAGACGATCCGCCCCTCGAGAGCGGTCTCCAGGGTCTCTGCGACCTCCTCCTTGGTCAGTCCGTATCTCTGGATCTCCAGAGCATCGAGCCGAATCTGTACCTGCGGCACCTCGACCTGCTGTTCGACCTGGAGGTCGACCACTCCCGCCACCCCACTGATCTGGTCGTAGAACTCCTGGGCCTTCGTTCGAAGGGTGGGGAGATCGGGGCCGAAGATCTTCACTGCGATCTGGGCGCGGATCCCGGAGAGTAGGTGGTCGATCCGGTGGGAGATCGGCTGGCCGACGTTGACGAGCACGCCGGGCATGTACGCGAGACCGTCGCGGATCTCCGCCATGATCTCGTCGCGGGAGCGTGTGCTCGCGAGGAGTCGAACGTCGATCTCCGAGTAGTTGACGTTCTCGGCGTGTTCATCGAGTTCGGCCCGGCCGGTTCGACGTGCCGTCGATGAAACCTCCGGAACGTCCCCGATGATGGCCTCCGCGATGCCACCGAGGCGGTTCGACTCCTCGAGGGACGTGCCGGGCGCCGCGATGACGTTGACCGTGAACGTTCCCTCGTTGAAGGGGGGGAGGAACTCACCGCCACACCCGAGGTAGGCGATCACCGCGGGGACCATGGCCAGGAACGCGCCGACTAGGACCTTGATCGGGTTCGCCAGCGCCACCCCGACCACCGCACGGTTCACGCGCTTCAGACCAGCGAGGAGGAATGCGTCCTTCGATCGCTCGGTGATCTTCGCCCGAGGGAGGAGATAGGAGGCGAGGACGGGGGTGACCGTGATCGAGACCAGGAGGGAAGAGGCGAGGGCGAGGATGTAGGAGATCGCCACCGGGGCGAACATCCGCCCCTCGACCCCGCCGAGATCGAGGAGCGGCACCACCACCACCCCGACGATCAGGGTCGCGTAGACGATCGAGTTCCGGATCTCGGACGAGGCTTTGAAGACGACGGCGATGGAGGGTTCCGGCTCCTCCTTCTGGCGGTTCTCCTTCAAGCGCCGGAAGATGTTCTCGACATCGACGATGGAATCATCGACGAGCTCACCGATCGCGACGGCGAGTCCGCCGAGGGTCATCGTATTGATGCTCATCCCGTACCAATCGAAGACGAGCACGGTGGAGATCATCGAGAGCGGAATCGCCGTGAGGTTGATCAACGACGTCCGAAAGTTCCACAGGAACAGGAACAACACGATCACCACGAGGATCGCGCCGTCCCGCAGCGCTTCGATGACGTTGCTGATGGCGGCGTGGATGAACTCTTCCTGGAGGAAGATCTCGTCGTGGATCACGATGTCGGGGGGGAGCGACGCCCGCGTCTTCGCAAGCGCCTCCCGGACCGCTGCCGTCACCTCGAGGGTGTCCACCCCCGGTTGTTTCTGGATCGCCATGATCACGGCGGGCTCACCGTCGACGCTGCCGTCGCCGCGGCGAACCGGTGGACCGAACCGGATGTCGGCGACGTGCTTCACGAGGACCGGGGAGGGGGCGGAGGACTTCACGACGGCTTCGCCGATCTCCTCGAGTGCGTTCACCCGACCGAGGACCCGGATCAGGAACTCCTGACGGTCCTCGAGGAGGAACCCCCCCCCGACATTGACGTTGGCTGCTTCCACCGCCCTCGTGAGCTGCTGCAACGTGACGTCGTACTGCTGGAGCCGACGAGGGGTCGTGATCACCTGGTACTGTTTGAGTCCGCCGCCGAGGACCGTGACCTGGGAGATGCCGGAGATCGCCAGGAGCTGGGGTCTGAGGCTCCACTCCGCGAGGGTCCGGATCTCCATCGGAGACGTCGATCCGTCGCTGCTCCGGAGCCCGACGAGCATGATTTCGCCCATGATCGAGGAGATCGGGGTCATGACGGACTCCACCCCCTCGGGGAGCCGTTCGCGGGCGAGGAGCAGTCTCTCGGCGACGATCTGGCGGTCCTCCAGGATGTCGGTGCCCCAGTCGAACTCCACGAAGACGATGGAGAGGCCGATCCCGCTCGCGGAACGCACGCGCTTCACGTTGGTCGCGCCGTTCATCATCGATTCGATGGGGAACGTGACGAGGACTTCCACCTCCTCCGGCGCGAGCCCCGCCGCCTCCGTCATGATGGTGACCGTGGGGCGATTCAGGTCCGGGAGGACATCGACCCGGAGATGGCTGACGAGATAGCCGCCGTAGAGGATGACCAGGAGGGCGACCCCGACGATCAGGGGGCGGTTCTTCAGCGAGAACGCGATGACCTTGTTCAGCATCGATCGTTCCTATCTGACCGCGGAGTACGCATTGTTCACCTCGTTGACGGCAGAAACGACGACTCGATCGCCTGGGAACACCCCGCTCAGGACCTCTGCGAAGTGTGCATCACGCCGCCCGAGGACGACCTCGGCGCGCTTCAGCTCCTTGCCCTGCTCGACGAAGACGTAGTTCCTGGATCCGATGGGTCGGAGCGCCCGGAGCGGGACCGCGATCACTTCCTCCGCCGACTCCTCGAGTTCGAGCATCAGCGAAGCGCGCATACCGCTGATCAGCGATCCATCGAGATTGTCGATCTCCATCCAGGCCATGAGGGTCCTCCCCTCGTGATCGAGGCTCCGGTCGATGAAGGAGAGTTGTCCGGTCCATTCGCGGTCCTCGTACGCCACGGTGCGGACGATGGCGTCCTTGGGAACTCCACCTCGGAAGAGCTCGGCGAGGTCGCGCTCGAAGAACCTGGACTCGATCCAGAGTCGCGTGGGATCGATGATCTCGAAGAGAACCGCTCCCTTCTCCACGACCTGCCCCAGGACGACCGCTCCGCTCGTGACGTTCCCGGCGATCGGGGCTCTCACCGTGATCCCGGGGATCGTCTCCTGCCCTTCCAAGACCTGCGCGATCTCGCTCCCGGTCAACCCCATCAGCAACAGAGAGCGCTGCAGGGAATCGACTCGAGTTCGGAGTTCGTTCGACTCGCTCTGCAGCCGGAGCAACTCCTTGCGAGCAGAGATGCCCCGGCTCGTCAGGGTGTCGATGAATGCGAGCTGCTTGCCGAGCAGGCCGAGTCGCAGGTGCAGTTGAATCAGGTCGAGTTGGGCGTTCTGGAGTTCGAGACTCGACAGCGTGGCGAGCGGCTGGTCCGCTTCGACTGCCTCTCCGGGCGACACCAGGATCTCCCCGACCTTGCCGGAGATCCGCGAAGCCGCCACGGCGCGCCGGTCCGAAGGGGAGACGACGCGAGCATTGAGCTCGAGGACCCCCCCGACCGGTTGATAGTCGATCTCCTCGAAGGAGAGGCCGATGTTCGTCCGCGCCTCGGTGCTCAAGGTCAGAGTCCCTTGAACGAACAGCGATGAGAGTTCGTGGTTCCCGGTAGTGACGACCAGGTCTCCCGGGTAGAGGCCCCCGGTGACCTCGAATCGATCTCCATCGTCGATGCCGAGCATCAAGTTGGTCTTCTTGTACGCTCCCTCCTCCACCCGTACGAAGGCGTAGCGCTCCGCCCCATCCGTCACGATGCCGGCGGCAAGGACCACGAACACCGACTCTCGGGACTCCGTCACGACTACGGCTCGGCCGAACATCGAGGGGAGCAGGGTCTGCTCTCGGTTCTCCAGTCGAGCCCAGACTCGCCGCACTCCTCGAAGGTCCAAGGATGGATCGATGTGATCGACGTGCCCGATGAACTGCTCCTCAGGGAATGCGGACGGATGGAACCGCACGGGCTGACCCAGTGCGACCAGGGCGATCAGGGCATCCGGAACTTCGCATTCCACCCAAACTCGGTCGAGATTCGCGACCTCGAAGAGATGCTCCGCGGGCTCGACGTGTTGGCCGATCGTGACATCCAGATGGGTGACGACCCCTCCGATCGGAGCGGTCACGAGGTAGTCTCCGCGACCCTCATCGCCGATCTCTTCGAGTTTCTTCCTCGCCGTTCTCATCGCATTGCGTCGGTCATCGCGGGCCGTCTCGAGGGAGAGCAGTTCGCGCCCCGCGATGATGCGCTCTCCGAGTTCGCGGCCCCGCCGCAGGTTCTCTTCGGCGAAGGCCAGCTCGATCCCGGACTGCTCGAGCTGCCAGCGCAGTGCCTCGAGGGGCAAGCTCTCGATCACCGCGAGGGTCTCTCCCGCGCTCACCTCCTGACCCTGCCGCACGAGGAGCTGCTTCACGACCCCTTCCAGACGTGAACTCACGAAGGAGCGGTGGTTCCACGGGGTGACGACATGTGCGTTCAGTGAAACGGTCTTCTCGATGCCCCCGAATTCCACCTCTGCGTGGGCGATTCCGATCGCCCTCTGCGCGGGTTCCTCGAGGTGGAGCACCCCCTTCTCGTCGATGCGAATGCCCTTTGCAGTGATCGCGTCGTGTCCTTCGTGAGCGAAGACGATCACGACGCCGCCGAGCGCGAGTACCGTTCCGCAGATCAGGATGATTTTGGCGTTCACTGTTCGTCTCGCCTCGGTGCTGTGGTGTCCGGAACGATCCCTCCGGTCACCGACTCCAGGCTGATCTCGGCGACTCGGTGCTCCAGGAGTGCCTCCTGGTACCCCACCGTGATGCGGTTGTAGTCCTCCTGCGCTCGGAGCACTTCGAGGGTGCCCACCTCTCCCGCCCGGAACGCTCGTTCCAGTTGCTGGACGTTCGACTCCGACAGACGATTCAGCTCCTGTTCGTAGATCTCGACCCGCTGCTCTGCGAGCTCGAGTCTGGTGAGCGCGAGGTCGATGTCCCGCTCGATCTGTCGGTCCAGGTCCGCCAGACTCGCCTGCAGGATGAAGAGTTCGGAACGCGCCTGTTCGATCTCACCCCGCCTCCGGTTGAGGAACGGGATGGGAACCCGCAACTCGAAGCCGAGCAGATCGTCTCGACTCGATGACTGATCGATGAACTGAGCGTCGCGCTCGTAGAAGAGGCCGAACTCCGGATTCGGCCAGACCCGCGCCTCCTCCAGCCGGATCTGAGCTTCCGCGGCGCGGACTCTCGCCCAGAGGGCCACCAGATCGGGGCGGAGCTCGCGGGCCGAGGTGAGCAACTGTTCCCGATCGGGGCTCTCGGGATCAGCAGCCAAGGAGCCCACGAGCAGGAGATCAGCGCGAGAGGGTTCGCCGAGGAGAGCGGCCAGGCGGAGGCGCGCGGCTCGCCGCCGCGCGGAGGTCACCATGTTCTCGTCGCGGGTCCTCTGCCGTTGCAAGCGAACGAGGTCCAGCTCGACCTCCGGAATCTGGTTCGCGTCGAACATCGCCTGCGACGCTTCCAGGAGCCGCACGGCGATCTCCTCGCTCGCGGTGCGAAGCGAGACGAGCTGATCCCACATGACGCTCTCGTAGTAGGTGGCGGCAACGTCGGCGCGGACTGTTCGCTCCGCGTCCGAGATCCCCGCGACGACGCGCTCGAGATTCGCTTCCGCAACTTCGATGCGCCACTGGCGCTTGCCGCCGAGCTCGAACTCCTGCGTGACGCCGATCCTCACTCCGTAGTCCTCGGTCCCCGTGAAGGGGAGCGCTCGGCCCGCTCCCGTCTCGAGGATCGGGTTGACGGCCCACTGGCCCGCCGTCGTCCGCTGGGCCAGGGCGAAGTCGAGCTCTCGTCTCTCCGTGAGCAGCTGCGGATTCTTGGCCAAGGCGAGCTCGATCGCCTCCTCGATGGTGAGTCCGTCCTCGATCCTGACCTGCAAGACCCGAGCAGCCGGGTTCGCTACCACGGGCGGACGGCGGGCGACCGCTGTCTCCTCGACCCGAGGCCCGCTGGAACAACTGGAAAGGAAGAGCAGCAACAGGATCGGGATGGGGCTCTTCATCCAACTCCCCTTCATCCGCCGGACAGATCATCGAGGGGGTACGAGCCGGGATCGGGTCCGAACCACTTCGGATGCGCAGGACCTCGCTCGATCCGATCGGGGTACCGGGAACGGAGACACGGCCGCGGGGGACGCGTCGCACGATCGTCGGGGTCGAGGGAGGGTCGCGGATCGAGCGGAACTAGATGAGGAGCGCGCAGTGGATCATGAAGAGACGGACCGGTCGCAGCCTCGCGGTGCGATCGATCGCGACCGCAGGGAGAGCTGCGAATCGGGGGGAGGGAGCGTCGCTGGCGGGAGAGCTGAAGAGCTTGCTCGAGTCGATCTTCTTCTTCGAGGACGATCGGTGCTCTTCCTTGGTGCGCTCCCCCAGCTCGGGTCCGAAAGGAATGCAAGGACAGTGCGGCTCTGTCAGACGAGCGGAGTCCTCGAGATCTGTGGGGGGGAGCTGAGCGGGTCGTTCATCGGCATGAGTTGCACTGGAGGTCGACGACTTCGTCGAGTGCCCGTGATCCCCGTGGCGGTGATCCCCGTGGCGGTGATGACCGTGTGACTCTGCCTCGTCCGAGTGACAGGAGCAGAGGTGCGCCGCCGACCCTTCGAGAGAGAAGACGAGGACCAAGAGCAGATGGAGCCATGAGCATCGCCATGTACGTCTCTGTCTGTCCATGGCGGAAAAATCTATCGGCGTCGACGGGCGGAGTCAAGCGAGCCAGGGCGAGCGAACCAAGGACCGGAGGAGCACCGGTCGGACGTCAGGGAACCACCGGGAGCCGCTCGTCGGAAGCTCCAGAAATGACTCCGCCCCCGCTTGGCCGTATCATGGGGCCATCGACGCGTATCCCGGATCGATCCAGCACCCGTCCCGAAAAGACTCGAGAGGAGACCGTCTCTTGCGCGCGCACCTCTCCCTCTCCCTCACCCTCGGATTGCTCTTCTCGTTCCCCTTGAGCACCGCCCTCGTGGCCCAGACCCCTGCCGTCGACGGGGAGTGGGGTTCTCCCTTCCCGCTCCCCCTGATCTCGATCCACGCCGCGACCCTACCCACGGGAGCGGTCCTGCTCTTCGGCAGCGAGCACGGGGTGCCAGGGATCCACGGGTGGGTCCTCGATCCCGTCACCCTGGGCCTCACTGAGGTGCCCCCGGGGTGGGACCTGAACTGCAGTGGTCACAGCTTCCTCTCCGATGGTCGACTCCTGGTCACCGGTGGAACGCTCGGTTTCGCTCCCCTGACCGGCCCAGTCGTGTCGAAAATCTTCGACCCCTTCACCCTCGAGTGGACTCAGGTCGATGACATGGCGCAGGGGCGCTGGTACCCGACGAATCTCACACTCGCCGACGGAAGGGTGATCACTCTCTCGGGATTGAACGACTCGACGGGTGCTCTGAACGAGGACATCGAGGTCTACGACCCGGACGGGATCACGGACTGGCAGTTGGTGGGACAAAAGTTGATCCCGTACTACCCCCTCCTGCATCTTCTGCCGAACGGACTCATCTTCAGTGCAGGGCCGGCTCAACTCACGGAGACGTACGATCTGAGTTCGGACACCTGGACCACGATCGGGTTCACGCTTTTTCCCGGTCGCTACGAGGCCCCTTCGGTGCTGCTTCCCCCTACGCTCGATCGAGTGATGGTGATCGGAGGCTTCACCGGGGCGGGGGCACCCACCCATTCGGCGGAGATCATCGACTTCTCGGATCCCGTTCCCCAATGGAGCGGCACGGCATCGATGACCTTCCCTCGCATGGAGCACGACGCCGTCATCCTCCCGACGGGGGACGTGCTGGTCGTCGGCGGGCGCTCGACCAGCGGCTCGCCGAGCCCGGTGCTGACCCCAGAAGTCTTCGATCCCCTCACGGAGGCGTGGGACACCCTCGCCCCGCATCAGGTCCCCCGGATGTACCACTCGACGTCGATTCTGCTCTCCGACGGCAGAGTCCTCGCCGCAGGGGGAGACTTCGAGCCGACCGGTGAGATCTTCTCGCCTCCCTACCTGTTCCTAGGTCCACGGCCCGTCGTCGGTTCTGCGCCGACCTCACTCGGGTACGGGGTACCCTTCACCGTCGATTTCACGAGTGCGACGCCGAACAACGAGATCGTCCTCCTGAGGCTCTCGAGCGTGACCCACTCCCTGAACATGGGTCAACGATACGTCCGGCTCGCGGAGGGGATCGCGGGGGGAGCCGCGGCGATCATCCCGGGCCCGGTCGATGGGAACTCGGCACCCCCCGGATACTACATGTTGTTCGTGGTGGACGAGACGGGGGTGCCGTCAGTCTCGTGGATCGTCCAGGTGGAGGGAACTCCGGCGGGGGAGTTCCGACGTGGGGACTGCAACTCGGATGGAGGAGTCGATCTCGCCGATGCGATCTCGACACTCGACTCCCTCTTCGGAGGCACTGGACCCGCGCCGTGCGAGGATGGGTGCGACGCGAACGACGACGGGACGGTGGACATCTCCGACCCGATCTTCTCCCTGCTCTACTTGTTCGGTTCCGGCGTCCCGTCGTTGCCGGCCCCGTTCCCCGACTGTGGCCTCGATCCGTCGGCGGATGGGATCGACTGCGCTGCGTTCACGGCTTGTCCCTGAGGATCGACATCTCAGAGCTCTTTCTCGACCACCAGGGAGCCGACGCGCTCGAACGGTCCGGTCGAAAGTGTGAACGCGACGCGGGTCCAGGCCGTGGGGGGCTCCACCGAAGCCCCGGCGCCGCCGCCTCAGCCGTATCCGAGAGTGCCGGCAGAGACCTCGCTCGTCTCGTTCTCGATCACGTAGTTCGCAGGGACCCGTTCCTGCTCGCGGACCACCGTCACGCCCATCTTGTGGTCGCCGAGCACTTGCACGCCGATGTTGAACTTCCCACGATTCGGGCGGGCGTTCGCCTCCACTCGAACCCGTCGATCGATCGACAGTTCGACCTCGCCTCCCGCCGGCACCACGATCTCACGTCCCTTCGCTCCTGATCCCCAGATCTCCCATCGCACTCCCGCAGCATCGCTGAGGCCGATCCGATACCCCTGGATGCGATACCGACCGGCTCGGATCGTGCGGGCGGCGCCCTTCGTCTCTCGATCGGACCAGACGAGGCGCATCGGAGCCGAGACGTGATCGGAGAGTGGCACCAGGAGCACGGAGGCATCGCCGAAGCCCAGACGAACCGTACCTTCGCCATCGCTCGCCGCTCGCTCTGCTGTCTCGGTGACCGGGCGATCCCATTCGCCCTCCCGAAGGAACGCGATGAGTGCATCGCGAAGAGGCAGACCCTTGGGCCCCGGAGGCTGCACGCACGCCGTCGTCGCGATGCGTCCGATCCACAGATCGTCGCCGCCGATCCGGGAGTCGGGGTGGCCGTGGCAGCCGGCGCAGGCGGAATAGGTCTGCGCGGGATCCAACTTCTCCTGGGCCACGAGGGGACCGGAGAAGACGATGACGGCGAGAATCAGAACGGTGCGCACTGGTGGCCTCCAACTCGTGGGATCAGCCGATAGAATAGAGCCTCCCCGCCTCAGGATGAAAGCGCCTTCGATGTCCCGACACTCCCTGACCCGCAGCGTTTGGATCCTCGCCGCACTCGTGGGGGCGCTCTCGCCTGTCTCGGCGGCCGATCTCTCCGGGACCGTGGTGGATCCCGCCAACGACCCGGTCGCCGAGGTCCGTGTGACCCTCTTCAGCCCCGACCTCTCGACGTTCCTCGAAACTCGGACCTCGGTGACCGGGGCCTGGTCCCTCCTCGGCGCTCCTATCGGCGACTTCCTACTCGGACTCGCCGCTCGCGACTTCCAATATGTCGAGCTCCCGATCACCGTCGGGACCTCTCCTTTGAACTTCGACAGTTCCCTCGAAGCGGAGAGCGAGCCGGGGCAGTGGACCATCATCGGGGACACACTCCCGGAGCTCCTCGATGCCACGGACATCGCGTTCCTCACCCCGACCGGGAAGATCTTCTACTGTCACGACACCATGGATCCGATTCTGTTCGACCCGATCACCGGCCAGAAGTCGTTCCCGTCGGGTTCGGGGTCGAGTCAAGGATGCTCGAGCGGCGCAGTGCTCGCGGGCGGTCGCCTGCTCTGGGCGGGGGGGCAGTCGCCGTCCGACCCCGGGTCGTTCCAGAACGCGATCCGCTGGGTGAAGACGTGGGAGCCGGTGGCGGGCTGGACTCTGCTCCCCGACCTCGTGCACCCGACCGGCCGGTGGTACCCGGGACTCGCGCGTCTCGCCGACGGGGCGCTCCTCGTGATGGGAGGAGGCACGGCCCCTTCGGCGCAGCGGACCGAGACCTGCGAAAGGTTCGACCTCGCGACCGAGACGTGGTCGTCCACCGGCTCGATGCTGAATCCATCGGAGTTCACGCCATCCGCGTTGCTCCACGACGGGCGAGTGCTCATCACTTGGTCTCCTCCGCAGATCTACGACGTCTCGACCGAGACGTGGAACGCGACCGGGAATTTCGTCCAACCGAATCGCGGGTTCCCTGGCCACTCCGATCACTCGGTGGTCGTGCTCTCCGACGGTCGCGTGCTCGCCGTCGGAACCCGCAGCTTCGACTTGGCGGAACCGAGGATGGCGGAGGTGTTCGATCCAGCGAGCGAGACGTGGAGCTGGGTCGCGAACCCCGGATTGGTGCGTCAGCAACCCGAGGTCGTACCCCTCCCCGATGGCAGGATCTTCGTCGGCGCCGGGCAGGCGAGCGGCGGGCCCCTCCCGGTCCCCGATCTGCTCGGACGCGTGCTCTGGACCGATCTCTACGACCCCGACACCGACAGCTGGCGCCGGGTTGCCGACATGAACGAATTCCGCGAGTATCACGCCGTCACCCTGCTCGTCCCGGACGGGCGGGTCGTGACCACGGGGGGCACGCGGATCGATTTCGTGGTCGGTCCGAGTTCGGCCAACATCGAGGCGTTCGCGCCCCCCTACCTGTTCCGGGGTGTTCGGCCGCAGATCGCTTCGCTGTCGTCGAGTGCGCTCGAGCGGGGCGCGACCGCCTCGCTCGAGGTCTTCCCCGCCACGGCATTGACCTCGGTGGTGCTCGTCGGAACCGAAGTGGTCACGCACTGGGTCTCGAGCGGAATCCCGAGACGTCTCGAACTCCCGGTGACCCAGGTGGGCCAGACGGCGAGCTTCACCCTCCCCACCGACGAGAGTGTGCTCCCGCTCGGCCAGTACCTCCTGTTCGCGATGGTCGATGACCTTCCGAGCGTCGGGGAGATCGTCACTGTCGTCGCTGATCTCGGTGGGCAATTCACCCGAGGGAACTGCAACGGAGATTCCGCCCTGGATCTCGCGGACGCGATCTCGATCCTCGGGGCGCTCTTCGGACAGTCACCGTGGCCGCTCTGTCCCGACGCGTGCGACGCGAACGACGATGGCGGGATCGATATCTCGGATGCGGTGACGACCCTGATCTATCTCTTCGTGCCGGGGAGCCCGACCCCTTCACCGCCGTTCGGAGGGTGTGCGGGGGACCCGACCCCCGATCCTCTCGGGTGCGCGCAGTTCCCGGCGTGTCCCTAGACTATCGACTAGGGACAGGGCGGCGAGTCGCCGCAGTGGAGCGCATCGGTCGTGGGGTCGGCACCGCACAGGCTCGGTCCCGGTAGCGGGGTCGCGGGAACTCCGAACAGCGCTCCCAACATCGCGAGGGCATCGGCGAGATCGATCGTTCCGTCGTCGTTCCCGTCGCAGGCGGACACGCAGGGGATCGAGACGAACGGCCCACCCCCTGGGAAGAGATACGCCAAGATCCGGATCGGGTCGGAGATGTCGTTCATCCCATCGACATTGCAATCCCCCCGGGTGAATTCCGCTGCCGTGTATCGGAACTGCTGCACCCGGTGATTGCTCGAGTCGAGAACGTAGACATCATCTGCACCGAAGGCGCGGACGGCGTACGGGCCGTCGAATTCTCCCTGTCCCGCTCCGAGGGTACCCCAACCGGTGAGGAACTCCCCGGCTCCGGTGAATTTTTGGATGTGATCGGCGTCCCGGTCGGCGACATAGAGATTCCCCAGGTCATCGATCGAGAGTCCGCGGGGAAAGAGGAACTGACCGTCGCCGGTACCGCCCGATCCGAACGAGGTGATGAAGACGCCGTCGTTGGTGAACTTCTGGATCCGGGGGCTGCTGTCCGCGACGAAGACGTCTCCCGCCGCGTCGATGGCGATCCCGTTCGGGGACGTGAACTCGCCGTCCCCGGTCCCCGTGACCCCCCACGCCAGGATGAATGTGCCGTCGCTGGTGAATTTCTGAACACGATCCTGGTCCCGATCGACGACGAAGACGTCCCCGCCCGAGTCCACCGCGAGCCCGTGATTGTGCTGGAACTGTCCGTTCCCTGCTCCGAAGCTCCCCCAGGTCGTCAGGAAGACCCCATCGCTCGTGAACTTCTGGACGCGGTTGTTCCCCGTCTCTGCGACGTACACCTCCCCCCCGGGCCCGATCCCGATCCCGTGCGGATGATTGAACTGGCCCGGGGCTGCGCCGGGGGAACCCCAGGAGAGGATGAAGACCCCGTCACTCGTGAATTTCTGCACTCGCGAGTTGGAGGTATCCGCGATGTACAGGTTTCCGACCGCATCGACCGCGACACCGTGCGGCCCGGAGAACTGACCGGGCCCGATGCCGCTGGACCCCCACTCCGTCACGAATCCTGGCGGATGATCGCCCCAGGAAACTGCGGGGAGGAGAACGAGGCAGAAGCAGAACCCGGCGATGAGCCGAAACAGTCGACTTGCAGCGGTCACAGTGCCCTCCGATCGCCCCGATGACACTCACCAACCCGAGGAGGATCAAGCCCCGCGTCGAATCGAGATTCGAGATGAGTATGCCAAGGTCGTACAATGCTCCATCGTGTTCGAAGCTCGACCGATGGGTGTCAAGGGCGACACGACGAACGAAGAGCGAAGGAGCAAGACCGATGAGCGTGATTCGCAAGTCCTGGATCGCAGCGCTGTTGTTGCTGGTCACCACGCCGGCATTCTCGCACGTTGTCGTCGACTCCCCGAACGGCGGGGAGGTGTTCGAGGTGGGGTCCACGATCACGATCTCGTGGCACATCGCGATCACCCACGACCTGCTGAACTGGGACGTCTGGTACTCCACCGTGGGGGCGGGAGGACCCTTTACCACGATCGCGATGGATCTTCCCGCGGGAAGTGCGGCGGTGGGGAGCGTCCACAGCTACAACTGGACGATTCCGGTCGACGCGGTTTCCCCCACCGTCTGGGTCCGCGTACGGATGGACAATTCGGCCACCGACTACTTCGATGTCAACGATGGGCCGTTCGCAGTGGAGTTGCCCGGGCCGTCCTTCGTGCGCGGCGACTCGAACGGCGATGAAGCCGTCGACATCGCCGACCCGATCGGAATCCTCGGCTACTTGTTCTCGTCCGGATCGCTCCCGTGCCTCGAGGCGGCGGATGGCAACGACGATGGGCAGCTCAACGTCGCCGACCCCGTGTACCTGTTGGCGTGGTTGTTCACCGCGGCGAGTCCACCCCCTGCAGATCCGTTCCCCGACTGCGCGGTCGATACCGAACCCGCTTCGGTCGGCTGCGTGACCTCGACCTGCACCCCCTGACGAAGGAGAGCCGAGGAGAGCCTCAGGGACACGCTGAAACGTCGCAGGTCAGGAACGGGCTCGGATCGAACCCGCAAACTGGGTGCGGCGGCGGGGGCGGCGGCGACACGGGGACGAACAGCGAGTTCAGCAGGTAGATCGGGTCCGCGATCGTGTGGAGATCGTCGTCGTTCACGTCCGCCGCGGCCTCGCACTCCGGTGCAGTCGCGCCGGTGAAGAGCCAGCCGAGGAGAGCGACAGCATCTGCGATGTTCATGAAGTTGTCGTTGTTGGCGTCGCCTCGCAGGAAGTAGCTCGAGCCGCAGAGCGGGAGTACCGCGAGACCCGAGATCGCGACCGGGCTGAATCCTGTGTACACGATGCTGCCGTCCCACGGATCGACGACGAAGATCGGTCCCGGACCACTTCCCTGCTTCCAACTGAGAAGGCCCTCCCCGAGTACGGCGAGGGCGGCGCAGGTGTCATCGGTCAGTTGCGGATCGAGAGCGATCTGGGTGGGAATGCACGGAAGCGGCCCGGAGATCGTGAGCTGACTGAAGACCACCCCCGTGTCGGTGCTCGGAACCCACGGTCCGCTCGAGCCCGAGACGTGGTACATCACATCTTCCCAGAACGAGTACGCGATCGCCTCACCGTCGTCCCCGAATCCGAGCGTGCAGAAGAAGGTCGGCGTTCCGTCGACCGGACTCAGTGTGAAGATCGACTCGGGATTCGGGCCGACCTCTCCGGTCACGGCATGGAGCACCCCACCCAACCCTACCGACAAGTTCTCGAAGGTCATCCCTGTGGCGCCGATCGGGGTGACGACCGCGGTATCCGGGTCGACCATGCCGAGGTACGAGCCCGCGACCCCCGCCACTTCGAGGAGCACGAACAGCTCCTCCGTGTCCCAGTTCGCGGCGATCCCGTGCGCCGAGATCACCGTCTCACCCGGCAGGAACATCGGCACCTCTCCGAGCAGATACCCTTCGAACGGCTCGTGCTCGGTGAGGAGGAAGTTCGAAGGTGAGACGGAGAAGAGGCGCGATCCGCAGAGCGACGCCGAGGCGGTCGTGGGGAGGGCGAGACCGCAGATCAGCAGACCCATCGCAAGGCTGAGTCGGTGTTGCATCGGAGCTCCTCTCGGTTCAGGGACAGACGCCGAACTGGCGACAGGAAAGACCGTCGGCAGTCGGGTCCGGTCCGCACACCGCCGGCGGGGGGAGAGGGATCGCCGGCGCGCCGAAGAGGGCCGCCAGCTGGGCGACCGGGTCGGCGATGTTCAGGACTCCGTCGTCGTTCCCGTCGCAGGCATCGCGGCATTCGATGATCGGAGGCCCTCCCCCGAACGGGAAGAGGGCGGCGAGATGGGTGATCGCATCCGCGACGTCGTTCGAACCATCGCCGTTGCAGTCCCCCCGCACGAAGTCGACCCCGCACCCCCCCGGACCGACCGTGAAGACGTAGGCGGCGCCGGTCCCGGGGCCGACATCCGCGTGGAACGGAGCCCCGACCGCAGCGACACCCCCTCGGACCGAGACCGACTGACCGAACCCGTCGGAGCCGACCGCATCGCTCGCGAGGAGGACCGCGGTCTCGGCCCAGGCGGCGCCATCGAACTGGTACAGATACGCCGCGCCGGTTCCGAAGGTCACGCCGTTTGCGTACCATGCCCCGACGATCGCGGTGTCGCCAGAGATCGAGACCGAATTCCCGAACCACTGCTCGAGCTGCCCGCCGGAGGGGGTGAGCTTCATCTCCTCGTTCCAAGTGACTCCGTCGTCGCGGAAAATGTACGCCGCCCCGGTGCCGAGGGGACCGGGCGGTACCGAGCAGATGCAGTTCTCGATCGCCCCGACCACCGCAACGTCGCCATCGAGATCGACGGAGAACCCGAAGAAGTCGCCGTCTCCGGCATCGCTCGCCGTGAGCTTGATCTCCTGCGTCCAGTCGACACCGTCGTAGTGGAAGAGGTACGCAGCGCCCGCGCTCTGCGCTAAGTCGGTGCGCCCCGGAGAGCCGATCAGCACATCGTCGCCGGAGATCGAGGCCGTGGAGCCGAACTGATCGAAGATCTGGGGGTCGTTCGCCGTCAACTTCGATTCCTCGACCCAGCTGATCCCATCGAAGCGGAAGACGTATGCGGCTCCCGAGAGCACGCCGAGGACCGGAGCATAGAACGCCCCGACGACGATCGTGTCGCCGTCGACCGCGACCGCGCTCCCGAACGAGTGATCCGCTCCGCCATCGCTCGCGAGGAGCTTCGCCTCCTCGACCCAGGTGACTCCGTCGAAACGGAACACGTAGGCGGCACCGGAGTAGGCCCCGAGGTCATCCGCTGCGGGTGCTCCCACCACCGCGATGTCTCCCTGCAAGTCGGTTGCGAGCCCGAAGAGGTCGTAGGGCAGCCCATCGCTCGCCGCGAGGGTCGCGGAGCTGGCCCATCCCCCCGCGCCTTCGGTGAAGATGTACGCCGCACCGGTGTCCGGGCCGATCCCCTCGGCATCGTACGCACCGGCGAGGACCCGCGGACCATCGATCGCGACCGAGGCGCCCATCCGATCGTAGGGGGCCGCGGCCGCATTCGTGAGATGGGCGACTTCACACTGCCCGCTCAGAGTGGTGCTGCCGAAGATCATCCCGGGAAGCAGGAAGAGAACGGACCCGAGCCGGAGGGAGACTTGCGCGGTCATCGCACCCGCTTTCGGCAGCTCTCGAAGGGAACGCATCCGGAAACCCATCCCGCATGTCCACGTCATGCTCGCGGGGCTCACATCGTACCTGAGGCGGGACGGAGATCGAGGGATGACCCCACCCTGGCCAGGGCGCTCTCGTGCCAGAAAAGAACTGGAAATAGTGGCTGCCCGGGATGAGACGGAGGATCGGCTCACCGATCGAGGATCAGTCGAGAGTCTCCTGCACTCTTGCGGAGATCGGAATCCACTTCCCCGACCACCGCGAGCGGGCCCTCGCCATCGGCGAGACACTGGGCTCTATCGCGACTATCCCGAGCAGAAATCATCGGGCTCGGCCTCGCGGCACACGAAGCGCACCATGATGACTCCCAACACCACGTGACCTTCCACGACCACGCGGTCGTCCGCTGTGCCCGTTGTGGAGCGCGCGGACACCAGCGGTGCAGGGTGACTCGACGTCGACAGCACCAGGTGTCTGTCGCGCGCTTTCCCCCCGAGCACCGATCGATCCGGAACCAGGGCCAACGCCGGCCCGAGCCGCGCGACCCCCGCTCCATTTCCATTGACATCAATCGACGCTCGGCCGAGAGTCTCCCGCGGCTCGGGCGTTCGTGACGTCGTCCGAAAGCGACCCGAGATCCAGGCTGGGGGGCGGTTGGCGGGTATGAACGCGATCTTCTCCCCGGGGGCGAACCAGCCCCCTCTTGCACGGCGTCGCCTACCGACGCTCGGTCTCCTCATCACTTCGCTGCTCTGCGCCGAACGGACGAGCGCCCAGATCGAAGACCCCCATCCGGTACCGGGGGTCCCCCTCGTCCTGACGCACGAGACGCATCTCACCGGGAATTGGGGTGGGCTGCGCAACCGGCTCTTCGAGGACGGTGTGCACATCGAACTCATCTACCAGAGCGAGTACTTCGCCAACACTCGCGGCGGCATCACCACCGATGGCGCCAGTGAGTACCGGGGCGACTTGAGCCTGTTCCTCGAGCTGCACACGGGGAAGGTGGGTTGGTGGGACTCCGGAACCTTTTTCGCGCACGTGCAGAGTCAGCACGGGAACGGGATCACCGACGACTTCGTCGGGGACTTTCAGGTCCTCTCGAACATCGATGCCGACGACTTCACACAGCTCTCGGAACTCTGGTACCGACACAGCTTCGACGACGACCGCGTCTGGCTGAAGCTCGGGAAGCAGGAGACCAACGCGGACTTCGCCTTCGTCGAGCACGGTGTCGAGTTCATACTCTCGTCCCCGGGATTCAGCCCGACGATCCCGCTCGTGACATTCCCCGATCCGGATTGGGGTCTCTCCGCGGGGGTCACGGTGACCGACTGGCTGAGCGTGAACGCCGGAATCTTCCAGGGACGACCGGACGGCGGACGTTCCCTGGCCAAGACGCTCGACAACCTCTACGGGCCGATGGTGATGCTCGAGCCGACCGTCCACTACCAATGGCGAGGCGAGCTCGGCCATCTCCGCATCGGCGGCTGGTGGAACGGGGACCGCTTCGACGAGCTGGACGAGAGCAACCCCAGTCCCGGCACGTTCGGTGAGAACTACGGTGGATACGTCACACTGGAACAGGGGGTCTGGAGCGTGGAGGATGGCGCGTCGATCGGTGTCTTCGGTCAGTACGGCTGGTCGCCGGAGGATCGGAACGAGGCGGCTCAGTACATCGGTGCGGGGATCTTCTGCAGTGGCGTGGTCCCCGGTCGCGACGACGACTCGTTCGGCCTCGGCGTTTTCCACGTGGCCCTGAGCGACGAGGGTGGGTTCGCCGAGGGGGAGGAGACCGCCGTCGAGTTGTTCTACAAGGCCCAGTTGACCGGCTGGCTCAGCATCAAGCCCGACGTCCAATACATCAGCAATCCCGGTGGCACGACCAACGACGATGCCGTCGCGGTGGGCATTCGCTTCGAGTTGATCTTGTAGGGGAGACCCGCCGGGCGTGGCGATGCGCAGAGCCCGACACCGCGAGCGCGTCCGTGATCCCCTACCTCCTGGTGCTCTTGAGCTCCTCCGAAATCGATCGGATCTCACGTCGGAGCAGCTGCAGCTGGTTGTAGACTGGTCTCAGGCTCGCGTCTTTCGGGCGGCCACTTCCCCCATCGTCACCGCCCTCGTGTCCGGGGCCGTGACCTTCTTCATCGCCGTGCTCGGGGTGGGTCGTCCACCAGGTGAACTCATGACCGGCGGCCGAGAGCTCCACCTGAATCGTGGCTCCCGATTCCAAATTGGCGCGCTTCGTGGGCCCGAGCTCGACACCACCCGAAAGATGGACTTCTACCCGCACCTGGGACAGCGTCTCCGCTGACGTGTTCTTTAGCGTGCCCTTGAAGGACTGAGAGTTCTCGTCGTACGCAAGGACCAGGTGCGCGCCATTGCGCGTTTCATCCCAAATTTGGCCCTTCTCGAGCCGCTTGCCGCTCTCTTCGCCCGTGCCGCCCTGCTCGCCGCGACCCTCGCCGCCGTGCTCGCCGAGACCCTTTCCGCCGTGCTCGCCGCGACCCTCGCCATCGTGCTCGCCGCGGCCTTCACGTCCGCGGTGCTCGCCGCTGCCCTCTCGTCGCTGCTGGGAGCGCTGGCAAGCCCGTTCGTAGTACGGCCACAGTGACTCCGTAGTACGGCCGCCACAGTGACTCCGTAACTCAGTGACTCCGTAACTGTTCCCATTGGTGCGAGTTCCCGAGTTCCAGCGGCCCGGGGTCCGTCGCAGACTCGGCCATCGTCCACGATGGATCGAACGGTCCCGCTGTTTCCTCTGCATCGCTCATCGCAGCCCGCCTTTCCCGGGTACCCACGACGGCACCACCTCGCGCATCGGACGACTCGACGCGCGG
The DNA here is from genome assembly GCA_032128395.1 of Planctomycetota bacterium. GTDB lineage: Bacteria > Planctomycetota > UBA8108 > UBA1146 > UBA1146 > JAQBGV01. The sequence continues at coordinate 12,395 of JAQBGV010000117.1, read as the reverse complement.
TCTCCATTCCTTCTCGATGTCACCATTCGCACCCTCGCCCGAAGATCAGGCGGCCTCGCCTCCCCTCGCCACGCGCACGCCGAATCGTTCTCGATACCCGTAGGTCCCGTACGGGAAGAGCACGCGCACCTCACCAGAGGCGTAGCGCTGCTTCGCCTCCTCGTGCCTCGCGAGGAAGTCTCGGTGCTCCTCGATCGCCCGTTGCATGCGTTCGTGATCTTCCGACATGTACCGTGGATTCAGCCGCCCGTAGTGGTGGTTGCCACGCTGCGATCGTGACGCGGTGAGGACTGCACGGGTGCCGGCCAGCTTGCTCGGAGAGCCACTTCTCGGTGACTTCCGCTGCTGCAAGATCCTTGCGACCTCGCGCTCCGCCCGTCGAGCGATGCGCTTCTCGAACGCGGTGCAGAGGCGCCTTCTCCGGGTGTTCTTCCCGACGCCTGGGGGAGGGCGCGTAGACGTGGCCCGCGCTTGTGCGGTTCCGCCACGGGCTTCGTCCTGTTCGACGTTGTGCGCGGAGTCTCTCTCTCCACCAACCGTACTTCCTCCAGAGTCGAGTCCCTGCAGTCGTCCTGCGTTCTCCGGGACCGGCTCGAGGGTGATCCGGACGAGGTCGGGTCGGGTGTGCGCATCGAAATAGAAGTCGGCGCGGCGGGCTTCGATCACCTCACCGTAGCGATGGTGGCACGACGTCAGTCCGGGCCACTCGGTCGGCAAGGTCAGGCCCGCGTTGGTGGGGTTCACGCGGAGGTACACGAGAGCTCGCTCGATGGCGTCCCGGTCGAGGAGCTCGGTCGCGCCGTAGCGGTCGGCGCACCAGATTCGTCGCGTCGTCCCGAGCGCGACCTTCAACGCCTTTCCCGATTCGCTGAGAAACTCGCGCATGAACGCAGGGAGCTGGCCGCGGACGTCGGTGACGACCAGATGGAAGTGATTGCTCATGAAGACGTACCCGTGCAGGTGCAGTTCGTAACGCTTCAGCTTCAAGAGGAGGGTGTACAGCAGAACTTCGTTGACGGCCCCATCGGGACGGAGGTGGAAGAGGTCGTCGTTGGTCTTCTTCGTGATGAGCCAGACGGCGCCGGGTCGGACGGCGCGCAGCCGGACCCGAGACCGACGACGAGGGGGCTCGCACCTGCGACGCGCAGAGGGATTCCTGCGCATTCGTTTGCGGGGGGCCTTCGGGGTGGGAGTGGTCGATCGGCTCCGACCGCGCCCGCGCGGGGCGGCGGAGGAGGGGGAATCGGGAGCGCTCGAGGAGCGTTGTCGCGCTCGGGCCTTTGTGGGGGCTCGCCGCTTCTCGGTGGAGTTCCGAGTCTCGCGCTTCGGCTTATGTGTCGCGTGGGCGGGAAGGGAGGGTCTCTTCCTCATCAGGATCTCCTTCGCAGGAGATCGCTCGTCAGCCGAGGGAGTTTCGCCCAGGGAAGGAGGTGGCGCAACTCCCTGGCTCGCCGGAGCGCGCACGGTCCGAGTAGAGACAGTCAGCAGCGGAGGTTACAGAGTCACTGTGGCTGTCGTTTAAATGGCAATTGGGAGTGCGAAGAAGAACCGGTTCATGAAGATGACTTCACCCACAGAACTTCAGGCGAAGATGTTCGCGGCCTTGGGTGTTGCGTGCACCCCGCAGCCAATGTAGCCAGAGTCTGCAGCCGCCTTTTACTCTTAAGTGCTAATGCAAACTGGAGTTGCATGTCTTCATCACGGAGAACTTCGGCTTAGCCTGGCGCGCCGCACATGCGGAATCCTACGGACGCGGGAGCCACCCGACCGAGTCTGGACGCGTCGAGAGTCAGAGAGTTCGCCCTTCAGAACCTCGGAACGACGAATTCGAGATCGGGCCAGGTCCCGAGGGGCTCGCCCGCACCATCGAACGACGGGAAGATGTACCTCGTGGGGAACGCATCCATGAGGTTGTAGCTGCGCTTCCCGTCCGTCCCGTCCTTCAGGATCTCCTTTGTCGTCACGGTCCGCGTCCCGGCAGATTTCTGGACCCATACCACGAAGGCCTTGGAGGCGGTCACACCTCTGCGGGCCCTCAGGCTCAGGGAATCCGCAGACTGGAGTCCTGGCGTGGTCGTGTGCAGCATGCCGACCTGGCGGCCGAGGAGAATGTGCTCGCGCGAACTCGTCATCGGACCGCGGAGCGTGATCGTATCGACGTACTTGTGCCCGGGCGTGGTCGTATGGAACTGGTCCGATCCGATCGACGACTCCGTCAGCTCGATGGAGAGCGCGCCGCTCGACACACTGGCGAGGACAGTGTCTCCATCGTCGTCATCGTCCAGGTAGTCGGGCAATGCCGCCCGGCCGCTGTAGAAGCCGTCGTTGTCGTCGTCCGGGTCCCTGTAGTCGGGCAACGCCGCCCACCCGTTGCAGTGCCCCCACCAGGAACAAGAGATCGCGCCGCCGTACTTCTCGTCGTCCGGGTCGTCGACCCAGCCGTCCCCGTCGCCGATCCCCTTACCGGCGACGATCCGCAGTTGGCTCTGCTCCGGCGTGAGGTTGCGCTCGGGGATCTCGAACTTCAGCAGTCGCTGGCGGCTCGTCGGATTCCCGCCGAGGTAGTCCTTCGTGCCACCCGTCGCGCTCGCCAGGCCGGTCTGCATTCCGACGACCTTGTCGTCGGTCACCGTCACCGGGACACTGAGCAACCGCCCGGTCGCCTCATCCATGTAACTGCCTAGGCCGCCCTGGATGATGTGCAGGCGGCTCGACAGGTCGTAGCGATGCCCGTGGAAGAGGTGGACGTTGCCGACGAGCGAGGCGGGCTGCGGGGTGCCGGCGGCATCGAGCACCGTCAGCTGGCCGTGGTCGCCGTACTCGTAGCGATCGACGACCGCACCGGTGGAGTCGGTCAGGAGCACCACACTGCCGGCGGAGTCGGAGTGGAACGTGAAATCTTCGATCGTCCCGGAGAGCCCGGCCGCTCGCATCCCGACCCGAAAAGTCCCTCCCGTGCCGTGGGCATGGACGTAGCTCGCAACTTCGGTGCCCAGGGCGTCGTGCACGGCGCACTCCAGATCCCCGCAGAGGGCGAACCGGGTGACGTCGCCGCCCGAGGTGATCCGGACCAGCCGCCCGAGCGCATCGTAGTCGTACTCGGTCGGCGCGGCTCCCGCGACCTGGTGCACGCGCAGGCGACCGAGTGCGTCGTAGCTGAGAGTCTTCGGCGGCTCGGCGGGGTTGAAAGATGTCACGGCCGTGAGCTCGCCCGCCGCGCTGTACTCGCGCGCGTCGCTCGGCGTCGTCGTGTACTGGTGCATCTGGGCATCCGCCGGCTCCGGGAGTGTCGGATCCTGGAGGTACGGCCCCGAGGCGGCGAGTCCTCCGACGAACAGCCGGTTCCCCGCGACGTCGAGCTGGTAGTTCACCACGGCGGGAGGAGCGAGCGGGCTCGTCGTCTGTCGCCCAATCAATCGCTCGAGCGAGTCGTACGAGTACTGGCTCGTCGACAGTGTCCCCCCGGGGGAACTATCGGCCCGCGTGACGAGGTCTCCCGCGGCATCCCAGGCGTAGGCGTGCTGGACCGCCGAACCGACGCCGATCGAGCCATTGACCAGGACGAGCCGACGCGAGAGGTCGTACTGGTACTCGGTCACGCTGCCATCCGCGCAGTCCCGCTCCTCGACCAGCTGCGGGCCGAGGTACGAGTAGGAGGCGAGGGCGAGACCTGCCTCGGTCACGGCCGAGACGCGGCCGAGGGGATCCCGTAGGTAGGACAGCTGCCGACCCGACGGATACGTGAGCAGCGTCGTGCGACCCTCGTCGTCGGTCGCGCGCTGCACCGTCAAACCGTCGACCGTCTCGACGGTGAGGTACGACAGTGAGTCCCACTCCCTCGCGACCACGACATCGTCGTTCGTGGCGACACGCACCCGCCCTCGACCATCGCGACTGAAGGTCGCAAAGGTGGCGCTCCCGTCGACCCCTGGCGCGGCCAACAGAGAAATGCTCGTGCAGCGGGCGAGATCGTCGTACGCGGAGGAGCGGATGGTGCCGCTCGCATCGACTTCGGTGAGCCGCTGACCGTGCGCGTCATAGGTAGCGCTCTCGGTCGTCCCGTCGGCGCGGAGCACTTCGACGAGGCGATCGAGGGGATCGTAGGTGAAGGTCGTCCCGTGCCCGTTCGGGTCGATCGCGGCGACCCGGCGCCCGTTGTCGTCGTACTGCCACTGCCGGATCGCCGTGGCGACGACCGCAGTTCCGCCGGCGCCGCTCGCGGTCAGGTCCCCTTCGACCCGGATCACTCGGCCGAGCGAGTCGGCGAGGTGACGCTCGACGTTCCCCCGCTCGTCGATGACGCGCCCGACCCCGAACCAGGCATGCGCCCAGGTCCTGGTCTCGCCGAGCGGGCCGACGCTCGAGGTCCGGCGATCGAGGCCGTCGTAGGTGTAGCTCCACACCCGGCTGGTCACGACCCCGGACGAGCTCAGATCCTGGTGGATCTCGGAGATCACGTTCGAGTGCGCGTCGTAGGTGGTCTCGACCTGGTTCCCCATCGCATCGGTCACGCGAAGCAGACGCTCGGCGCTGTCGTACTCGTAGCTGGTCACATCGCCCGAGTCATCGGTGTGCGCGAGCAGCGCCCCGCTCCCCGTGAAGTCCCAGTTGTCGTTGTTGCCGCCATCACCGATCGAGAGCTGCGTCGCCAAGTCGAACCAGAGAGAGGAGCGAGCGATCCGTCGGTCCAGGGCGTCGTAGCTGCAGATCGACTCCGAGAGGCGCACGTTCGCACTGCTGCCGGGGAGATCGACGAGCTCGCCGTCGAGGCGGAGACCGATCAAGTTGCCGTTCTCGTCGAAGTCGAAGGTCTGGATGTTGCCCATCGGGTCGGTCGCGGTGACGAGGCGGTCGAAGCCGTCGTAGACCCAGACGGTCTCCCGCCCTCCGGCCTCAATCCCGCTGAGGAGGCGCGCGGGGTGTCCGTTGCGCGTGTAGGCCCACTGAGTGGTCGAGCCATCGGGGTGCTTCGCCGCCCAGGTGGAGGCGAAGAGCAGCCCGCGCTCATCGTACGCACGGTCGAGCACCGCGTCCGGCTGCGCCCCGCTCGTCGCCTCGCCGCTCCGCACCAGCACGAGTCGCCCCGACACGTCGTACTCGACCTCGGTCGTGACGAATTCGCTCGCCGGGAGGCCCGTGCCATCGAGCTGGCCCGGGAGGACGAGGTAGGTCCCCTTCTCATCGAGTGTGCGGGCGAGGCGATCGAGCGGGTCGTACTCGCGAATCCGCGTCAGGAACTCGTTCGGGAGCACGAGCACACCATCGGCGTCGCGATTCTGCAGGTCGACCCGCACGCGGTTGCCGTTCGGGTCGTAGAAGCAGCGCGTTTCGTAGCGCGTGCCGCTCGAGTCGAACGCCCGTGAGGAGAGCACGATCGGTTCGCCGAGCGCGTTGACGAGGAAACTCTCGTCGTTCCCGGAGGGATGGACGACGAGGACGACGTGTCCGCGCGCGTCGTAGTCGAACGAGGTCGTGAGGGCTAGGGCCGTGGCATCGACGGAGCGCGTCGCGAGCAGGCCGGCTCCCGGCCCCGCGGTGTGGTAGGTGAACTCGTCGCGGCGGCGCTCCGGCGGCACCCCCGCCTGAGCGTGGCTCGCCCGCACATGCGCGGTGAGCCGTCCCTGAGAGTCGTACTCGAGATCTTCGACGACGCCGGGAACCGGCCGCTGGACCTGCGTCGGGTTCCCGAAGCTGTCGCGGACGGTGATCGTGATGCTCCCGCGCGCGTCGGTGTGGAGCACCCGGTACTGGTGCCCCGCGAAGCCTCCGAAGCCCGGCGCGACCTCGTAGGAATCGACGAGCGAGGAGAACGGCCCGGCGGGGAGATGGGTCCCCGGGGTGCGGACTACCTGCCGCAGGTTCGTGCGCAGGTGGAGCGGGGCGAGGGGGTCGAGGTCCCGCTCGTAGACGAACGCGATCTCGTTGCCGTCCGGGTATACGACGTGCACGAGCCGATGGTCCGAGTTCCAGTCGTAGCGCGTCTCGAAGAAGAGCGGATCGGTCGAGCGCAGCGGCGGCCCCGGACGGTTCGTCGTCGGGGAGGTCGAGATGGTCGGATCGGCGAATCCGGTGAAGTCGCGCCGCAGCACGCAGCGATGGAGCGCGTCGAAGAAGTACTCCGTCACCGCGCCGCGGTCATCGTTCGTGATCACGCGCAGGCTCGCCCCGGCGACCGTCGTGCCGTCTTCACAGTACGGGTCGTTGCTATAGCGATGCCCCGCCACCTCTTGTGCGATGAGCGCATCCGCGGTCGGGCTCGTCGGGTCGTCGTCGTACTCGTTGACGAGCCGCACCGTGCCACGCGCGTCGGTGACCGACAGCAAGTTGTGGTCGAGTCGCGGATCCGCGGAGCCGCTCGAGTACGTGTAGAGGGTCGTGCGCCCGAGCGGGAAGTCGTTCCCGGTCGGTGTGCCGACGATCGCCGGCGACGTGACCGACTTCAGGTCCCCCGCGCTCCCCCCCGGCTCTCCCGGCGCGTAGTACGAATAGGTCCAGACCCGCCCGGTCCCATCGTCGAGGGCGACGAGGGTGCCCGCCGCCCCGTAGGACAGAGTCACCACGCGGCCGACAGTGTCGGTGATCGTCGCGAGGCGATCCGCGGAGTCGTAGGAGAACAGCAACGGATTGCCGTGGGCGCCCGCGATCACCGAGATCCGGCCTCCGGAACCGCCGCCGCCACCACCCGACGATGGCGCGAGGCGCCACGATCCGCCGTTGCCGAACTCGACGAGCAGGTCCGTGCCGTCGAAGTGGGCGAGGGCCGGCAATCCGGCCGCACCGTAGTGCACTCCATCCGGCTGCAGGACGAGCAGGTCCTCGCGGTTGTCGCCCGAGCGGAGCAGGAGCCCCGACGGGGTCACCGAGTACCGGATCTCGTAGCAGTGCTCCCACTGATGCCCCATCACCCCGCTGGCACCGTCGTGCCGCGAGCGGTAGCGCCGGACGAACACGAAATCGGTCTCGACCCCCGGGAGCACCAGGTCGACCTCGTCGAGGATGCACTCGAGGCGCGACATGCACACCGTCTGGCGTGGACCACGAGCGACCGACCCGGCCGGGTCGGTCGCATCGAGCGCCAGCGACGCGTGCAGACGCGCCGACGTGAGCCGTCCCGGCATCGCATAGGGAGGACGCGCCGGCTCGAGGATCTCATCGAGGGTGACCTGATCGGCGAAGCCGTCGCAGTCGTTGTCCAGGCCGTCGCAGAGCTCCGGCGCGCCGGGGTAGCTCGAAGAATCTCCGTCGTCGCAGTCGTCCGAGCTGCCGACGTGCCCCGGCGGTGCCGTACAGGCGAAGGTTGCCGGGGACGAGGCACTGCCATAGCTGTCGTTGTCTAGGTCGGGCCACCACGCGGTCGCGTCCACGGCGCCATCATCCGCCGTGCCATCGCAGTCCTGGTCCACACCGTCGCAGAACTCGCGCGCGCCGGGGTGGATGTCGGGGTCGGAGTCGTCGCAGTCGTCCGGGTTGCCGACGTGCCCCGGCGGCGCAGTGCAGGCCGAGACGGGGGGGCTCGAGCTGTCGCCAAAGCCGTCCGCGTCGAGGTCGATGTAGTACGCAGTCCCATCGATGGGGTCCTCATCGACCAACCCATCGCAGTCGTCGTCGACGCCGTTGCAGAGTTCATCGGGGGCACACGGGTCCCCGCAGACGAGGACATCCGGCGCGCCGGTCGTCGGGTCGAGTCCCGCCGCTGGGAATGGTGGCGGCGGCGGCGCGCCGTTCGAGAAGAGGAATGCGAGCGTGTAGATCGCGTCGCCGATGTCGACCGCCCCATCGTCGTTGGAATCCGCGGCGTCCATACAGGTCGGTGGCGTCCCCTGGCTGAACAGGAAGCCGAGAGTGAAGATCGCGTCACCGATGTCGACTGCGCCATCATTGTTCGCATCGCCGCGGACGAAGGGCTGGTTCCCGGCGCCGGCGAACGCAGGAGCGGGTGCGAGGAGCGCGAGGAGACCGACGAGCGAGAGGGAGCGCACTAGCGTAGAACGTACCGTCACTGGACCACCTCCACGGAGAGCCAGAGGGGAACCGGGGTCCCCCCACCTAGATTGAGTCGCGAGGATCGTGCCCAACTCAGAAGCGGCTCGGCGCGGAGAGCCGCGGTTCGGGCGACCTCCCGGGGGAACTTCCCGCGGGGGGCCACTCCAGGCCCAATTGTCCCGGCAAGTGCGACGTCTGTGAAGCGGTTGTGCAGGGCGTCAGTCAGAGGGGGGGACACGGGCGGGAGGGGATGGACAGCGGAGGAGCAGCTCCGCGACCGCAGCGGGGTGTTCGGGGAGCCCCCGATTCCGCGATGATGAATTCGACAGTAGTGGCTCTCCGGTAGTGGGTGGTTCACACCGAGAGGAGAACGCCCGGCCCCGCCGCGAGGGGGGGGGCCGGGCGCCCGTGGATCGACTCGCCGCGCCGTCGCTCAGCAGCCGCCGCCGGCGGGGCAGTCGAGCGCGTCCGCGGTCGGGTCCGCTCCGCACTCGGTCGGGCCGGGTGCGGGGGGCGGGCTCGCCGACTGGAAGAGGTAGGCGAGGATGCCGATCGGGTCGGCGATGTCGAGGCCGCCGTCGTCGTTCGCATCCGCCGCATCCTCGCACGCCGGGTTCGCACCGCCGGCGAAGAGGTGGCTGAGCACCTGGATCGCGTCCGCGATGTCGAGCCCGCCGTTGCCGTCGACGTCACCGCGCCGGAACGTTTCCGCCGGCGGCGCGGCGGCGAAGAGCAGCACGTGCCCGTCCACCGCGAGCGGCGTCTCGTCGAAGCCCGGCCCCGTGACGCGGTTCAGAGCGAACGGCAACGACGCGGGGGGTGTCGAACGACACGCGGGTCGAGATCGGCGAGTCGACCGCGGGGACCGCCACCGCGGTGGTCTCGAGGTCGATCGAAGCGATCTCCAGACCGACTGTCCCGAGCGGCACGGTCGCCGTGCCGGTGGTCGACCAGGTGCAGTCGACGGCGACACCGTCGCTGCCGACCTGGACGAGGAACAGCTCGGGGGCGAGGAGGTCGACCGCCGACGAGGAGCTCGCCCCGGTCGGGGTGAGCACGCTCGGGTCGACCGCCACGGCGGCGCTCACGGTGGCGGTCTCGGCCGTCCCCTCGAAAGCCTGTCGCGCCCGGAAGATCACCGAGAAGGCTGTCCCCGGCGCGAGCGGGTCGACCTCGACCGCGATCGTGTCGCCGATTTCATCGCCCGAGGGAGCGACCCCGACGCCCGCCACGATCTGGTAGCCGTGGTGCGGTAGGTCGACCACCGGGAAGCTCGCCGCGGAGCTGATCAGGATCGGCGAGAGCTCGTACGGCGACCCGCCTCCGTCGATGGCGCGGATCTTCTGGATCGCCGGCAGGAGCAACCCGATCGGCTGGTCCTCGAGCCCGAAGGTGACCTCGAGGGGCCCCCCGGCGGTACCGCCGTTAGCGCCGGGGACAACGCTGCAGACCACGTGGAGCATCGGCGTCGAGACGGGGATCGCGAACCCCGCCGGCGCGCCGGTCGCCGGGTCCGCGGCGAAGTTGCAGCGCACGCCGAGCGCCCCGCCGACCGTCTCGGTCGTGAACTCGACGGGGGACCCGCCGATCAGGGCGACCAGCTCAGGGGAGGGCTCCACCGCATCGATCTGCACGATGCTCGGATCGAAGCCGAACACCATGTCCACACCGCTCACCAGCGGGTCCGAGGTGGTCGGCAGCGCGTCGGGGTCGAGGGTGGCGATCAGGACGAACTCGAAGATCGGCGGGTAGTCCGGGGCGAGCAGGCCGAAGGCGAACCCGGAGGGGTCGCACTCGTCCGGCTTGCCGTTCTCGTTCACGTCGGCGGAGGTGCCGCTGACAATGTCGAATGCATCGGGCCAGTTGTTCAAGTTGCAGTCGGCGAGCGTCGGCAGGTTCGCGCCGCCGACGCCGAAGATGAAGTCGTGACCGACGCTCCCCCAGTCTTTCCCCTCCGCGTACTGGTAGAGGAGACCACGGATCTGTGCGGCGGGGACGGCGGGGCCCGCCGACCAGAGCGCGGCGGTCAGCCCCGCGGCGTGCGGACAGGCGCAGCTCGTACCGGTGAACGAGCCGAAGAACGAGCCTGAGGTGCTCGTCGGGGCGCAGATGTCCGGGACGAGCTGCAGCCCGTTCGTCGGGCCGCGGCTCGAGTAGGTCGCCTGGATCCCCGAGGTGAACGACGAGGAGCCGTAGGCCGCCTGCTCGACCGCCCCCACCGAGATCACGTTCGGGTGGGACGCGTCGGACGGGGAGAGCACGGAACTCCCCGGCACGATGAACTCATCCATCTGCGTGTCCTTGCCGACGTACACCTCGAGCACCGTCCCCGGGCCCGCGACGCGCTCGACGACGAGCTGCACGATGATCGGCGCGTTGCCGTTGTTCGGGTAGCTGACCGACTCGAAGCTCTCCCCCGGGTTCACCGAGGAGTCGAGCAGGACCGAGGCGTCGACGTTGTAGAGGAACAGGTCGTAGTCGTGGTTGCCGCCGTCGCGGTTGAAGGTGAGGAAGGCGGAGGCGGACTTGCCGGCGGGGATGGTGCACTGGAGCACCTCGTCGTTCCCGGGCCCCCACGTGATGAAGCCGTCGCCATCGGGATCGGCGAACGCGCCCTCCCAGTGGCCATCGGCGCTGTTCCCGGCGGAGTTGAAGACCAGGACCCCCTGGGCGGCCGCATCATCGGCCGCCTGCGTGATCGCCAGGGCCCCGTCGTACCACTGCGGGAAGTAGCCGAGCGACATCGAGATGATGTCGACCCCCTGCGCCGCGGCGAGATCGATCGCCTGCGAGGCCTGGGTCTGGTTGTCGATCTTGTAGATGAAGTACTGGGCGCCCGGCGCATGGTCGTAGATCGTCTCCATGACGAACCGCCCGTGGTTGCCGTCGGCGGGAGCCTCGAAGGAGAGCGCGCTGAGATTCACGTTCGTCGAGACCGCCGGGGCGTCACCGGTCAGGCGCGATGTGGAGAGTCCCGAAAAACCGACGTCGATGACGGCGATCTTGATGCCGCTGCCGTCGAATCCGAGATCGCGGTAGGGTCCGTCACGCTGGATCGTCGGCCCCTGCCCCTCCGTGGCGAGCTGCACTTGACCGTACCCCGACGGCTCGATGAAGGCTCCCTCGGGAAGCGAGGCGGCGAGGTCCTCGAGGTGTTCGAGGGGGACACGCCCCTCGATCCGGTCGCGCACCGAGCGGACCACCGTCCCCCCCTGCGCGTCGATCGCCGCGCTCACGAGCGGCTCGAGTCCCGGCGCCGCCACCACCTCGAAGCGGAGATCCGCTCCGTCGAGCGTACGGTAGCCGACCCCGGCGAGCTTTGCCGCGGCCGCTGCGAGTCCGCCGCGGGCCGGGTCGCGGGCGAGGCGGGACGCCTCGACCAGCGACGGCAGCGCCTTCTGCGGCGCCGCCGGGCGGACCGCCCGCGGCGGATCGGTGAGGTCCTGGGGGGAATCGGCCCGGGCCGTTCCCGGGATCGAGGGGAGAGCGACACACACGGCGCAGATGATCGCGCGGATGAAAGTTGGGCGCGTCATGACTGTCCTCCTATCGGTGGCCCCGGCGTAGGGGGCGAGGTGCGAGGTCCGCGTGCGCTCCCCCCGACGACCAGTCGTCGGAAGAGCAGCGGGGCGACTCATCCTTCGAAGACGAGAAGTGGGGGTGCGGCGTGTAGTGGTTTCTCGAGAAGCCGCCGAGACGGCCTCCGGCGCTCCCCGGAGCGGCGTTGGGGCCGGTCGGGAACTGCGGTAGGATCGCGCCTCGTCGACCGCTGAAGGGGGGGGTGTGCAACATCTCGGCGCGAATCCCGGGCCCGGGGAGGGACGCGAGCCGTCGGGGGCCGGGGGACGAGATCCCGGCGACTGGATGCCGCTCGTCTACGAGGAGCTGCGGCGGATCGCGGAACGGAACTTCCGCGAGCAGCCGCGAGGGCACACCCTGCAGCCGACGGCGCTCGTCCACGAGGCCTACCTGAAGCTCGCCGACCGCGAGGACCCCCCTTGGCGCGATCGCACGCACTTCCTGGCGACGGCCGCGACCGCGATGCGGCACATCCTCGTCGACCACGCACGGGCTCGCGGGTCGGGGAAGCGGGGCGGGGGGCGCCGGAGGATCACCCTCGATGAGCGGCTGCGGGCGAGCCCGGAGACCGACATCGACATCGTGTGCCTCGATGAGGCGCTGCGGGCACTCGCCGAGATCGATGCACGCAAGGCGCAGGTGATCGAGCTGCGCTTCTTCGCCGGCCTGAGCATCGAGGAGTCCGCCGCCGCGCTCGGCGTGTCGACCGCGACCGTGAACACCGACTGGCGGGTCGCGCGCGCCTGGATCGCCCGGGCGCTCTCGGCGGAAGACCCATCGTGAGCGTCGAACGGCAGCGGCGGGTCGCGCAGATCTTCGAAGCGGTCCTCGGG
>JAQBGV010000116.1:0-12691 GCA_032128395.1 Planctomycetota bacterium | reverse complement strand
CCGCCCTCCTCGAGGCGATGCAGGAGCGGCAGATCACCGTCGGCAAACGCACCATCAAGCTCGAAGAACCGTACTGCGTGATGGCGACGCAGAACCCGGTGGAACAAGAGGGGACCTATCCGCTCCCCGAGGCGCAGCTCGACCGGTTCCTCTTCAAGACGATCGTCCGGTACCCGGAGGTCGCGGAGTACAAGGCGATCCTCGATCGCACCACCGGCACCATGGACACCCACTTGCACGCCACGTCGAGCGGCCCCGAGATCCTCGCGATGCGCGAAGTGGTGCGCTCGGTCCCGGTCCCCGAGGCGGTGCAGATGGATGCGATCCACCTGGTCGTCGCGACGCAGCCGGGAAGCCTCCACGCCCCGACCATCGTGAACGAAAACGTCTCGCTCGGGGCCAGCCCCCGCGGCGCCCAGGGGTTGATCCTCGCCGGCAAGGTGAACGCGCTCCTCGCCGGGCGCTTCGCAGTGGCGAGTGAGGACCTGCGCAAGGCCGCGCACGACGTGCTCAGGCACCGGGTCCTCGTCAATTTCCACGCGCAGTCGGAAGGGATTTCCCCGGACCAGATCATCGATGCGGTGCTGGAGCACGTCAAACCGCCTGCGGTTTGAGGTGTTGTTGAGGGGGCTTTCGCAAAGCCCCCTCTCGGTCGCGGCAGAGCCGCTCCCGATTCACCCACAAACGCCTCGCCTTACGGCTCGGATTGGTTTTGGGGCTATAGGAGAATCCCCTCTCGGTCGCGGCGAAGCCGTGGCGACTTGACCCACGAACGCTCGCCTATGGCTCGGCTGGTTGCCGAGGCACGTCGGATGCGCGGAATGGAATAGGGCGCGAACCATGGCATCGGGGATCACCGAGCAGGAACTCTTCGACCCCGCGTTCCTCGAGGCGGTGGGGCGGTTGCGCCTGATCGCGAAGCGGGTCGCGCGCTCGGGACGACCGGCCGAGCAGCGCTCCCGCGACCTCGGGGCCGGGATCGAGTTCCAGGACTTCCGACCGTACTCCCCCGGCGATGACTTCCGCTCGATCGACTGGAACATCTACCGCCGGCTGCGGAAGGTCTTCATCCGGCTCTTCGAGGAGCTCGAGGACTTGCCGGTCTACCTGGCGACCGATGTGTCGGAGAGTCTCTTCCTCGAACGACCGCCCCGGGTTCGCGAGGGGTTGCGCGCAGCTTTCGCGCTCGGGACGATCGCCCTGCACCAACACGACCGCGTCGGGATCTTCGCCTTCGGCGACGACCTGGAAGTGACTCTGCGCCCGCAGTCGGGACGGGGACGCGCCCTGCGTCTCGCGAGCGTCCTCGCCGGTCTCGCCCCCCGCGGGATGACCGACTTTCGGCGCTCCTTTCGCCGCTTCGGGGCCCTCGGACTGCGCGAAGGGCTGTTGGTCGTGATCAGCGACTTCTTCGATCCGGCCGGGATCGAGGCGGTGCGCGAGGCGCTCGGCTCGCAGCGACATCGATTGCTCCTCGTCCCCCTCTGGCGAAGGAGCGACCGCGATCCCGCGCTCACCGGAGACATCGAGCTCGTCGACTGCGAGACCGGTCAGACCGAGGATGTGTCGGTGACCCCGCAGATTCTCGAACGGGTCCGAGGTGCGCACGATCGCTTCCACGATGAACTCACCGCGTTCGCCCGCCGCCGTGGTGCGGGGCTCCTGCGCCTCGATGTCGACCTGGACATCGTCCCGCAGCTGGTCGATCTGTTCCAGGGGGGGAGGTACCAGGCGTGACCGCGCTCCTCGCCCCCACGGTCATCATCGCCGGCATCGCGGCACTCGCGGGGATCCTGTACCTCTTGCAGCGCCTGCGCGTGCGGCATCGGCCGGTCCGTGTGGTGAGTACCTTGTTCTGGCGCGAGGCGGTCGAGGAGGCGCGGGCGCGGGTCCTCGTCGAACGGTTCCGCCACCCGCTCGCGTACCTGCTCCTGCTCGGGATCGTCACCCTCGTCTGGTTCGCCGCGACCGGGGTCGATCTCGATCGCCGCACCGGTGACCGACACCTGGTTCTCATCGACGCGTCCGCGCGCATGAGCGAGCCGGAGCGCTTCGCCGAGACGGTCGCGCTCGCCCGCGAGACGGTCGCCGCCCTTCCGCGCGCGCGCCGTCAGGTGATCCTCTGCGCCGGCGAGCCGCACACATTGCTCGTCCCCGGGGAGCCGGAACGGCTCTTCGATCTGCGCCTCGCGGCGTACGGACCCGAGGCGTGCCCACCGACGCTCGAACGAACTCTCGCCGATCATCTCCCCACGCTCACCGACTCTCGTGCGGCGACCATTTGGGTTGCCGGGGACTCGACCCTCTCCCCGGCGATTCTTGCGGTCATCCCCGACTCAGTGACCGTCGTGCCCTTGGTCGCACCCCGCGCAGGGCGCTCGAACCGGGGGATCGTCGCCCTCGGAGTCGCCCAGGCCGATAGCGGCACATGGGAACGGATCGACATTCTGGTCGAGGTCGCCGGGAACGGAGCGGAAACGGCAGAGCTCGCGGCGCGTATCGATGGCGCGGCCATCTCCGGCGGAGCGGAGAGAGACAGCGCACCGGGAGGAACTCGGTTCATCTTCCGCGACCTCCCGGCGACGGGAGGAAGGTTCGAGGCGGGCTTGGTCGGCGCCGATGACAACCCCCTCGACGATCGGGCCGCGCGCACCCTTCCCGTGCGTCGCCCACTGCGCGTCGCGCTCTCTCCCTCCCTCGCACCCTGGCTCGAACCCGCGCTCGCGGCAGATCCGGCGGTGCGTCTCGTCACCGGCGAGGCCGATGTCGCCGTGCGGCGGGGTGGAGAAGCGATCGGCGGCCAGATCCCCGCGCTCGAATTCGTGCCGAGGGACGCACAGGAGGAGTCGATCCTGCTCGCGCACGATGCCACCGACGACTCCGCTCGGGTCCTCGAGGAGGCGCTCCTCGATCTAGGGCTCGATCAGGTCGATGCGATGGACCTCGCCGCAGCGGCCGGCCGACCGATCACCCTCGGCGCGCGCCCCGCGGGGCAGCGCGGGATCGGCGTGTGGGAAGAGCTCCTCGCCGAGGACTACAACTTCGTCTCATCCAGGTCCTTCCCGCTCTTCGTCGCGCTCTCTCTCCGCTGGATCCTCGAGGTCGAGGATCTCACCGCGGAGGTCGCAGCAGGGAGACCCCTTTCCGGGCACCATCGTCTCGCATCGGGCGGCCTGGTGCTCGATCCGGTCGGCGACAGCGCTCGGGCCCCGCGCGCAGGGGAGTACGCGGACGACCGAGGAGGGTCGCTCTCCGTCGGGCTGCTCGACCGAATCGTGACCGCGGGAGCGGAGGCGATCCCTTCCGCAGATGAATTTCCTCCCCCCGGACCGACCACGCCGTTCCCGACCGTGCTCGGGTTGCTCGCGCTGGCACTGCTCGCGGGAGAGTGGTTCCTCTACCGGCGAGGGGCGATCCCCTGATGGCGATCGAATTCACCACTCCGATCTGGCTCTGGCTCGCTCTCGCGATCCCCGTCCTGTGGGTCTGGCCCCGGCGCTTGCGCGACCTCAAGCACGGCGCGATCCGCAGCGTGGTCGTCGCGCTGCTCATCCTCGCGCTCGCCGGACCCACGGTCCCCGGCGAGGAGACCCGAGCGCATCACGTGCTCCTCCTGGACACCACTACGAGCGTCCTCCTCGGCGACTCCAGCAGCACGGTGACCGGCCTCCAGTCGCTGGGACGCCGCCTCGGCGACGACCGAGCGATCCTTCTCTCGATGGGGGAGGGGGGCGAGACGTCGCTAGCGAACTCGTCCTGGGAGCGCTCGGAGCGATTCACCAGCGACCGCACGCCGCTCGGCGCAGCCCTCGCGGTCGCCGGGTCACAGATCCCCGCCGGGACGCACGGCTCCGTGACACTGATCTCCGACGGACACTCGACATCTCACGACTGGGGACCCGCAGCCCAGGCGCTCGCGGCGCGGGGGATCCCCGTCCATGTCGACATCCTCCGCGGTCCCCCAGAAACCGATCTGCGTCCGGTCGGGCTCTTCGTCGAAGAGCCGCTGCGCGCAGGCGCGACCGCCCGCGCCCACGTCGATCTGATCGGCAGCGCGATCGCCACCGTCACCCTCTCCTCGGGCGAAGCGGTGCTCGCGGTGCGCGAGGGGGTCGCAGTCGATGGCCGCACTCGCGTGATGCTGCCGATCGAACCGGAAGAGTCGGGATTCCTGCCGCTCGTGGTCACGGTGAGCGCGACCGAGGGGACGGACGAATTCCCCGGCACCAACTCCTTCGCGACCGAGGTCGCCGTGCAGGATCCGCTGCGGGTGCTCTACCTCGGCGAACGGATCGCGGAGGGGCGCGAACGCCTGGAAGAGTTGGTCGGGTCAGGATTCGACTTCGAGGAGCGCGAGGACCTCACCGCCGAGCCAAATCTCGATCGCTTCGACCTGGTGATGATCGACGACCGCCCGGCGGAGACGATGCCCGCGTCGTTCCAGGAGGCGGTCGGCGAGGCGGTGCGCGAGCGCGGCCTCGGACTGCTGATGTCGGGAGGCGGCGGCAGCTTCGGCCCCGGCGGCTACCACGACTCCCCGCTCGCGCAGACGCTCCCCATCGAGTTCATCCAGAAGGAAGAGAAGAAGGACCCGAGCACCGCCCTCGCGATCATCATCGACACCTCGGGGTCGATGGGTGGGAACCGCATCATCCTGGCGAAGGAGACCGCGCGGCTCGCGATAAGACGATTGCTCCCCCATGACAAGGTCGGGATCGTCGAGTTCTACGGGACGAAGCGTTGGGCGGCGCCACTGCAGTCCGCGGCGAACGCGATCGACATCCAACGCGCGCTGAACCGTCTCGACGCCGGCGGCGGCACGATCCTCCTGCCGGCGATCGAAGAGGCGTACTACGGCCTGCGCAACATGCAGACCCGCTACAAGCACGTGTTGATGCTCACCGATGCCGGTGTCGAGACCGGACCGTACGAGTCGCTGCTCCGGCGGATGGCTCGCGACGGGATCTGCGTCTCGACGGTGCTCGTCGGCCCCGCGCGCCACGGCGAGTTCCTGGTGCAGCTCGCCGACTGGGGGAACGGTCGCTACTACAACGCGAGCGATCGGTTCAACCTGCCGGAGATCATGCTCAAGCAGCCGTCGACCGCGCGCCTCCCCGCCTACCGACCCGGGGTGCAGGCAGTCGAGCCGCGCGGCGGCGCCGGGTGGTGGGGAGAAGTCGACCCGCTCGGCGTCCCCTCGGTCTCGGGCTACGTCGAGACTCGCGCTCGTCCTGGAGCGGAGGTGTTGCTGCGCACCCGCACCGATGGTCATCCCGTGCTCGCAAGCTGGCGCGCCGGCCTCGGCCGGGCGACCGCGTTCCTCACCGAGCCGGTCGGCCCTGGAACCACCGGGTGGGAGGAGTGGCCGGAGTACGGCGCGTTCCTCGCCCGGGTGCTCTCGCGCACCGCGGCGGATGGGGTCGGCCCGTACCGCTGGTCCCTCGAGGAGGACGGGACGCGGCTCGACGTCATCGCCGAACGCCGCGAGCGCGCGGCCCCGCTCCCCCGCGCTTCCCGCCTGGGCGAAGGAGAGACCGCGACCGCGCTAGAGTTCCACGAACGCGCCCCAGGACGCTTCGTCGCGACCTTGGGACGTGACCCGGCGGCGGCGGTCCGCATCGCCTGCGGAACGGTGGACCCCGCTCGCGGCGCCTGGCGCCTCGTTTCTCCCGCGCATCCCGGCGGGAGTCCCGAGGGGCAGGTCGACCCCGCCCACGCCCTCGACCTCGCGGCGCTCGCCGCCGCGACCGGCGGGTCGGTGATCGGAGACCTCGGCTCGTTCAACCCGACCGCGGGTGGGGGGGGCGCGCCGCGGGGGATCCGAGAACTCGCCCCGCTCTGCTCGCTCTTGGCACTCCTCGCGTTCCTCGGGGAGATCCTCTACCGTCGAAGTCGCTCACACCCCGGGATGGAGGCGTAGTGCCGCGTCACGGATCTCAGCATATCGCGATCCGGCTGCTGCTCGGACTCGCGATCATCGGAGTGGGCCTCCTCGGGGCACAGGTCCCGAAGGACGAGGGTCCGCCGCCGCTCGACGAGACGATCGTCCCCGCTCTCGATGCCGCGCTCGCCGACGACGATCCGAGGGTTCACGCAGACGCTCTCTGGCACTCGTCGATCATCGCACACGGATCTCCCGAACCGCTGATCGAGGCGTGTCAGGAGCGGTTGCGCGAGCGGATCCGCACGATCCTCTTCGAGAGCGAGGAAGAGGACCCGAGCCTCGACGCCCCCGACATCATCGCGCTGCGTCGGCTGACGACGCGGCTCCTGCGCATCCTCGGCGACCTCGACCTCGCGCGGAAGCTCGCGGAGAAGATCCCCGAGTCCGTGGAGACGGTCGAGGACATCCTCGAGCGCGCTCAGATTCTCGATGCACTCGGCGAGAACGAAGCCGCGCACGAGGTGTTCGGGAAGCTGCTCGACCGAGAGATCGACGAGACGCTCCGGAACGCGGTGCTGCTCCGTCGCGCCCTCCTCCTCGATCCGGAGAAGGAGAGGGAGGCGGTCGCCGCCTCCACCGCGACCGGTACATTCGCCGGGATGCTCCTGATCCCCGCCGGTACCGCGGTGGGCGTCCGTTCGGCGGGAGGGGCGACGCTCACGGCGCCGGTGACCTCGACCGGTTCCGGGTCGCCACCGAAACAGAAGGCCGAGGGGGAGCGCAAGCTGACTCCACTCGCCATCTTCGCGCGCGTTCCCGAGCGCGATGTCCAGCTGGCCAACCAAGCCGCGGTGATCCTTGCGCTGCGCGGGGAACAGAAGGACGCGATCGATGTCTTCACCACCGAAGATGGCGAGGGGAGTGCCCGATTCCGTCAGGAGGTGCGGCTCGCGGAGTGGGCCCTCGAGGCCGAGGAGTGGGACCGCGCTCAGGAGTTCGCATGGGCCGCGGTCGGCAGCGCAAAGCTCCAGCGCGACCGTCGATACTCGCTGACGGTCCTGGTGGAGGCGTACCGGCGCGATGGCGCCCTCCCCGAGCTGATCGACCGGTTCGCCGATTCGACGACCCTGACCGATGAATCGCGCCAGGCGTGGATCGACCTCCTTCGCGAGACCGGCCGCGTCGACCAGGCTCTCGGCCTGTTCCGCGACGCCGCGGGGGAGCAGTTCACCATCGACATGCGTCGCGAACTCCTCGAGATGTGCCGCGAGACCGGTCAGGAGGAGACCCTCATCGACGCGTACCGGCAGCTGATTCGCGAGGAGCCGCGCTTCATCGAATGGCGTGAAGGACTGTCGCGGTTCTATCTCGAGCGCGGCAACCGCGAGGCGGCGGTCGAGGTGTGGCGCACCTATCTCGGGGTGACCGACGATCTCCGGTACCGGATGGCGGCGGCCTCGACGCTGATGGCGATCGGGCTGGACGATCTCGCGATGGAGTTCGCACGGGCGTGTGAGTCGATGGGGGACGAGGCGCGGAACGGCGCCCTGCTCTTCCTCTACGAGCTGCACCTCTCCCACAGCGACATGGATCAGGCTCGCGCAACGCTCACCGAGATCGACGAGAGCTCCCCGCCCACGGATCCGGTGCGGAAGGACCTCTCCGACGCTTACTCCCGACTCGGCGACAAGGAGCGCGCGGTCGAGGTGCTCGAGCGGTTCCGGATCGCGAAGGGGACCGATTCGAACCCCGACACCGACATGAAGCTCGCGCTCCTCCTTTCGGACATCGGCAAGGAGGAGGAGGCACTCGGGCTCTGGCAGGAGATCTGGCGGGCGGTCGATTCGATCCCGAGGCGCCGGTACGTCGAGGAACGGTTGATGTCGGTCGCTTCCCGCCTGGGGAAGCTCGCCAAGGTCGCAGTCGGCCTCGAGAGGAAGATCGCCGAGGGAACGGCGGACGATCGCGACGTCGGGCTCCTCGTGCGGCTCTACACCCACGTGAAGGACCCGGTTTCGGCGACCGAGATCGTCGAGGAGTACTGGAAGGACTCAGGGCGCAAGGCGACCGAGGTCCTCGCCGAGAAGGCGCGGATCTTCGTCGCGTGCGAGGACTTCTTCAACTACGAGAAGGTCGTCGAGGAGCTGATCGAGATCGATCCCGAGGGGCGTGCGGACTACCTACGCCAGCTCGCGATGGCGAAGCTCGAGGGAGGACGCCGTGACGAGGCGCGCGCGATCCTCGAGAAGTTGAAGATCGAAGAGTCGGATTCGGTCTCGCGTGAGTTCGAGGCGGGCGTGCTCGCCCTCGCCGGGTTGCGGGAAGAAGCGCTAAAGGCATACCGCTACTCGCTCGCCGAGCACCCCGAACGCATCGACACCTATCTGCTGCTCTCCAATCTCCAGAAGGAACTCGGGCGCCACTCTCGAACTGCCGGGATGTTCCAGTACCTCGCCGAGACCGCCGACAAGGACGATCTGTTCACGATCGCGATCGACGGAATCCTGAACATGCGGGACGGGCGCGCGAACACCGGCGCACCGGACCGACTCGTCGACTGGGCGCGGAGGATCGTGCTCGAGCGCATCTCACGCCGCGCCGACAAGCTCTACCTCTACCGCCTGCTCGCCGATCTCTCCGCGGAGCTCGGCGACACCCCGGGGGCGATCCGCGCGCTGAAGATGGCCCTGCCGATCGCCGGCGAGCAGCGGACGCCGCTCTTGCGGGAGCTGATGGCACTCGCCGAGCCAGCGGGAGGGCGCCAGCGGGGGGTCATCTTCGCGGGAAGACCGCAGCCCGACGAACCGGAGGTCGACAACACCGAGCAACTGATGTTCGGGCGCCGTCTCCTCGGCCAGGGGGAGCTCGTCCCGCCGCAGGTCTATCTCGAGCTCGGCGAGGCGTTCCTTCGCTCCCGCGAGGTGATCAACGCGACGAAGACCTTCCAGCGGATGAGCCAGCTCCCCGAGTACGGAGAACTCCAGACCCAGATCGCCGAGGCGTTCGAGAAGTCCCGGTACCCGAAAGAGGCTCTGCACATCTACGAGCGAATCCTCACCGTCGAGCCGAGCGACGTCGGGCTCCTGACCAAGGTCGGAGAGCTCCACGAGCAACTCGGGCGCGATGACCTGGCCGGCGAGCTCTACCGCCGGGGACTCGAGATCGTGCTCTCCCGGCGCCCCGAGAGAAAACTGGTCCAGAAGGAAAAGAACGGTGCACCCGACCCACAGATGAACTGGTTCGCGAATCGCAACGTCGACGAAGCGGAACAGTTCTTCCTCCGCCTCCAGAGCGGAGTCATCGCCACGCTCCCGTTCGAGGGGATCGAACCGCTCCTCGGGGGACAGCTCGCCGCGATCGATGCGGAACTCGCCGGTCTCGTCACCGACGCACCGACCGAGGAGGTCACGCTCGAGGAATTCCCGCGCCTCGAGGGACGCATCAGCTGCTACCGCCGCTTCGCTCTCGCCTTCGGCCACTCGGCCCGGCTCGAAACGCTCGACCGTCGCCTCCTCGCCGCGTTCCCCGACGACAAGAAGATCCTCGAGAGCATGGTGCGCTCGCGCGTCTCCTGGGGGTACGTAGTGGCTGCGCGCCGCCTCCTCGACGAGAGCGGGCGGGACGCGAAGGAACGGCAGAAGCTGGCCCTGCTGGTCGGGAGCGCCGGCGATGGCGAATTTCCGGGGGTGATCCCGGTCTCTGAGGCGTCGGCCCGGATCCTCCCGCTCCTCGTCGAGGGGCACGACGACCAGGTCAAGGAACTGCTGACGCGCCTCGACCTCTCCACCGGCGAACCGAGCGATCAGCAGCGGCTGCCGGTCCTCGTCTCGACCGCGCTCTATCTCGGCGATCCGGAACTCGTACTCGGGCTCTGCCGCCACTGGTTGAACTTGATGGTCCAGCACTCGCCGGACTCGCTCTACGGCGGGGTCGAGAACATCCTGCGTCAGAGCGGGATGATCCTCGACGAGCCGCGGCGACGGAGTCTGATCGAGCAGCTGGTCGATGCGGTCAACGAGAACCCGGACAAGTTCTCGAGCTTCGTCTCGCGCCTCCCCGACCTCCAGAAGTCCCTCGGTTCGGACCTCTTCACGTCCGAACAGGTCGAGGAGCTGATCGTGAAACGCCTCGAGGCGAGCGATCGGTTCATCTACGGGATCCCGGAGATGTTCGCGCTGCTGCCGACGGCGGACCGAGGCCCGGTCGCCCGCCGCATCTGGCCCAAGCTCCCGAAGTCCCAGACCGGCATGTTCGCGCTCCAGCTCCTCCCCGTCCTCGATGAGGAGGTCGACGTGAGCTTCGCGGACTTCCTCGCCGGGGCGTTCAAGCAGGGTGTCGAACAAGCCGATGATCCCCAGATGTTCACCTACTACGTCGATCAGTTGACGGAGGTGAAGAGTCCGAACGCAGCGGTCGCGCTCCGGTACATCCGGACCCTCAGGGAGAAGGAGCCTCAGGACGCGGGGTACCGCTCCGGTGAGGCGCTCCTCCTCCGTCAGATCGGTCAGGAGGACGCCGCGTGGGAGATCGCGGCCGAACTGTACCGGGATCAGTTGAAATCCCTCGGGGGCAACCCCGACTACCGGGTCCGAAACGCGGTGAACCGGATCGTGGAAGAGTTCTTCGAGGATCACTCCGATCGATTCTTCGCGCTGATCGACAACGCGGAACGAGACGCGGGGAAGGACGTGGAGCTCACGAAGCTCCGTCTGCAGCTGCTCTCCCGCGATGGAGACGAAGAGCAGAGCCGCGCCGGCATCGAGGCCGCGGTCGAGGCTTTCCCCGCTGAGGTCTCCTTCCTCCAGCAGCTCGCACGGCTCCACTCCGCTCGAGGCGAAGCATTCCGGGCGATCGAGTTGGAGAAGAGGATCGTCGCCGCGAAGCCGGACGACCAGCGACTGCTCGACAATCTCGTGCGTCACTGGCGGGGGCTGATGAACCCGGTCGAAGCCCTCGCTCTGCTCGATGCAAAGAACGCGGAGACCGACGAAAAGGCCGCTGCGAAGAAGGACCGCACCCCTCCCGCGACCGTGCTCGGCGTGAAGGATGCACTCGAGAGAGGCGATCGAAGTACGGCGATCGCGACCTTCCGGCGCCTCTGGCGCAGGTTTCCCACGGCGGGAGCGGATCCGCGGTTCGCATCGATGATGATCGTGCAGACCTCCACCGGGTCCTTCGTCGAGTACGGTGGCGAGTACACCGGCCGACAGATCTGGCCCGCAGATCCGCCGAGCGAGGAAGAGCAGCAGAAGGCGCGCGAAGCGGCGAAGAAGAACCGATCCCGCGGCGGACTCCCCGAAATCTCCGCTCCCGAGGAGAAGGAGAAGAAGGCGCCTCCCGAGATCCGCACCGCCCAAGATGTCTTCATCGCGCAGGGGTTCGGCGAGGGGGAAATCCGCAGACAACTGCGCTCCCTCTCCGCCGGGTCGCTCGGCAACGAAGTGGCGGGGGACATCTTCCGCGCGCTGGCGCAGAAGGAAGCCGAACGCGTCGGCGCGGAGACCGCGCTCGAAGGGCTGCTCGCGCGCGAACGACGCGGCGAGGTCGGCAAGCACGAATACGGTCTGATCTTCGCCCTGCTCGAACTCGCCGAGGAGCGCTCCGCGGACGAGATCGCATCCACCCTCGAGGGGTTGCTCGAGAACGTCAGCCCGACCGACACCGGCCAGCTCCGTCGCCTCGCCCGGCTCGCCGCGAAGTCGGGCCTCAGCGAGCGGGCGGGGACCCTGTATCGCTGGTGCGCGGTGGTCCAGCCCGATCGGAGCAACCGCTTCTGGGACTCCGCGGACGATCTCCTCGGCGAAGTGATCGAGCACCTCGATGGGGATGAACAGATCCGCACGGTGGAGGCGGTTCTCGCACTCTCCGACCCCGGCGAGGAGGCGTTTTGGGGGCGCGAGAACTACGAACGTCTCGTGATCCAGACGTGGGAGAAGCTCCTCGGCCCCGCGCGCGCCCTCGAGAAAGCGCGGGCGGTCTGCGACCACGTCACCGACCTGGGTGAGGTCCCGAAGCGCAACGCCGCCCAGGCGGCGTCCTATCTGTACGCGATGGCGGGAGAGACGGAGCGCGCGCTCGAGTGTCTCGAGGTCGCGATCTGCAAGCTCCCGGTGCCCGACAACCTGAAGTACCCCTGGTACCGCTACCAGTTCGAGCAGACCGGGTGGATCGGGTTCGACCTCCAGCTCAAGCTCCTCCCCGAGGACTCGTCGGCGTGGGTCGATCCGAAGGGGTGGTACGAATCGATCGCCGGCAAGGTGAAGGCGTGGCAAGCCGAGGATCGGATGAGCGACGATGTCGCTTTCCAACTCCTCGCGCTCTGCGCAGCGCGGTTCCACGAGCTCGGTGAGGTCGAGCGCTCAGGCGAACTCCTCGACTCGATCGTCCCCCTCGCGAAGGACAGTGCGAACCTACAGCTCTGGATCGCCGACCTCGCCCGGAAGTTCGGCGACGATTCGTGGGCGGACACGATCGAGCGGACCCTCGCGGACGAGGGTCGGCTCCACCTCGGGCGGCTCTCGGAGGTGATCGCGCGCGTTCGTGAAGGGGATGGCCCCATGCTCGCCCTCGCACTGGGGGAACCGGCAGCGAAGTATTCGCTCGACAACGAGCTGCTCGACGAGCTGGTCAGGTCAGCAGAAGCAGCGGAGCAGACCGACCGCGCCACGCACTGGCGAGAGCGGAAGGCGGCGGCGGCGGCGGCGCAAGAGGAGCTCGAGCGCCGGGATCGGGAGCAGTAGAGCTGGGACTGGCTCGCCGCAGGTGATGCCTGTCCCGGACCTCCGCCGGTACTCCGACGAACCACGC
>JAQBGV010000115.1:0-19584 GCA_032128395.1 Planctomycetota bacterium | reverse complement strand
CCCACAACGCTCGCCTGCCGGCTCGTTGGCCTTCTACTCTGGTCGCTCGCGCACCCTCGTCGGCGCGGCAATGCCGCGACGACTTCACCCCACAACGCTCGCCTGCCGGCTCGTTGGCCTTCTACTCCGGTCGCTCGCGCACCCTCGCCGTCGCGGCAAAGCCACGACGACTTCACCCCACAACAACGGTGGACCTGCGCTCGAAGTCCCATCGAGCACGCCGATCACCACCGCTGAATGCTGCCCAGGAACTCCCTGAGGGCATCTCGTGCCCCGTGGAGTTCCCACATGCGCTCCTCGGGTTTTTCGTCGAGTAGTTCCGCGCGGATTCCACGATCGAGGAACACTTCTTGCCAAGTTTCTGTGCTCCGCCCTCGCCATCGCTCGAGGAGGAGGTCGCGATCCCCCTTGGGCCACCACCACAATTCGAGTGCGACCCCTGCCCGAGCATCGTCTTGCCAGAAGCGCACTCCGCCGCGGGGGATCCGGCGTCGCGGGGCTTCTTCTGCACGGAGAGCACATTCACGTACCAGCGCCACTTCGTTCCCGATGAGGAGCCCTCCCGCGATCGACACCGCGCTGAGCCCCGACCCCGACTCGATGCTTCGCGCGACCGATCGGATCACCCGTCCACGCACCCGCCCGAATCCCTCTCCCCCGACGAGGAGTGCAAAGCGCTCCCCATCCTCGCTCTCCCAGAGGGCGCATCGCCACGGGCCACTCCGCCGGAGGAGCGCGAGAGACCCCGGGGGGATCGAAATCGACCGACCCTGGAACGCGATCTCCTCGGGAAGGCGATCGATGATTCCATCGATGCCAGCGTCGAACTCAGGGAGAACCCCCCGCGAAATTTCGCAGCCGGTGATGGTCCCCTCCCCCGGGAAGACCTCCTCCGGGACCGGGAGTGCGCTCGGCGCCCAGAGGATGCGCAGGACGATCGTCACGCCCAGGATGAACACCAGAAGGCATCCCGACCCACGGTGTCGGCGCCGCCGACGGCTCGCGTGTTCCCCCACACGGCCGCCTCGCACGAGCAACGGATCACATCCGTTCGAGCGGGACGATCCCCAGCCAACGGAGTCCGTTCCGCAGAGTGATCCGAAGAAGGTCGACGAGCGCGAGACGGTCGATCGCGAGAGACCGATCGGGGTCGAGGATTCGATGATGAGCATAGTAGTTGTTGAAGGTCGAGCCGAGGCCGAGGAGGTACTGGCCGACGATGGCAGGTTCCGCCTCCGCCGCAGCCTGCTCGACGACTTCTGGGAATCGAAGAACCTCCTCCATCAGCGCGAGCTCGGCGTCCGTGGTCAGCCGCGCGCCGGTCGCCCCGCTCGGGTCGAGTTCTCCGCGCTTGCGCAGCAGCCCCTCGAACCTCACCAGGGTGTATTGAAGATATGGACCGGTCTCACCGTCGAAGCTGAGGATCTTCTCGAGATCGAAGTTCACATCCTTGATCCGCCGCGCCTTCATGTCCGCGAAGATCACCGCGCCGACCCCTACCGCCTCGGCGATCGCATCGGGATCGTCCGTGTCCGGGTTCTTCACCATCACGATCTCGCGCGCGCGGGCGACGGCGGCATCGAGCACTTCTTCGAGGAGGATCACGCTGCCGTGGCGGGTCCGCCCCTTCACCCAGGCGCCGTCGACCGGCATCCGCATCACCCCGAAGGCGGAGTGTTCGAGTTTGTCCGCGCACTCCCATCCCAGTCGTTCCGCCACTCGGAACAGTTGGCGGAAGTGGAGCCCCTGACCCGCATCGACGACGTAGAGGCAACGATCGAAGCGCCACGTTTCCCAGCGATACCACACCGCGGCGAGATCACGAGTTCCGTATAGGGTGCTGCCGTCCTTCTTCCGGACCAGAAACGGAGGAATCTCATCCCCCACCCGAACGACCTGGGCCTCCTCGCTCTCCTCGAGAAGACCCTTCGCCTCCAACTCAGCGATCACCCCCGGCATCCGATCTTCGAAGAAGCTCTCGCCGATCACCTCGTCGAACCGAACGCCGAGTCGGTCGTACAGGCGTTGGAAGCGCGCGAGGGAGAGTTCTCGAATCTCTCGCCAGCGGTCGCGGGCGTCCGCGTCCCCTGCCTCGATCCTCGAGAACCACCGTCGCGCCTCGTCGTCGAGCTCGGGCCTCTTCTTCGCTTCTTCGTGGTAGCGTGTGTAGAGATCGTTCAAAGTCGCGATCGGGTCCTCCCGCGCAACGAGCGGTTGCTCGAGGAGCCCCTCTTCCGGGCCGAATCGGTCGAGAGCACAGAGCAGCTTCCCGAAGCTCGTCCCCCAGTCACCGACATGATTGATTCCGACGACGGTGTAACCGGCGGCTCGAAAGAGATTCGCCATCGCCTGTCCGAGCATCGTCGAGCGAAGATGGTGAACCGCCAACTGCTTCGCGATGTTCGGGGATGAGTAATCGATGATGACGGTCCGACCCGCTCCGGCCGCACTGGTCCCGAACTCTTCACCCGCGGCGCGTACCTCGGAGAGAGCGGTACTCGCGAACGCGCTCCGCTCGTAGCGGAAGTTCACGTAGGGACCGATCGCCTGCATCTCGGCGATCCAATCGAGGCCGAGATCAGCCTCGGCGATTCGGGAGGCGATCGCCTTCGGATCCTCACGCCACGCCTTTGCCAACGCGAAGCAGGGAAGCGCCAAGTCGCCGTGAGACCGGTCCGGGGGAGTCGAGAAGAGGCGCTCGAGCTCCCCGGGATCCGCGTCACAGGCGGCCCCGATCGCGGCAGCGAGTCGACGCTCGAATGTGCGCACGCGATCGCCTTCCTGTCGAGTACGAGCGGGAGAGACTGGGGCAACGACCTCCGGGGAACCCCGTCCCCCTAGACTAGGGGCTCTCCCCACGGAAACGGAAACGGAAACGGAAACGGAAACGGGGACTTCGAGCATGCCGCCGCGGCGCTCCCAGTTCCCACCGCGAGAAGAACCCTTATAGTGGACTACCAGGGCGCGTCCAAGCCGACGTGCGCCTCTCCGTCTCCTGCGGCCACCGGCTGCACGCGAAAGGGGTTTTCCAGATGACTTGCCTCAGGATGCCTTCCCTCACGATCTCCTGCCGTCCTATCCTGGTTCCCTCGGCGATCTCGGCCTGCCTCATTCTCGGAGCTGCATTCACCGACGGCGGGAGTATTTCGGCCCAGTCGGGGAAGAAGGGTGAGAGCTGGCAAG
Source organism: Planctomycetota bacterium (assembly GCA_032128395.1). Classification (GTDB taxonomy): domain Bacteria; phylum Planctomycetota; class UBA8108; order UBA1146; family UBA1146; genus JAQBGV01. The sequence goes on along the minus strand of JAQBGV010000115.1, from coordinate 16,401 downwards.
AGACGAACGTGGGGTCAGTTCCGACGCACTTCGGAGATCTGGTCACGATCGCTGGACTCCCCGGCAGCTACACCATGGTGTTCCGCAACTCCGACGGCGATCTCCGTCTCGTCGAGCTGAGCGGCAAGCAGGTCCCCAAGATCGCGACCGTCATCCACCGCAAGGAGCAGGAGCCGAAGGAGAAGTCGCGAGAGAAGGAGAGCTGGAAGGAGACGAGGGTCGGGATCATCCCAGAGAGTTTCGGGGAGCTGACCTCATTCACCGGGACCAGAGGGAACTACACGATGATTTTCCTCAATGGCGATGGGGAGATTCGGATCATCGGCTATCAGGGCACCCAGCTCAAACAGGCCGCGAGCGTCATCGAGCGGAAGGACGGGGCTTCCGCGCTGCAACGGGTGAAGAAGGAAGGGTGGGACCAGACCCCGATCGGAAGCATCCCCCCCGCGTTCGGCGCGCTCGTCACCGTTTCGGGCACGACCTCCCAGCGCTCGCTGATCTTCCAGAGCGACGACGGGGAGATCCAGATCGTCGAGCTGAAAGGGAGTCTGCTCGGCAAGATTTCGACAAAGGTGAGCCGAGAGTACCAGTGACTGGACTGACCGCGATCAGCAGTCCGTTCGCAGCAGTCTGCTAGTGTCCTGTCCTGGGTCAGAAGTTCGCTGAGAGCTCAAAGAAGGTGCGACCCGGTCCGGTCCGGCCGGCTGGCGTACGATCCCCGCGATCAGGATTTCAAGTTTCGAACCCTACAAGGACCGGGCCGCGTCCCTCGTGCACACTCAGGATCTGTAGTCGGCTTGGCGATCGACCGCGGTCCCGGGTGGGCATCCTTGCATCGACACCTCCTGTCGCGCCGTTCCTGCCCCCGCGGGAGGCCGTTCCGGACCGGGCCACCCCGATCGAAGGGTCCCTTGGCAAGGGACGCGCCGGACTCGACGATCTTTGCAAGTCGTGATCCCCACGGCCCTGGCAGAGAATCGAGAGCGGACCGCGCGACCGCAACGGGACCCTGTCCACCCTCCGTCCGGACCCGACCTTCTCGAGGACCAAGGAACCACAGCACCGCAGAGCTGCTGGTCCCCTCTCCGCCGGACCGATATCCTCCCCAGGCAGAAACACGCCACGAGAAGGAGCTCAGTCCCCTTGCCCACGCCGAACCCCTCTCTCGAGAGCCTCCAGCGCCTGAAGGAGATCGTCGATCGTCTGCGCTCCCCCGGAGGGTGTCCCTGGGACCTCGAGCAGACCCCGGAGAGCCTGAAGCCGTTCCTCCTCGAGGAAGCGCACGAAGTCGCCGAGGCGATCGAGTCCGCGAATTCCGGAGAACTCCGGGATGAGCTCGGGGATCTCCTGATGAACATCTTCCTGCAAGCGCGAATCGGAGAGGAGCGGGGGACCTTCACCCTGGGGGACATCGCGGATCGGATATCCGAGAAGCTCGTGCGTCGACACCCGCACGTCTTCGGCGATGTGGAAGCGACCGACAGTGAGGCGGTCCGTCGCAACTGGGAGGCGATCAAGCGTCTTGAGAAGGGAGACTCGGAGGGGGAGCAGAGTGCGATCCGACCGCTCCCCGCATCCCTCCCCGCTCTCGCACGCGCGGATCGGATCGGACGGATGGCTGCGGACGTCGGTTTCGATTGGCCCGATCCCGAAGGCCCGCTGGCAAAGATCGCCGAGGAACTCGCGGAACTCCAAGCCGCCTGCGCGGAGGGCGGTCGCGATGCGATCGAGCACGAGGTCGGTGATCTGCTCTTCGCTGCGACGTCGCTCTGCCGCAAGCACGCCCTCGACCCCGAAGTGGCTCTGCGAGCTGCTCTCGGGCGGTTCACCGAACGTTTCCGCCGGATCGAAGGCGATCTCCGCCGGAGCGATGATCACTCGCTCGCGACACTCGATCGACTGTGGGACCACGCGAAGCGGTCGGAGGGCGAGTCCGCCCCGGCCAGAGAGGAGTCGTCGTGAGCGGTGCCATCCGTCCTGCGGGGGCGCCCCCCCCCATCACTTCGGAGGAGCGCGCGCTCCTCGCGAAGGTCCCCGAAGCCGTCGGGCGACTCCGCGAGGGGCTCGCGACGCGGGTGATCGGACAAGAGCAGACGATCCGTGAACTGCTGCTCTGCTTCCTGGCGCGCGGTCACGCCCTCGTGGTCGGCGTCCCCGGACTCGCCAAGACCCTGATGATCCGCAGCCTCGCCGAGCTCCTCGATCTCGACTTCTCCCGGATCCAGTTCACGCCCGATCTGATGCCTTCAGACATCACCGGGACGTCGATGCTGGTGAAGGATGAGTCCACCGGGCGTCGCGAATTCCGCTTTCGGCCTGGACCGATATTCACGAACCTGCTCCTCGCAGACGAGATCAACCGCACTCCACCGAAGACGCAGTCGGCGCTTCTCGAGGGGATGGAAGAGGGCCAGGTGACCACGATGGGGAAGAGCCATCGGCTCCCCCCCCCCTTCTTCGTGCGCGCCACCCAGAACCCCATCGAGCAGGAGGGGACCTATCCGCTCCCGGTCACCCAACTCGATCGTTTTCTGTTCCAGATCCTGATCGACTACCCCGACTCAGACACCGAGTTCGACATCATCGCGACCACCACCGCTCGTCTGGAGTCGCCGCTCGCGCCTGTTCTCAGTCGCGAGGAGGTCCGCGCCCTCCTCTCCCTCCCCGACAAGGTCGAAATTCCCGCGGCGATCACCGAGCGCGCGGTCCGACTCGCCCGCGCGACCCGCCCGAGCGAAGAGGGCACCTCCACCACGACCCGGGAATTCCTCTCCTGGGGCGCGGGGCCTCGCGGAGTGCAGGCGATCCTCGCCGGGGCACGCGCCGCGGCGGTGCTCGGGGGGCGCGACCGCGTCGAGGCTCGGGACTATGAAGAGGTGGTCACCCCCGCCCTCCGTCACCGGATCCTGCTCAGCTATCACGCGGAAGCCGAGGGAATCACGCCGGACCGTGTCCTGCACCGCATCCGCAAGGAAACCGGCGACAAGAAAGGCGAGGCGGAGGAGACGGGTTCGGAGGGACCGAGTCTGTGGCGGAGGTGGTTGGCGAAGGCGGCGGACACGACGCCGCCGTTCCGATCGGGCAGGTAGCCGCGCTCAGCGGTTGCGGAGCACGAAGGCGATCACGTCGCGGGCGCAGTTCGAGCAGTAGTTGTACTTGCTCGACATTTTCTCTAGGGCTCGTTCGACTTCGGCTCGTTCTTTCGCGTCGAGAAACTCCCTCTCGTCGGTGAAGAACTTGAGGATGTTCCGCTCGATGATCATCAGCGCGCGGTCCCGCTCGCGATAGAAGCTCTGCTTGAGCAGGGCGTAGATCTCGGGGAAAAGGCGCTGGTAGTTCAGCGGCTCATCGGGGTGGTCGATCGAGTACGCGGCGATCTTCGTCATCAAGTTCGACCGGAAATGTGACAGCTCCTCGCGAAGGGTCATCAGCCCCTCGATCCGGTGCATCAGCTCTTCGGATGGGATGACGTATTCGCCGCGGGAGGGGATGAACAACTTCTCCCCGAGATCGAACGCCTTCACGTGGTGGAAGTACTCGTCGAAGATCCGCTCGTACTCTTGCTCTTCGACCAGCCCGATACTGTCGAAGACCTCTTGTTCGACCAAATGCTGGTAGTGTTCCTTGACGTCCTCGATGAACCGCGGGCAGTCGTTGTAGCCGTTGTCCACCGGCACCCGCAGAAACTCGTACACCGAAGTGTCCTTCGCGAGCTTCTCGAGCTCCTCGAAGACCGCGATCGGAATCAAACAATCGTAGCGACGGTTCTCGGCAGCATCGGCGAGGAGGGTCATCATCTCGCGCGGCGACGCACCCCGGCGCCCCTCGTACTCGGCGCCGTAGATCCCTTCGAATTCCCCCTCTGTCTCGTTGTGCTCGTCCCGCAGCCGGCGCACAGCGCGCTTGAGGAGCTTTCGCTCTTCGTCGCGCATCTCGAACGGTACGTCGCCACGGTCGTAGAGCATCGCCTTCTGCATCGGGGTGACCCGAGCGACGATCGGCGAGAGTTCCGGGGGATGGTTCTTCGGGCTCGGTCTACGGAGGCGCGTCAGCACCGCCCAGAGTGCCGCGACGGTTGCGGTGTGAGGGGCGACATGCCGACCCCGGGCGTAGAGTTCGATGTGACGCTCGTAGAGCTCTGCTTCCTTCGAAAATCGCAGCAGGTAGGGCACGCCGACGAGGGCGAGCCGTCCCTTGAAACTCGAGAAGTCCGGATTGCGCTTGAACAACGCGAGCGGCTTTTCATTCGCGGTCGCAAAGAGCACCACGTCGAGATAGGCGATGTAGGCGGGGAGATGGATCGTCCCCTTCTCCGACGTGGTGAGGAGATACTTGTTCGCCTCCATCGGTCGTTTCAGGAAATCGGAGTACTCGAGGATTCCCTTGTTCGCTTCGATCAGGTCGCCGACCGCCTCGACGAGCATCACGTTCTGGAGGATCGTCGGCAGATGCGACATGTTATCGGACTGGATTGCGCGGGACCCCGCATCGATGTTTCCTTGGGGCTCGATCGAGACCGCGCCGCTCCGGTACCGCTTCGAGATGAAAATGCGTTCGATCTGGATGTGGCGCATCACTTCGCGCCAATCGCCTTGGTAGGCGGTGAGAAGCGCTTCGTAGATCGCCTTGTTCTTTGGGCTGAGTTGCCCTTGAAGCACCCACTCGATGTTCAAGTCAGGCCGGTCGCGCACATCGGGGTGCTCTTCGAGCACCTCTTCGATGAGCAGCTTTCGGTCCTCTTTGGGGATCAGGAAGAGGGGGGAGTCCTTGAGCTCGCAGCGGATCCGGGCCGCGATCTCTTCGGGCTTGAGGAAGGCGAAGGTATCGGGCAGATCATCTTCGGACCCGACCTCGAACCCGATCGACTCGGCCGCGTCGTGCTTCAACGGGAAGACCCAGTTGAATCGGTACAGCTTGCCCACGGAGAGCGTACTGTAGTTCTCGAGGCCGCGCATCAGCGCTTCGATCGTGGTCGACTTCGCAGAGCCGCTCGGACCATGGAGCAGGATGATCTTGTCGCACCGACCGCGCTGGGAGAACTGCGAGAGTTGGCGGTAGATCGCATTCTGCACGCGCTCTTGACCGACCAGACTGTCGAAGGGGCGGTCGAATGCCAGATCGAATACGTTCCACCGCTGGTCGGTCATCCCGATCCGGTCGACCTCTGCGGTGCCGTAGTGCTCTATCATGTCGACCGCGTAGCGCGGCGCATTGCGCAAATACAGGTAGGGTTCCGAGCGAAAGTGTTCGAAGAACTGCTCGAAGCTGCGGATCCGCTGACGCGCCTCGAAGCGCTCCTGGGAGCGTTCCCCGACGCGGTCGAGGTCGTCCGAGATCCCCATGCTCACCCCCGTAGTACTTGTAATCGAGCGGCGTGCGCAGACACCCTGGTCATCATCGGCTCATGCGGGCGGATCCTGAGCGGAATCTGATCCTCTCCAGAGGGTCCCATCCCGTGTGTGACACGCTGTCGGGTACTAGCTGTACGCTGCGATTCCCGTGATCGCGTGGCCAAGGATCAGGGTGTGGATATCGTGAGTCCCCTCGTAGGTGTACACGGACTCTAGGTTCAGCATGTGCCGTCCGACCGGGTATTCGTGTGTCACGCCGTTCGCGCCGAGGACGTCCCGCGCGACACGAGCGATCTCGAGTGCGATCTGGACGTTGTTCCGCTTCGCCAGCGACACCTGCTGAGGAGTCATCGTCCCCGCGTCCTTGAGTTGCCCGAGTCGGAGGGCCAAGAGCTGAGCCTTGGTGATCTCCGTCAACATCTGAGCCAGCTTTGCCTGAACCAACTGGAAGCTCGCGATCGGTCGATCGAACTGGATCCTGCTCAAAGAGTAGTCCCGCGCGCAGTCGAAACAGGCCATCGCCGAGCCGACCGCGCCCCAGGCGATTCCGTATCTGGCCTGCGTCAAGCAGGAGAGCGGCCCCTTGAGACCCTTCACCTTGTGGAGGATGTTGTCCTTCGGGATCCGACAGTCCTGGAAGTGCAGCTCCGACGTGACCGAGGCGCGCAGCGAGAACTTCCCTTGTTGCAAGGTGGTCGTGAACCCAGGGGTCCCTTTCTCGACGACGAATCCACGAATCTCGTCGTCGAGCTTCGCCCAGACGACCGCGACATCTGCGACGCAGCCGTTGGTGATCCACATCTTGTTGCCGCTCAGAACGTAGGAGTCGCCGTCGTCGACGGCCCGGGTGATCATCCCCGACGGGTCCGAACCGTGGTCAGGTTCCGTCAGACCGAAGCAGCCGATGAATTCGCCGCTCGCGAGCTTCGGGAGGAAGCGCTCCTTCACCTCATCGCTCGCATAGCGATGGATCGGATACATCACCAATCCACCCTGCACCGACACGAACGAGCGAAGCCCGCTGTCCCCGCGCTCGAGCTCCTGCATGATCAGCCCGTAGGAGATCGAGTCGAGGCCGGCACAGCCGTAGCCCTCGAGGCTCGAGCCGAGGAGCCCGAGCTCCCCGAGCTGGGGGATGACCTCCTTCGGGAAGGTCCCATCCATGAAGTGGCGTTCGATCCCCGGCATCACCTGCTCGTCCACGAATTCGCGGACCGTTTGGCGGATGAGCCTCTGCTCCTCGTTGAGGAGATCATCGAGACGATAGAAATCCACGGACTCGAACGGCTGCATGGGCTCTCTCTCCGATCGCCAGTCTCCCCCGGAGCAGATCGTACCTAGTGGGGCGCCGGAGTCATGTCGGTCGCGCCGATTTCGGCGCGCAGGATGCCGGGAAGGAACGCCCTCGTAGGATCTGGATCTCTAGTAGAAACGAATCCGGGAGGGGTTTCCCCCTCCCGGACATGATCTCGAATGACCCCTAGGGGATTTGAACCCCTGTCGCCAGGATGAAAACCTGGTGTCCTAGACCTGACTAGACGAAGGGGCCATGTGAGTTCGAAACAATGAGGGCTGCTGGACTTGAACCAGCGACCATCGCCTTAAAAGGGCGGTGCTCTACCAACTGAGCTAAGCCCCCACGAAGACCGGGGATTATAGGAACCGATCAAACCCCGTCAAGCAAGCACACCCGGCCGCTGATGAGCACCCGTCTGCTGCGTTGCGGGTCCCTGCCCGATCCTGGACGACCCAAGGGGTCGCCTCCGGTCGGGCAGAGACCCGCGCCGTGCATCCGGGCACTCCTCGGCGGCCGCTTCGTGTGCGCGGACTAGGCGATGAGCGCAAGGTGCGACGACGCCGGCTTGTTCAGGAGACACGTCAAGGAGGAGCAACAGATCACTAGATCTCCATCAGTTCTTCGGTCTTTCTCGCCAGGTCCCTGTCGATCTCGGATTCCATCTCCTTGGTCTTGTCCTGGATCTCGGTCTTCAGGCGCTTCAGGTCGTCCTCGCTGATCGTTCCGTTCTTCTCGGATGAATCTGCGTTCTTGTTCGCGTCTCGCCGGACGTTTCGGATCGCCACCCGCGCCTCCTCTGCGACCTCCTTGGCGCGAGAGACGAGCTTCTTCCGACGCTCCTCCGACAGCGGGGGCACCTTGAGACGCAGGATCTTTCCGTCGCTGTTCGGGGTGATCCCGAGGTCCGACTTCAGGATCCCCTTCTCGATGTCCCCGAGCGCGCTCTGATCGAATGGCTTGATGACGATCTGGTCCGGCTCCGGCACCGAAATGCTGGCGATTTGTTTGAGCGGAGTGGGGCTCCCGTAGTAATCGACCCGAATCGGTTCGACGAGGCCGGGGTGAGCCCGTCCGGTTCGCATCCCGCGCAGTTCGGTGCGAAAGACGTCGACCGCTTTCTGCATCCGCTCCTCGACGTCGAGGAGGATGTCATCGGAGTCCATCACGCTTCTCCCTTCGAGGGGGTTTCCGGTCGAACGACGGTCCCGACATCCTCGCCACGGAGCGCAGCGCGAAGGGTCTCGGGGTCGGTACCTCGAAAGACCCGGATCGGCAGCTCGTGCTCACGGCAGAGAGCCACGGCGGTCGCATCCATCACTTCGAGGCCGCGCCCGAGGACCTCGGAGAAGCTGATCGTGGCCAGGCGCTGAGCCCCAGGATCGCTCTCTGGGTCCGCGGTGTAGATGCCGTCGACACGCGTCCCCTTGAGCAGTTCGTCGCAATCGAGCTCGAGGGCACGCAGAGCCGCGCAGGTGTCGGTGGTGAAGTAGGGATTCCCGGTGCCGCCGGCGAGGACCGCGACACCCCCGGAGTCGAGGCACTCCCGAGCCCGAACGGCGGAAAAGGGCGTCGTCTCTCCCCCGGTGGGCCACGGCGTGAAAACCTCCGCCTTGCAGCCTGCAGCCCTCAGTGCTGCGCCGAGAAGGAGGCCGTTCATCACGGTGGCGAGCATCCCCGCGGTGTCTGCGGTGGCACGAGGAAGCCACGTCGCACCCAGGGCACGCCCCCGGGCGAGATTGCCCCCTCCGACCACGACTGCGATCTGAATGCCAGCCGCGACGATGGGTGCGAGGGTGGATGCGGCGGAGGCGAAGGCCTCCGGGTCGAGCCCGCCGCCTTCCGCGTTCCCGAGCGCATTCCCGCTCAGCTTCAGGAGCACTCGCCGGGTCACCGGCGACCTCCCTCCGCGCGCTCCCCCGCGCGCTCGATCACTCCTGGCCCAGCTCCAGCCGCGCGAAGCGACGAATCACGATGTTCTCGCCGATCATCGCGATCAACTCGGTCAGGACTTCCTGGACCGACCTCTTGTCGTCCTTGACGAACGGCTGCTGGAGGAGGCACCACTGCGAGTAGAAGCTCTGGAGCTTCCCCTCGACGATTTTCTCGCGGATGTTCTCGGGCTTGTCCTGGACCTGGGCGAGATAGATCTCGCGCTCCTTGTTGACGATCCCGGGATCGAGATCCTCGGGCGCCACCGAGAGCGGGCTGAATGCACAGATGTGCATCGCCAAGTCCCGGATGAAGGTCTGGAACGTCTCATTTTTCGCCGAAAAATCGGTCTCGCAAGCGACTTCGACGAGTACGCCGATCTTCCCGTTGCCGTGGATGTAGTGGCCGACGAAGCCCTGGTTCGTCTCACGGTCCGACTTCTTCGCTGCGATCTGCACGCCTCGTTTGCGAAGGAGCTCGTACGCCTTCTCTTGGTCGGCGTTCGATTCCACGAGCGCCCTCTTGCACTCCATCATGCTGGCTCCGGTCCGCTTGCGGAGCTCGGCCACCATCGGGGCTTTGATCTCGGCCATCGTCGCGTATTCCTGCTCGTTCCACGGAGGACCGCTCGGTTCTCCTAGGCTCTGGTGATGGGCCGCATCGGCGACCCCCCCCATCACGGGGGATCATCTCGGGCTGATTCGATCCGCGAGCGGATCATCGCACCGAAAGTCGGAGTCTCTCTCCGTGGGGCTCAGCTCCCCGGAGTCTCTGCTGGCGCCTCCGCTGCAGCCTTCTTCTCCGCGGCAGGTTTCGCCTGCTCCGGCAAAGGCTTCTGCACGGTGAGTTTCCCCACGACGGGCTTCCCAGCCACCGGCTTGACCGCCGCCGCCGCCGCCGCCGCCGCCGCGGCAACCTCGGCTGCCTTCGCCTTCTGGGCCTTCTCCATGGCCTCCACGGCAGCGCGCTCCGCCGCCTTCCGTCGAGCCTCCGCCTCCTCCTCCTGACGCTTCTTCTCTTCCTCGGCCTGCCGGATCACGAGCTTGTCGCGCCCTGCGATGACCGCGTCCGCGAAGTGCTGGAGGAGGATTTCGATCGAGCGGAACGCATCATCGTTCCCCGGGACCACTAGGTCGGCGGTCCGCGGATCACAATCGGTGTCGACGATCGCCACCACCGGGATTCCGAGTGAACGAGCCTCGTTCACCGCGATCTCATCGCGGCGCACATCGGCCAGGATGATCGCGCCCGGGAGGCGGTTCATCTTGCGCACTCCCTCGAGGTTTCGCTGGATCTTGCGTCGTTCGCGGCGAATGCTGGAGATCTCTTTCTTGCTCCGCATCGCGCTCGAACCGTCCGCCTCGACGCGCTCGAGTTCTTCGAGTCGACGGAGGCGAGATCGAATCGTGTGGAAGTTCGTCAGCGTCCCTCCGAGCCAACGGTGGGTCACCCAATGCATCCCACAGCGCTGCGCCTGAGCTTCGACGATCTCCTTCGCCTGCGCCTTGGTGCCGACGAAGATGCACTCGTGCCCTGCTTCGACGAGGTGGGTCAGGAAGTGCTGTGCCCGAAGGAGTCCCTTGACGGTCTCCCGCAGGTCGACGATGTGGATGCGGTTGTGCTTCTGATGGATGTACGGCTCCATCGCCGGATGCCACCGGCTGGAGCGATGGCCGAAGTGAACTCCGGCTTCGATAAGCTCCTGAATCGACGCGATGCCCAAGTCGAGACCTTTCCTGTGTCCACCGGATCCGCCGCGAACAGCCCACCTGGCACGCACCGAGCGCTCCACCGATCCGAGCAAGCCCGGACCGGAACAAGGGTGAGACGATCGCCCCGACTCCCGGTGGGGGGACCGACCGCGTGGTGAGCATGGACTCACGCCGCGCGCATCGGTTCCCTCGAGAGGGTTTCCGCCCACTCCCGTCGCAGCGCTCCGCGAAGCGAGCGCTCTTCGCAATGAGGGGGGGACGGACTCGAGAGTGCCACACATGCAATCTGCGAGGGTCGCGAGGATAGCAGTGCCCTGAAATCCCATCAAGGCCGGGAATCACGACTTCCGATCCGAATCAGGCCCTGCGGACCGCCTCGCGCCGCACCCGGATCTCGCACATCACTCGATCGGCAGCGGCCATCGCCCGGCGGCCCTGTTGCCCGGTCACGACCGGCGTGGTCTGGTCACGAACCGAGGAAAGGAATGCCTCCAACTCGGCGCGGAGGGGCTCCCAGCTGGGGATTTCGAGCTGTTCTCGCCGTAGGAACCGGGCGAGGAAGGCCTCCTCCCCCTCGGGGACGGAGAGCCGACCTCCGTCATCCAGGAACTGCTGGGGGTCGTAATCCTCTGACAAGGAGAGGTGCACCCCTTTCCGCGCGACCAGGTCGAGGCTCAGGTACCCCCCCTCGCAGAAGATTCGGATCTTGCGGGCGCGGTTCATCGCGACGCGGCTGGTCTTCACGATCGCGGCCTGCCCCCCTGCGAAGCGCAGGAAGGCGGTCGCCAGGTCCTCTGTGGGGGAGAAGACCGGGGTGCCGAGGGCGGTGAGATCGACCAGCTCGTCCTGGATGACGTGCAGCGTCAGATCGATGTCATGGATCATCAGGTCCAGGACGACACTGACCTCGGTCGAGCGAAGGTGGAACGGATGGATCCGATCTGCCTCGATGAACAGGGGCCGCTCGATCCGCGGCAACGCGGCGACCAGGCAGGGATTGAAACGCTCGATGTGGCCGACCTGGAGCACCGCGCCCCCCTCCTCGGCGACTGCGAGGAGCCGATCCGCCTCCTCGAGAGTCGCCGCAAGCGGCTTTTCGACCAGCACCCCCTTACCCGCGGCGAGGAATGGGAGGGCGCTCTCCAGGTGTTTTGGGGTCGGAGTGACGATGCTGATCGCATCGACCCGGTCGATGAGCTCATCCGGGGAAGCGAACGCCCGAGTCCCGTGGCGCTCGGCGATCTCGGTGGCCCGAGCTGGGTCGGAGTCGAAAATGCCGACCAACTCGATCCCGGGAATCTCGGAATAGACCCGGGCATGGTGTTGGCCGAGATGTCCGACCCCGATCACCCCGACTCTCATGGCTGTCGGGCCCTTCCCTGGCTTCCTTGTTCGGAGGCGCGCAGGAACGCACGCAGAGCGATCCCTTCATCCGGAACCTCACCCCGCTTCTCGAGAAGTTCGAACGCTTCCCGTCGAACGACGCGGTGGCTGTAGAGGAGCCGCTGCGCTTCCTTCAACCAAGCGATCGCGGCGTCGCAGACCCCGGCGCGCTTCAGTCCGACCTTGTTCACCGCGCGGACGCGGGATGGATGTCCCTCGGTGATGAGGAAAGGAGGAGCGTCGGATGTCACGCGAGTCATCCCACCGACAAAGGCGAGTCTTCCGATCGTTACGTAGTGATGCACCGCGGAAAGTCCGCCGAACCCGGCGCCGTCCTGTACAGAGACGTGTCCGCCGAGTTGCACTCCATTCGCCATGATGATGCGATTCCCGAGGACGCAGTCGTGTGCGATGTGGACGCCGGCGAGGATGAGACAGTCATCGCCGAGGCGCGTCGCCCCTCCTCCGAGTCCGGTCCCTCGGTTCACCGTGACGTTCTCGCGGAAGACATTTCGATCGCCAACGTGGAGCCAACACTCTTCACCGATGTATTTCTTGTCTTGCGCATCGGCGCCGATCACCGCGTTCGGATAGATCTGGTTCCGTTCGCCGAGCACGGTGTGGGACATCACCGATGCGTGGTGCATCACTTCGGAGTCGGCGCCGATCCGTACCTTGGGCCCGATCCAGGCAAATGCACCGATCTGAACTCCAGGGCCGAGTTCGGCGGTCGGATCGACGGCAGCGGTGGGATGGATCGAACCTCTCACGCGCGACACCCCAAGGATGCTAAGCTGCGTGACGCTGCGATACTGCGTGACGCAATTGATTCGGCCGCTACGCTCTTCACGACGATCTCCCCCTCGATGTACTCGGCGCGCGCGGCGGCAGTCTACGGCCCCGCCCCACCACTCTGCAAGATAGAGCCGACCCAGCGACACGATCCGCGGCGGCGCTACGCCGAAGGGAGCCTACTCAGCGTCACGATCCGCGGCGGCACTACGCCGAAGAGAGCCTACTCAGCGGCACGATCCGCGGAGGCACTACGCCGAAGGGAGCCTACTCAGCGGCCGAAGGTCCGCTGCAGTAGGCGAGGCTTGAGGGGCCGAACGGTCCCCTCAAGCGATCAATAGGCATCAACGATCATGAAACGGATCAGCGCCTCAGCGACCGGCTGCCCATCGACCGAGGCACGCCCCTGCACCTGTCCCGTCCGGCTTCTTAGCTTCTTGAGTTCGACTTCGAGGATCAACTGGTCTCCCGGTACGACGGTCTTGCGGAACTTCACGTTGTCCATGCTCAGGATGTACGCGAGCTTGTTGATGTCCTCCGTGCTGCGCAGGAGCAGTGCGCCCGCGAGCTGCGCCATCGCTTCGATCTGAAGCACCCCTGGCATCACGGGTTGCCCGGGGAAGTGCCCTTGGAAGAACTCCTCGTTGTACGTCACGTTCTTCAAACCCACCGCCCGCACACCCTCTTCGATCTCGAGGATCCGATCGACCAGGAGAAACGGGTACCGATGCGGGAGAATCTTCTGTATCTGCCGGATCTCGAGTCCGCGATGCGAACCGATCAGGATGTCCTCGACCTCGCGTTCGCGCCGGTATAGATCGGAGAGTCGGCGAGCGAGGTCGGAATTCAGCGAGTGGCCCGAACGGTGCGCGACGATGTGGCCGGAAATGCGCGCCCTCAGCGAGTACAGGTCTCCGATCAGGTCGAGGATCTTGTGCCGCACCAGCTCGTTCGGGAAACGGTACTCGTTGTCGACCGGACCAGACTCTCCGATGACGAGAGTATTCGATGTGTCCGCGCCACGACCGAGCCCACGAGACTGCAGCTCCTTGACCTCGGACTCCATCACGAAGGTCCGCGCCGGGGCGATCTCCCGACGAAAAGTGTCGGCGTCGATCTGGAAGCTCGCGTACTGCGTGATCGGTTGGGGCCCATCGTAGTGCAGCGTGTAGGAGACTCGGAATCGTTCGTCCCCGGGGAGCGCGACGAGACTGGCGTTCTCCGCCTGGACCCCTGCCGCATCGCGGACCACGAGCGTACGGCCGCGAAGATCCTGTTCGACGACCCCCGTTTCGACGATTCCGTCGTAGAACTCGACCGCACTGCCGTCCATCCCCGGAAGCTCAGGTCCGTCGACTTCGATCGTCAGGTTCTGGATTCCGAGAACGTGCAGCACTGCGAGAAGGTGCTCGACGGTGTGTACCTCGCACTCCCCCACCGCGAAACTGGTTCGCCTGGGGTGCTCCCGCCGATTTTCGAGATCGAGGGGGATGCGAGTGGTGGGGGAGAGATCGGTGCGCACGAATGCGATCCCGCTCTCCGGGGGGGCCGGGCGGAGCCGGACCGTACTCTCTTCCCCGGTGTGCAGGCCGACCCCGTGAAACTCGACCTCGCCGCCGATCGTGCGTTGGCGCCAACTCGACGTCACTATTGGATCATTCCTTCGGAAGGGCTGCGATCACCAAGTCGGTGATATCGACGGATGGCCGGCTGTAGAACACCGCGTTCCAGACCACCTTGGTCCTCGGGATCTTGAACTCCTTCTGAATCACGATGTCGAAGCCCTCCGCATCGCAGACCCGCTCGACGACCTTGTCGATCCCACCGAGCAGTGCGTCGCGGAGTTCGAGGACCTTCCCCTCCATCTCCTTCTCGAACTGGTCGCTGACGAACTGCAGATCCGCCTGCTTCTGGACGAGGTCACGCTGGATGCGCGTGTGCTCCCCGCTGCCGGGTTGGTTGAGCCCCAACTCCCCCTTGAGGCGTTCGATCTCCTTCTTCTTGTTGTTGATCTCCTCGCGGATCTGGGTGTCCCGAGCCTGCAGCGTCGCTTCCATCTCGGTCCGTTGCGGCGCGGACTCGAACACCCGCTCGAGGTCGATCACGCACACCCGGGCGGATTCACCTGCCAGTGAACGAGTCTCAGCCGAGGTGATCCCCGAGCCTGGCAGGGCGATGTTCGCTATGGCGATCCCTCCCACGGAGACCGCGAGCAGGGCGAACCCCCACAGCGCGTGTCTCGATGCCCGGTCACGTGTCTCGTTCCTCATCTCTCTCCCCTTCCCTCGCGGGTCGCGAGACGACTCCGCCGAAGTTGCGAGTCAACCCTAGAAAGCTTCTTGGTACGGGGCGAGATCCTCGAACCGGAGCTGCTCCCCGATGAATGCCAAATGGACGGATCCGGTCGGTCCGTTCCGCTGTTTCGCGATAATCACCTCCGCCTTCCCCTTCGCCTCTTCCTTCTCCGGGTGGTAGTACTCGTCCCGGTAGAGGAGGAGGATGAGGTCGGCGTCCTGTTCGATCGCTCCCGATTCGCGGAGGTCCGACATTCGCGGTTTGTGCGACTCCCGCGACTCGACCGCACGCGAGAGCTGCGAGACGGTGATGACCGGGACCTCGAGCTCACGCGCGAGCATCTTCAACGAACGCGAGATCGAGCTGATCTCCTGTTGCCGGTTCTCCTGTCGACCGCCCCCCATCTCGAGGAGCTGTAGGTAATCGACCACGATCAAGCCGATCCCATGGCGGCTCTTGAGACGTCGCGCCCGGCTCCGAATCGCCATTGTGTTCAGACCTGGCGAGTCATCAACGAAAATGGGCAATCGCGCGAGCGTCGAAGCAGCTTGGGCGAGGCTCTCCCACTCCCTCTGGCTCAGCGAGACCGACCGTAGTTTCTGGGCGGGGACTTGGGCGACCCGGCAGAGCAGATTGATCGCCAATTGTCGACGATCGACCTCGAGGCTGAATATCGCCACCGGGGTGTTGTGATTCACGGCCACGTTCTGGGCGATGTTGAGACTCAAGGTCGTCTTGCCCATGCTCGGCCGCCCGGCGACGACCACCAGCTCGCCGGGGTGCAGTCCGCCGCTGGTCATCTCATCGAGATCGCGATAGCCGGTCGCGAGTCCGGTGTTCCCCTTCTCCCAACTGTCGATCAGGTCGAAGGACTGCTTCACCACCTCGCGCATCGGGACGATTTGGTTCGCCCCTTCGCGACCGGACAAGTCGAGAATCGACACCTCGGCGCGATCGACGAGGGTCCGGGCAGGAGATTGGTTCTCGTACGCGTCCTCGACGACACTGTCGCAGGTCTCGATCAATCCGCGCCTGAGGAATCGATCGTGGATGATCTCTGCGTATTGCTCGGCATTCGCACTCGTCTGAACGGTCTCGGTGAGCCCGAGCAGATAGTCTAGCCCCCCCGCGGCGACCAGGGTGCCCCGCCGTTCGAGGGCTTCGCGCACCAACACCGTGTCGATGTTTGCGTGCTCGTCGTGCACTTCGCGGATCGACTCGAAGATCATCTGATGCTGGCGGGAGAAGAAAGACTCGGAGCGGAGCAGTTCGAAGATCCTCGAAGTATCTCCACAGGCGAGCAGGAGCGAACCGAGTAGATTCCGCTCCGCTTCCACACTATGTGGGGGTGTTCGGCCCGACTCCTTGAGCAAGCTCGCCTCCGCCAGTGCTGCGACGTCCGGTGTTGCGATGTTCGGTGCTGCGCTACGATGTTCGATGCTGCGCTGCGATGTTCGATGCTGCGCTGCGATGTTCGATGCTGCGCTGCGATGTTCGGTGCTGGCTGTTACGAGCGGTGCGAGAAACAAGGTTGGGGCACCAGAGGTCGGGGCACTAGAGGATCGCGATCGGCAAGAAGCACCCAGTACCCAACTCCCTCATCCCCCCCTCCCCCAAGGGGGGAGGGACGGGGTGGGGGTAT
>JAQBGV010000114.1:0-38379 GCA_032128395.1 Planctomycetota bacterium | reverse complement strand
GCCGCGATGCGGGACCCTTCCCAATCCTCTACGACCCGGTAGGGTCGCCTCCGGTTTAGAAGGGTCCCGAATCACGACAGACGGACCACCCTCACCACTCTTGGTGCTGGGTCGTCTATGAGGATATGGATGGCGGCCACTGGGGTTGGGGTAGTGCATTGCTGCTCGCTTCGCTCGCCCTGTTGGTGGGTTCAGCTTCGTAGCCGAATTGTCTCGACGAATTCCTGCTTCTCCACTCGCGACTTCGACTCCCCCTCCGCACGCCCTTGTTTCCACACCCCCCGTCGGACGATGATCTGCGGTTGAGGAGTGGGGATGCTGATCGGGGTCGTCAGACGCATCTGGGCTGGGATCGACGCGCGGTTGCGCGTTCCCGAAGCTGGGCGGGGTCCCTGGGGGCGGCGGGGGTTGCGCGGGGCGCGGCTCGCAGTTCTCGTCGGGCGGCGATTTCGCTCGGATCTGTGCTCAGAGCGGGCGGCTTCGCTCGCATTCTCGTCGGTGGTCGCGGCGATTCCCGCCGCGATGATCGTTCTCCTCTCCATTCAGCTGCTGTACGGAGCGGAGCTGCTTCCTGGAGGTCCCGGGGGTCCGGCGACCTCCGAGTCGGCAGGCACTGGCGCGGTGGAGGAGACCACCGGTGCCGACGCCGCCGACGGGGGGGAGCGCGTGACTGCGGCGGAGACGATGCTCGGGCCCGTCTTCGACAAGGTCAGCGAGTATGTCGCGGAGGAGAATCGTGAGGAGGTGCGCCGCGCGCTCGGGAGACTCGAGAGAGAGCTCGAGATCGATCGTCGACTGCGCAGCCTGATCGCTCAGTCCGAGAACCAGCGAGGAGCGGTGACCGGCATCGCGATTTTCGTGCTCGTCATGAGCGCGATGACACTCTTTCGCTCCGCGGAGCGAGCATTTACGGGGATCTGGCGCGTCGAACGTCGGCGTGGTGCGTTCGAAAAGGTCGCGACCTTCTGGCTACTTCTCACCGCGGCACCTCTGATCCTCGCCATCTCCGTGTACATGAAGAGCAAACTCGGGTCGACGATCGATGGCAGGCTCGGCGAAGGGAGTGCGCTCGCGGAGTTCGTTCGTACGGCGATCCTCGACTTCGCCTTCCCGCTCTCGATCAGCTTCTTCGCGTTCATGTTGCTCCTAGCGTACCTCCCACACACGCGAGTGCGTCTCTCCGCCGCAGCGGCGGGTGCGCTCGTCACTGCGATCGGTTGGGAGCTCGGGACCCGCGCATTCCAACTCTACGTTCAGAACACTCTGCTCAGCGGAGTGCTCGGGGCGCTCGGGGTGATCCCGTTCTTCCTCCTCTGGGTCTACTTCTCCTGGGCGATCGTTCTCGTCGGTGCGGAGACCGCGTACTGCCTCCAGCACTTTCCTGTTCTCGTCTCCGAAGTCTGGGGGCGGGTTCGCGAGAGAACCGTGCCCCGCCCCACGCTCGCACTGCTGATTCTGGAACGGGTCTACCGAGCATTCGGAGGAGACGGTTCTGCCCCAAATGCGGACCTCATGGCGACGCGGCTCTCTGTCCCCATCGCCGAGGTCGAGGAGGTGGCGGCTGTCCTCCTCGCCGCCGACCTGTTGCTCGCCCAAGAGGGGGGGTGGTCCCCCGCTCGCGCGTCCGATCGTCTCCGGCCGTCAGAGGTCGTCTCCCTGTTCCCCACCCGAGCGGGATTTCGCCTTCCCGCGGCTCTCGACGGCATCCGGAGCCCCCTCGCGGATCTGCTCCAAGAAGTCGACGGGACGCTCACCGACCGTCTGGGGCAGGTGAGCTTTGCGGATCTCATCGTGGATCCACACCCCGCGTGCCCCGCCGAGACCCCCCCCGAATCGCCGTAATCAGACTGTACGAAGTGCGCCTCGGGTCGCCGAAGACTCAGCCAAACCTGCTCCTAGGATCTTTACACGGGCTCACGAGCGACGTACTCTTCCGTATGAAAGCCATACAGCAGATTGCACCACTAGGCCCGGATCGGCCGCGCACGAACTGCGAGGATTGATGAACTCCAGCGCCTCCACCTCGGATTCTGCCCCCTCGATCCCGCAGGAGCCGTTCGCTGGGGCCTTCTGCCGGGAAGGGGAGCTCGAGCAGCTCGTCTCGCTCATCTCGCGCAGTCTCCGACCGGGGCTCCCTTCGGATCGCCCGGGCGAATCGCCGCTCGCGACATCGCTCGTGCTGCTGCGCGGCGGGAGCGGCATGGGGAAGAGCCTCATCTTCCGGGAAGCCCAGCATCGATCGCGGGAACTCGGTATCCGCGTGCGCGAGACGTTCTGCTACGAACGGCAGGGGATCCCCTTTCTTCCGATCCTTCGGTTGGTCAAGGAACTGATCGAGGAGTCCGGTGAGCGACAGGAACTCTGGCGTCGCTACGCCTACGTGCTCGCCCGTGTCTTCCCTGAACTCACGGAGGACCTCGGCGGGGGCGAAGCTCCGATCGAACTCCCCGGCGAGAACGGGAAGATCCAGTTCTTCGATGCGCTGACTTCGATCATCGGCGAGATCTCCCGGGAGGAGCCGCTCCTCCTGGTCGTGCACGACCTCCATCGCAGTGACCGCGGGACCGTCGAGTTCCTCGAGTACCTCGCGCGTAATGCACACCTCGAGGTCATCGGGCGTCGACCGGACGCGGTGCCACTCGAGGACGGGGACGAAGCGCGTGCTTGGCGAGAGATCCGCTCGCGAGAGGGGCGGCGAGGGGAATACCTGGGAGAGGGAATTCCCGGAGAGGATCGCGCGGGTCCCGAAGTCGGCTGCCGTTGGCTGGTCCTCGCGAACTACCGCGGGGCCGGACCGGTCGAGGACTCCCGGGTACCGTCGGTCGTCGCGGCGATCGAAGCTCTCGGTCAACAACCGTACGCGGCTCAGCTCGAGCTCACTCCGCTCGGCGAGGACGAGGTCGGAGCGATCGCGATGCGTCTCCTCGGGGGGAACCGACTCCCTGCCACGTCGGCGCGCCACCTCGCATCCGTGACCGGTGGAAACCCGCTGCACGTCGTCGAGGTCTGCCGAACGATCCACGAGGGGGACGACCCGGATGAGCTCCTCGAGGAGCTCGATGCCACGGTCGTTCGAGCAGTGGGTCCAGCCGAGGCCGAGGCCGAGGAGGTAGCGAGGGAAGCAGTCGTCGCGGGGGGAGACCCGCCCGAACCGGTCATCGCCGGGGAGATCGATCGGGAGGGGCGCATGACTCGGCTGGTCCGGCGGCGCCTCGATCGACTCGAAGCAGGTCCGCGGGCGATCGTCGATGTGCTCGCCACCCTTCGACGTCCTACTCCGACCGCCACCCTCGAGGCGATCCTCGACCGCGACTCCGCCTCTCTCTCAGGCGACCTCGCCACTCTCCACGAAGCGGGGTTCGTCAAGACGGTCGAGTCGAACGGGAGCGAGCGCTCCATCCTGACGCACGAGGACCACACGCGTTGGGCGTACGATGCGCTCACCGATGACGTCCGCCGCAGCCTGCACGGTCGGGTCGGGCGGTTCCTCGCGGAGCAGGAACGGGCCCACGAACCGGTGCGAGCGTTCGAGATCTACGAGCACCTGCGCAGCGGAGAGAACGCCCGGGAAGCGGTGGCGTTCGGCCTGACCGCGGCGCGCTACTTCGCTCGCGCCTACGCCGGCGAGCTCGCGGTCGTGATCCTGCGCGAGCTCCTCCCGATGCTGGGTTCCACCGAGGACGAGCCGCTGCGCACCGATCTACTTCTCGAGCTCGCCATCGTCGAGGCCGAGCATGCGGACCTCCCGACCGCCAAGTTCCACGTGAAGGAGTACATCGAGAACGAGGGACTCTCGGCGCCGCGGAGGGTCGAAGCAGTGCTCCTCCTCGCCGATCTCTATCGTCGGCTCGACGAACCACTGAAGGGTCTCAAGTCGCTCAACCGGCTGTCGCGCGAAGTCATCTCGGAGGCGGGCGGGCTGTCGGCGGTGCGCATCAGCGAGATGCAGTCGCGGCTCCGCCTGCAGCGCCAAGACCCGAAGCGAGCGATCGGCCTCTGCCTCCGCGGCCTGCAAGAACTCGAGACCGCCGAGACCGCCGGGGTTCCCGGCATCGCGGACCAGCAGTCTCGCTTGCAGGAAGTCCTGGCGGACGCGCACCGAGCGCGGGGCGATGTCGTCTCCGCGATCCACGGCTACCAGACACTCCTGGAGCAGGTCGAAGTACACGGGGACGATGTCCGGCTGTCGCGCGTGCTCCGTACCCTCGGCCGCGTCTACTACGACCGCGGCAACCACTTCCGCGGAGCGCGCTATCTGTTCCGCGCACTCGAGGGGATCGCGCGGACGCAGGACGTGTGCGCGCTCGGGGACACCTACGACCTTCTCGGCAAGGTCTACCGCAACTCCGGGGACTTCCTGCGTTCCCTCGAGTACTTCCGCCGCAGCCTCCACTTGCGCGAACGAATCGGCGACAAGGAGGGGCTTGGCCCGACGCTGAACTCGATCGGCAGCCTGTACGCCCACAACGGCGACTACGAGCGCGCCATCCGCTACTTCAAGCGGTCGGTCTCGAACTCCGAGCGCTACGGCAGTACTGCGGGGATCGTGCGCGCATTCCTCCACCTTGGCTGGGTCTATCACGACCTCGGCGAGCGGAAGCAGGTCGAGAGCCTCGCGAAACAGATCTTGATCCTCGCTCAGGAGTTCAACCTCAACGAGCTCGAGGGGGAGGGGCACCGCTTGCTGGGCAACCTCCACTTCCTCCGGGGCGCGTGGAAGGAGTGTGAACGCGCATTTCGCCGCGCACTCGAGATCGCGCAGCGTCGGGGCCTCGGCAAGCTGGAAGCCGCGAGCCACCTCGATCTCGGAATGCTTCTCGCCGAGCGTGAGGAGGTCGACGGCGCGCTCAAGCGGATCTCGAAGGGACTGCTCCTCGCCGAAGAGTTGCAGGCGATTCCCCACCAGGTGCGGGGTCAGCAGCTCAAGGGGAACATCGCACGCCAACTCAAGGGGGGGACGACCGAGCGGGCTCTCGAGTCCTATCGCCGCGGTCTCGAACTGGTCGCCGGTGGAACGCTCCTTCCGCTCCGTTTCGAACTGGAAGCGGCGATGGCACGGACCTACCAGTCGAACCTCGAGTTCGAACTGGCGCGCGAGTGCTACTTTCGAGCCGAGAAGATCCTCGAACAGATCTCGGCCGGACTCCCCGAGGACATGCGCGTCGTCTACCACGACGATCGCCGTAGGAAGAACTTCCTCGATGACCTCCAGCGGTTCCAGAAGGAGGCGTCCGGTCGTCCCGCCCCGGTCCCCGCGCTCTCGGCAGGACCACCGGGTCGTTCGCTGGCTCGCGCTCTTCCGCCGCCGACGGGGACCGCCGCCTCGGAGGCGTCCCTCGCGGGGGTGCTCAGTGCCCTCGAGGGCCTCGCGACCGCTCGCACCGTGAAGGAGTGGGCGCGCTCGCTCCTCGCCGAGGCTCGTCGACTGGTCCCCGCCCCCCGCGGGTTTCTCTGGGAGTCGACCGGTTCGGGGGGACGACCCCTCGCCCAGAGCGACATGGGTGCGGAAGAGGAGTGGGCGTCCCCGGAGCGCCTCCCTAGGAATCTCGCCCTCGCGGCGATCGAGGCGGGACGCTCCCTCCGGTCATCCGAGGACGGCTGGGAGGATCTGGTCTCGGGTCTGGTCGAGGAAGGCCCGCTGCGGAGTCGCAGCGTCACCGTGATCCCCATCGTCCGCCCGAGTGTGTTCCAGGGAGCTCTCTTCCTCGAGCGTCCGTCGGCGGGGAACCCGTTCACCGAGTCGGAGGTCACTCAGCTCGAGCAACTCCTCTCGCTCGCGCGCGGTCAGCTCACCGCCCTCGCCGAGGTGCGCCAACTTCGCTGCTTCGAGGGAACCCCGATCCTCACCGCGGCGGGGTTCGATCTCGAGCTCGAGAGACAGGTCCAGCGGCTGCAAGAAGGGGGGGGCGAGCTCGGTGCCATCGAGATCATCGTCCCCGGACTCGATCTCCTGGTGCGTTCTCGAGGTGACGATGCGCCGGTCGACGCGCTCCTCGGCTGCCTCGGTCCGGAGGAATCGACGCGATCCGAGTGGGGGGAGACCACTACCTCTTCCTCTTCCACGGGGTGGGGATCGAGATGCTGCGGTCCCGCCGAGAGAGTGTCTCCGCCGAGCTCTCCGAACTGCGGAAGCACCACGGTCTCCCGGAACATCGAGAGATCACCGTGCGGGTTTCCTCCATCGCGGCGGGGAATCCAGAGGCGATCGACCTGTTGAAGGTCTACGGAGCGCAGTTCTTTCGGGAAGGGGAGCTGGGGATCGACTCCGAGATCTCGCAGCTCACGGGAGCCGGGCTGACCCTCAAGGAAGCGAAGATCGCTCTCGAGAAGAGCTACATCACTTCGGAGCTCTACCGCAGCGGGGGGAACATCACTCGGGCCGCGGAGTCCCTCGGCGTGCACCGTCCCCAACTGAGCACCCTGATCAAGAAGCACGGGGTGCGCCGCGAGGACTTCGAACTGGGGCACTGAGTTCGTAGGACATCGGGTTCTAGGACATCGGGTTCTAGGACATCGAGTTCTAGGGCATCGAGTTCTAGGACATCGGTGCGGAGAGTCCGCGAAGAGAGCACTCCGCCGAAACGCAAAGTGGCCCCGACCCCCCACGCCGGCCCCGAGAGCGGGGATCCGGTGGTCGAGAGGTCGGGGCCGCGGATCCCCCGAGCGCCGCTCTAGAGCACCAGGAAGTCGTGGTTCCGGACGGTCTTGCGGCCGTTCGAGGTAGCGCGTTTCGCCGCCTGCTCGATGTACCAATGAACCACCATGTTGAGGCCATCGAGAGCATCACTCGCAACGTTGACTTCGAACTCCTTTAGGGCAGCCTTCGCCTTGCTACCCACAATGAGCATCTCCATGTCTTTCTTGCCCATCTCCCTCACCTTTCGTTGTGAGTGGCGACTCGGTCCCAGCCCGTCTCGGCTCTGGAAAAACCGTTCCCCCGCCGAATCCGCATTTCCCCCGTCCGAACACGCGAAACGCGTGCGCTCCTGAGCCGAGCAGCCGACACTGAAACGCTCCCGTGGGGCAGGACGGTGTCGCCGGCCTCCGGTGGCCGACGGCCGGAGATTGTGCCCGAATCCCTTTCCCCTGAAACACCCCTATTCCGGCGATTCTGCTCTCTTCCGGTGCTCTGAGGCAGGATTCCAACCACCAGAGGCGCGGGCAGGACTGTGGTCCAGCTCGCTCGAAACGGTCTCTAAATCGTTGCCACCAATAGCTTTGGGCTCCAAACGGGAGGCCCCCAAGCGGGCCGTGGAAGTGGGTCGACCGCGAACCCCGGTTTTTTTTGCCAGAAACCGCTCCTTGCGGCCACCGGAGGCCGTTTCGCGCCAGCGCGGGGCACTCCGAGTGTCTCCGCGGGGTGGCTCGCCGACCCTGGGTCGCTCTACGCGTGGACGAACTTCGCTGCGGCGCGGGGTCCGTTCTCGAGGAAGTTTGTCACCCCGATACGAAAGTCTCGCGTCCCACAGACTTCGCCGAACATCTTCGCCTCGAAACGCAGCCCTTCCTCGAGCGGCATCCTGCACCCGTTCAGGATGGCGCGAACGAGGATCGCGTCGACTGCACTGCTCAGATGGCCGAGATCAGCCTCGGGGAGATTTTCGGGCACTTGGATCGGGCCGCGAACGATCCCGGCGAGAGGGCTCTCGCCGCTCGACGCGCGCCGCACCATCGCGATCGCTTCCGCGACCAGCTCGCGGTTCGTTCCTTCACATTCGACGGTGATCAAGCCGAGCTTTTGCGCCTCCGACCCCGAGATCGGCCGGCCGGTGCGCAAGAGCCGTGCGGCCGCCTCGATCCCGATCCAGCGTGGGAGGCGTTGGGTCGCGCCGGCCCCGGGGATGATCCCCAGGTTCGGCTCAGGCTGCGCCGCGAGCACCCTCAGGCCTTTGCGGGCGATGCGTGCCGTGCACGCCATCGCGAGCTCGTTCCCCCCTCCGAAGGCGAGTCCGTTCATCGCGCAGATCACCGGCTTCCCGCAATTCTCCACCACGAGGAGGGCCTCGTTCGAGCCGAGCGAGGTCTGCTCCCCCATCGCAGGGGAGTCGATCTTCGCGAGAAACCTCACATCCGCCCCGGAGACGAATGCTTTCACCCCGAAACCCGTGATGACGGCCCCGACGATCGCAGGGTCTCCTGCGATCGCGCGGAAGTGGCTTGCGATCTGTTCGAACGCGTCCGCGTTCAGGGCGTTGAGCGCCTTCGGGCGGCGGATCGTCACGACCGCGACATCCCCTTCGTCGCGGCGGAGCACGGTCGGGATCGAGAACGGGGTCCCCTGCTCCGCTTGCTCCCGCAGGCAGGAGGGGACCGGGAAGCCCGGATGGCTCGCCGCGTAGGCTCTGACGAGACGGAGCGCCTCCGCGACTCCGAGCTGATTTGCGAGTCGGAACGGAGCGCGCATGTCGAGGGCCATCTCGACCGCCATGTCGAGGTCCGAGATGTTCGAAATACCGCTGTCGACGATCTCACCTGCGATCCCGAGGAACGCGCCGCGCAGCGCTTCGGTGATCTGGGTGCGCTTCTTGTCGTCGACCTCGACCGTCTCGCCGCGCTCCGGAGTCTCCCAGGGGGACCCCGTCGCCACCGCCTCCTTCAGGCTGCGGGGAGACCGGTACCAGGAGTGGATCTTCGTCGTGTAGTGATCGAGTCCGACGTTCGTGATCGGGTTCCCTCCTGTGAGGTTCATCGCAGTGAAGGGTCCGACGGTGTAGCCGAGCGCTTCGCACGCCACCGCGTCGACCTCGCGGCTGGTCGCTACCCCGGCCTCGACCAGGAGTGCCGCCGCAAGGAAGAGACCCTCGAAGATCGGATCGATCGCGTAGCCGTAGCGGCTCCCGACCTGGATCGGCACCTTTCCGATCGCCTCGTAGAAGTCTGCGACCGCGGCCGCGAGTTTCGGATCGGAATCGGCTCCGGGAACCACCTCGACGACGGGATTGCGCTCCGCCGGGAAGAAGTAGTGCACGACCAGGGTGCGCGAGCGATCGGCGAGCGGCTCGAAGATCGCCTCGGGTTCGAGGTGGGAGCTGTTCGAGGCGAGGATCGCTCCCGCTGCGACCAGATCAGCGATCTGCGCGAAGATCCGCCCCTTCAGGGCGCGGTCCTCGGTCGCAGCCTCGACCACGAGGTCCGCCCCCCGGATGTTCTCGTAGTCCGATGTGAAGGTGACGTTCTCTTTCATCGCGGCTCCGAGGTCGGGTTGGAACGCGCCGCTCTCGATCCCCTTGTCGACCTTGCGAGCGAGTTTCTTCCGGCCGGAGGCGAGGGCTTCCTCGGAGATATCGACGACGACGATCGGCACCCCGAGAGGAGCGAACACCTTGGAGAAGTGCAGGGCGATGTCGGGACCGATCTGGCCGGAGCCGATCACGGCGATCTTCGAGACCGGTCTGCCGAAGATGGAGAAGGTCATGTTCTCTCCTCTGGTTCGGAGTCGTCTGAGAGGCTTGGGGTAGGCCGGCTCGCTGCCGGCGGGGGGCGGATTGTAGCGGGGGGGGACTGGCTCCGCACAGCGGGGCCCGCCCCAACTTCTGGGGAGCTCCTACGTGCTCTCCTCGAGCACCCGCGCGATCCACGCTCCCACGTGCGCGATCTCCTCCGGGTGTACGGAGTGCTGCGCCGGGTAGGTCTTCCACTCGACCCCGTAGCCGCGTTCCGCGAGGAGCTGGGTGGTTTTTTCCCCGAGGGCGACCGGAACGACGGGGTCCCACTCCCCGTGGCAGCATAGGATTGGCGTCGCCCGATTGGCGATCGAAGCCTCCTCGGCGAGGAGCTCCGGGAGCGGCAAGTACGCCGAGAGGATCAGGATTCCGGCGAGCGGGTTCTCGTGACGGAGGCCGACGAACGCCGCCATCGCGCCTCCCTGGGAGAATCCGGCGAGGATCGTCCGTTCCGACCCGATCCCCCGTTCCCGCTCCCCCGCGAGAAGGGTGCGGACGAGCTCGGCGCTCGCGCGGATCCCCTCCTCGTCGAAGCGCCGATCGATGGCGATCTCAAGGATGTCGTACCACGCCGGCATCACCATGCCCTGGTTGATCGTCACCGGTTGGGAGGGGGCGTGAGGGAAGACGAACCGGATGGGGAGTTCGTCGGGGATCCCGAGAAACGGGACGATCGGGACGAAGTCGTGGCCGTCCGCGCCGAGCCCGTGGAGCCAGATCACGCTCGCCGTGGGGTCCGGGCCGGTCTCGATCTCGACGCACGGAAGCCGAGCGCGCATCACCCACCTCCGGGAGCGAGTCTACCCGTCTCGACCCCGAACTCGAACCGGAACCCGCCCCGGTCGGGACAAGAAGAAAGCCCCCCCGCGGTTGGCGGAGGGGCTCTTGCGATCCACGCGATCCGGTGCTGAGAACCAGGGGCAGCGACTGGCTGAAACGCGCGGGCGCGGTCGCGTCCCCCCGCGTGCGGGTAGGACGCCGGGCCGCACCTCGGGCGCGCACCGGTCGGGGCATCGCTTTGGAGAAGCCAAAATTCAGGGGGAGTGGCCCGACACCCTCGTGGGCCGCTCCCAGGTCGCATTTCCCGATCAGCAGCTCGAGTTGGCCTGGCAGGTCGGGAGTGTGTCTTCGGTCGTGTCGGGCCCGGGGTTGATCGGACCGGGAGCTGGCGGGGGATCCCCGGCCAGGAAGAGATACATCAGGACGAACACCGAGTCCGCCAGGTTGATCTTGCCGTCGTTGTTCGCGTCGCACGCGTCGGGGCAGTCGACCGACACGCCGAAGAACTGTTGGCCGAGGATCGTCGCCGCGTCGGCGAGGTCGACCTTGTCGTCCGTGTTGCAGTCCCCGCGCTGGAAGACGACTTCGGGGACGACCTCGACGATGCAGTCCATCATCTGGAAGTCCTGGACCGACTCGAAGTCGATGACTGCGATGTTGAAGAGTTCCACGGTTCCGTCGGCGTCCACCCCGTCGCAGAATTCGATGAGGAGGTCCTGGCCACAAGGCGCGGTCGGTTCGATCGTGACGTCGACGCATCCGATGAGCAGCGGGAAGAAGCTCGCCGGCGCGGTCTGGCCGTTGAACGGCGGCAATGCATCGAGCAGGATCCCCGCGACGAATTCGCAGCCATCGCCGTCGTTCGGGTCGTTGTCGACGCTGAAGTTGACGAACTCCGCGCCGACTTCGTTGAGGATCGACCCCTCGATCGAGAACTGGCCGAAGTTCAGGTTGCAGTCGAAGCAGACCGCGAGCTGGAGCCCCTGGATGTTGCTGTCCACGTCCTTGTAGTAGAAGCAGACGTCGATCGTCTCGCCGATCGCTCCCTGGATCACGCTCGGACTCGAGGCGGTCAGGTTCGGTGGACCACAGAAGAACATCGTGTTCTCGACCGGTGGGGGCGGCACCGCGAGGCAGGTGTAGGTGCCGTGCACGAGCCCCGGGTTGATGCTCAGCCCGCTGACCACGATCACGTTGTCGAGGGGGGGCGAATTGAGCACGCCGTCGACGAAGGTCAGGGCGCTGACCAACGGGGGGGCGGGGAGGATGATCGTGTTCTCGCACGAGTATCGAAAGGTCGCGATGTGTTGATCGGTCCCGACGGGGATCGTCTGGGCGTTGAACGGCGGCTGGAAGTCGAGGACCACCCCGAGGGTTCCCCCGTCGGTGAGGATCTGGTCGACGATCAGCTCGGCGCCGACCGTGGCGGTCACCGTTCCCGCGAGCGTGATTTCCTCGAGCGTCAGCTCGGCCGGGTCGTGAGCGATCGCCAGCACGAACCCTTGCACCGCTCCGGAGGAGTTCGACAGGAGGATTCGCACACTACCGGTCACGTCGGAGTTCTTCGCGAGCGATTCGATCCTCAGACTGTCCGGCGGTGGGACCAGGAGAGTCAGAACTCCCCCGGTGAGACCGAGGCCCTGTGGGGCGCCGACCGAGAGGCCCCCCTCGACGATCACGTTGTCGAGTGGCGGGTTGTTGAGGACCCCGTCAACGAAGTCGAAGATCGCGTCGGTCGGGACGCCGACGATCACGATCGGCCGCGCGGTGAACTTCGCGATCTCTTGGCCGGTCCCGATCGGAATTGTCTGAGCGTTGAACGGAACCGTGGCATCGAGGACCACTCCGAGGGTGAATCCCTGACCGGCGAGGATCTCGGGGACGACCAGCTCCGCACCGACCGACTCGGTGATCGATCCGACGACGGAGACGTCATCGATCGCGACGAGGGTCGGGTCGATCATGACCGCGAGGACGAATCCCTCGACCGGCGCGGTGTTCGTCATCGTCACGGGGAGAGTGCGCGGGGAGAGCCCTGGGGTGAGGTCGCTCCCGATCGCGAGAGACTGGGTCTGCGCCGACGCAGGTTCCGGGAGCAAGAACGGAGACATGAAGAGGGCCGCGGCGACGACGAGCGTGCGCGCAGTGCGGTTCGTGGACAACTTCCCTCCTTCGGGATCGGGCCCCTCGTGGGGCACTACGAGCAAACCGGTAGCGACAACGTGTACGAGACACGGGGAATCGCCGGCCGGGGCGGGCTGCCGCCGCCGACTCGGTCATCCTGGTTTTCAGGGGGACGAGCACTCCCACCGCGAGATCCCGGGGGATGGCCCGGGTGTCGGTGGAAGGGTCACGACACAGTTCCTTGCGGGGCTTCGTGCCCCGGGAGTCAGCGGCTGTCGCCCCGTCTCAGAACCGCGTCCGATCTCTTCCGTGTGATAGGTTCCCCTCTTTCGAGCTTCCGAATGTTAGCGCCCGAGGGGAAGTTTGACTATGCGTTTGTTAATGAATCAGTAATTTCATCCAGTCAGAACTGTCGCACCGAACTCGCTCGGAACTCAATAGCCGACCGCTTCACCGCCCCCGCGAGGGTCGCTCGCCCCGAGGCGAGTGTTCGTCTCCGGGTCGACGAAGATCAGCTGAACGTCGCCGATCCAGCTGCGCTCGACCACCCGATGACCCCGCGCTGCGAGCCCCGCGCGGACATCCGTTGGAATCTCTCGCTCGACCTCCAGGCGGTCGGGCAGATGCTGGTGGTGGATCTTGGGGGCGTTCACCGCGGCTTGGGGGGAGAGGCCGAAGACGACGAGGTCGAGGATCACCTGCAGGACGTTCGTGATGATCGTCGGCCCTCCGGGGGTCCCGAGGACCGCCCGCACCGCATCGTCCGGCCCGACCAGGATCGTCGGGGTCATCGAAGAGAGGGGACGTTTGCCCGGAGCGATGGCGTTGGCCTCCCCCTGCACGAGTCCGTAGAGGTTCGGCCTTCCCGGCTCCGAGGTGAAGTCATCCATCTCGTTGTTCAAGAGGAATCCGGCCCCGGCGACGACGAGCTTGCTCCCGAACGCTCCGTTCAGGGTGGTCGTGACCGCCACCGCGTTCCCGAGCGCATCGATGACCGAATAGTGCGTCGTCTCTTCTCTCTCGGTCGACCCCGCCGGAGCATCGAGCTCGGCACTCGCGGTGGCATGGTCGAGGTCGATCGAAGCCGAGCGCTGCGCGAGATAGCCGCGATCGAGCAGTCGGTCGAGCGGGAGCGTGACGTGGTCGGGGTCGCCGAGGAAACGATTGCGGTCCGCGAACGATCGCCGCATCGCTTCCGCGATGATGTGCAGGTGTGCCGATGAGTTGTGGCCGAACTCCCCGAGGGGGAATCTCTCGACCATGGAGAGCATCTGCTGCAGGCAGACCCCCCCCGAGCTCGGCGGGGGCATGGTGATCACGGTGTGTCCGGCGAAGGGGAAGAGGAGCGGTGTCCGTTCGACCGCTCGATACCGCGCGAGATCTTCGAGGGTGATGATCCCCTTCTGCTGCTTCATGGTCGCGACGATCATCGCCGCGACCTCTCCGCGGTAGAACGCGTCCGCACCTTGCTCGGCGATGTCGCTCAGGGTTCGCGCGAGATCGGGTTGACGGAACACGACCCCTTCGGCGGGCGGCTTCCCTTCGGGGTAGAAGATGCTCCGGGTGGATTCGAACCTCTGCATCTGCGAGCGAGTCCCCGACGAGGCGAGGAACTGGGCAGTGCGACGGGTCATCGGGAAGCCCTTTTCGGCGAGCGCGATCGCGGGGGCGAGCACTACGTCCCGCGGCATCGTCCCGTAGCGATCGAGTGCGGTGAGAAGGCCGGCGACGGAACCGGGGACCCCCGCCGCGAGCGCGCCGAGGGTCGAAGCATCTTCGCGCCCTTCCACTCCGGCCCGAACGTACAGATCCGCGGTCGCCGTGGCAGGAGCGGTCTCTCGGAAGTCGAGCGCGATCCGCCGAATCTCCCCGCCGGCGTCCCGGATCTGAGCGACGAGGAATCCACCGCCGCCGAGATTGCCCGCCACTGGGTAGGTCACCGCGAGGGCGAATCCGGTCGCCACCGCGGCGTCGATCGCGTTCCCTCCCTCCTGGAGTGCCCACACCCCGGCCGCCGCGGCGAGCGGCTCCGCCGCGACCACCATGCCGTTCTGGAACTCGACCGCAGGTGGATCCGCAGCCCAGAGGGGGGACGAGGGCGAGAGAACGAGGAGTGGGCTGAGCAACCCGTGCCCGAGGAATATCACCACAGTTCGGAGACTCGGCACTACTTCTTCTCCTTCGTCTTCGCGGGGAACAGGGGCTCCACGTCGATGAGTTCATGCTTCGTGCCATGGGAGATCGCCACCTGGAACCCCGGCACGATCGAACCGGTCCCGATCGTCCCGTCGCGCCGGAGCGCGACCATCGCGATGAGCGTCTTCTTGTTCTTCTCGCTCCGACCGATCGCGCGCATCAGGATCTCACGGATCGCGGTGTCCGGATCGACCCCTTGACGCATCCGTTCGATCACGGCGAAGGCTCCGCAGATCTTGCTGACCTCTTCCCCGAGCCCCGTGGCGACGACCCCCCCGACCTCGCTCTCGCAGTACAGCCCGTGGCCGACGATCGGCGAGTCCCCGACGCGTCCGGGGAGTTTCCACGCGGCCCCACTCGTGGTGCAGCTCGCGGCCATGCTCCCCCCGCGGTCGATCGCGATCATGCCTATCGTGTCGTGGCTCTCTTCGTCCGCGCCACCGCCGGCGGGGGCGGATTTCTTCCCAGATTTCCAGTCCTCCCACGCTTTCTTGGCCTGCTCGGTCAGCAGGTTCTGCTCCTCGAACCCGTTCGAGAGCGCGAACGCCCGTGCTCCCTCGCCGACGAGCATCACGTGCGGGGTCGCCTCCATCACCTTCCGCGCGACCGCGACCGCGTGGAGGATCCCCTGAAGCCCCGCGACCGAGCCCGCCTCGAGGGAGTCGCCGTTCATCACCGCGGCGTCGAGCTCCATCACGCCGTCGCGGTTCGGATATCCACCGTACCCGACACTCGTCACCTCTGGATCGGCCTCGGTGATCATCACCCCGCGCACGACCGCAGTCACGGCGGTCCCACCGACCTGAAGGATCTGCGCGGCCGCGTGGTTCGCCGCGAGGCCGTGTCGCCAGGTCGAGACCACGATCGGTTCGATCGGCGGACCGCTGCTTCCGCCTCCCCCGTCCGACCGAGGCACAGCGAATGCGCCGGGTAGGCCGGCGAACACTCCGACCCCCGCGAGACCGCCCATCAAGAACTCCCGTCGCCGCATCCGAACCTCCTCCGGGTGAGTTTCGCCCATTTTCGCTGCTGAGTTTCAGCGAGTCCCCCCGCGCTGTCCACTGCTACATGAGCTCTGGGGGTCGGGCCTTCCTGCTCACTCCGCGGCTCGCTAGGATCCAGCCCCTCACCCGGTGGTCGCAGTTCCACGTATTTGAATCCACGTCGAGGTTGCCGAGGAGGGTCCGGATGCAGGGCGCAGGGTCGTTCCAGACCGGAGGTGATCCCCTCGGGTCGGCGAGGATAGGGCCCGACCCTCCGGCGCCGCAGATCGGCCCTCATCGGCGACCGGGCATGCGCCTGGATCTGAGTCCTCTGAACCCGGAGCAGCTCGCAGCCGTGACCGCCGGCGAAGGCCCCCTCCTGGTGCTCGCCGGGGCCGGGACCGGCAAGACGCGGGTGATCACCTATCGGATCGCGCACCTGATGACCCAGGGGGTTGCTGCGGAGCGGATCCTCGGGATCACATTCACGAATCGCGCCGCCCGAGAGATGCGAGAGCGTCTCGAGCGGATGTACCCCGATCTCGATCCGGCCCCCCACCTCTCGACCTTCCACTCCCTCGGGCTCTCGATCCTCCGCGAGGAGCACCGGCGCATCGGATTCCGGGCGCGGTTCCCGATCTACGACGACGCGGACTCGCGTGCGTTGATCACCGAGGTGCTCAGAGAACTGGGAGGGGTGGGGCTCGTCGAGACGCGCCTCGACGAAATCCGCCGAGCGATCTCGCGCTGGAAGTCTCGGTTCATCGTTCCGTCCCGGGCGGAGGAGTGGGCCGAGGACGAGGCGGAACAGATCGCGGCCCGGACCTACCACAGGTACCAGGAGCGGCTCTCGGGGCTGAACGCGGTCGACTTCGATGACCTCATCCTGCGGCCGGTTCAACTCCTCGAGGAGGATCCCGAAGCTGCGCAGATCTGGAGCCGCCGCTTCGAACACGTGCTCGTCGATGAGTACCAGGACTCCAACACCGTCCAGTACCGTTTCGCGCGTCTGCTCGCCGGGGAGCGCGAGAATCTCTCTGTCGTCGGCGACGATGACCAGTCGATCTACGCGTTTCGCGGGGCGGAGATCGAGAAGATCCTCTCCTTCCGCCGTGATTTCCCCCGGGCCCGGGTGATCACCCTCGAACGGAACTACCGGTCGGTCGGGACGATCCTCGAGGCGGCGAACGCGGTGATCTCTCAGAATCCTCGGCGTCACCCCAAGCGGCTCCGCGCCGAACGCGGTGCGGGGGTTGCGATCCCCTTCCTGACCCTCGAGGACGAGGTCGCCGAAGCTTCCGAAGTGGTCTCGAGGATTCGCTCCGCCAAGCACCGAGGGGTGCCGTACGCCGAACAGGCGATCCTTCTCCGGTCGGCGATCCAGGCGCGTCCGTTCGAGGAGAAGCTGCGGTTCTTCGAGATCCCGTACACGATCATCGGTGGGCGGAGTTTCTTCGATCGCCGCGAGGTGCGCGACGCGCTCGCGTATCTCCGCTTGCTCGTGCACCCCGAGGACGACATCGCGGTTCTCCGGATCTTGAACACGCCGCGCCGAGGGTGGGGGGATGGGAGCCGAGGTCGTCTCGACGAGTGGTGTCGCTCAGGCGATGTTCCGCTCCTGGCGGGGCTCGCCCGTCTCGACGAGGTGGGGGGGATCTCCGCTCCCGCCCGAGATGGCGCCTCCGCTCTGCTCCGCGCCCTCGAAGCGGGGCGCGCCCGATTGCCGGGGGGAGCGACGTCGGCGGCGCGTCGGCTCCTCGAGGAGGTCGGCTACGACTTCGCGCTGCGTGAGTTCGCGGGGGGGAGCGTCCACGAGCTCGAACACCGGCGTCGGGGGATCGAGATGCTCCTCGACTCGCTCGGCCGTCACGAGGAGCGTCATGGCCACGGAAAACTCGACGCGTTCATCACCGGCCTCGCCCTCGACGGCTCGCGCGATGAGGAAGAGCGAGCAGGAGATGTGCTGACCCTGCTGACCTTCCACGGGGCGAAAGGGCTCGAGTTCGCGAGTGTGCACCTCGTCGGGATCGAGGAGGATCTCATCCCGCATCGCCGCTCGATCGCCGAGGGAGGGGATGCGCCGCTCGAAGAGGAACGGCGTCTCTTCTACGTCGCGATCACTCGCGCCCGCGACCACTTGACTCTGACCCGGGCCGCCCGCCGCCGCCGGTTCGGGAAGGAACACGAGACCTTCGAGAGTCGATTCGCGGCGGAGATCCCGGACGGTGTCCTGGTGCGCAGGCAAGTCCGCGAGGAAGACTCGCCCCCGGCGGACGCCGAAGAGATCGGCTCGTTCCTCTCACGGATCAAGGACGCGCTGGAGTAGCTCCGCCCCTAACTGCAGCCCAGCGCATCCGGCGTCGGATCTCCCCCCTCGTTCGGGAACGGGGGTGGCGGCGGTGGTCCGTTCGAGAAGAGGAACGCGAGCAAGTAGACTGGATCGGCGATGTCGATCGCACCGTCGTCGTTCCCGTCCATCGAGTCGGGGCACAATCCCGGACCCATCGAGAAGAGGAACGCGAGCGAGTACACCGGGTCCGCGACGTCGACCGTGCCGTCCTGGTTGCCGTCGCCGCGGACGAACCCGCCGTCGATCGCGATCAAGACTCCATCGATGGCGGTCGGAGCGATGGCGGTGCCCGAGGGTGGGACGAACACCAGCGCGGTCGGGGGGGAGCCTGCACCGTCGACCAGGTCGAGCGTGATGAAGGTCCCGGGAGGCGTGAACGGTTCGATTTCGTACTCGACCGCGACGATGGGGAACTCGACCCCGGCCGGGATCGGAGGATTGACCCCTCCGACGCTCATGATCACCCCGCAGAGCCACCAGTTCTCGCCGGGGATCACCGAGTTGGACCAATCGGATTGGAAGAAGTCCGCACCGAAGGACAAGGTCCCGTCGAGGGTCACGCCGACGACGTTCGCGAAGGTCCCC
Organism: Planctomycetota bacterium; assembly: GCA_032128395.1. Classification (GTDB taxonomy): domain Bacteria; phylum Planctomycetota; class UBA8108; order UBA1146; family UBA1146; genus JAQBGV01. The sequence continues at coordinate 19,918 of JAQBGV010000114.1, read as the reverse complement.
TCGAAGTCGACGGCACACGAGAACGCGGCGAGTTCGACGTCGGAGGTGGCGATCCCTCTCGAGAGCACGGTCCCCCCGATCGGGGCGTTCAGACTCTCGATCCGGAGCGCAGTGTTCGTGTACAGGTACCCATTCGTCAGCGTGTCGGTGCCCGAGGCCTGGGTCACGATCACGTCGACCTCGATATTCGAACCCGGTCCGGCGGGAACGGTGACGAGGAGTTCGGTGGAGCTGACCTGCGTCACGCCGGTCGCGAACTGAGTCCCGAAGATCACCGTCGCGCTGGGCGCCAGGTTCTGGCCGAAGATGGAGACTTGGTTCCCTCCTCCGACCGTGCCCGCCGAGGGTGAGACCTGGCTCACGATCGGCGGCAACCCACCGTAGAGATACGCATCGTTCAAGATGACGGAACCGAGCTCGTTGTCGACCGAGATCGAGACGAACCCCGCAGCGTGCGCGGGCATGCTCGTGATCTGAATCGTGCCGCAGTTGTCCAGGTTCCAGAACGCCGACGAGAGAATCACGCCGTCGATCCGAAGGAGCGTGTTCGTCTCCCAGGTGAAGTTCTCGCCGGTGAGCGTCACCGCGTTCCCACCCCCGACCGGACCTTCGGGAGGGTCGACATCGTTGATCAGGGGTTCGTCGTTGATCGTCGGGTTGAACCCGTAGAGGAACTGCGTCCCGGCGATGTCGTCGGCGTGCAGCGTGCGACACCCCGGCTCCCCGGGGCCGCCGAAGGCGAACATCGTCGCCGCGGCGATGGGGGAGTGGTCGAGACCGATCACATGACCGAACTCGTGGGTGCCAGTCCCGATGATGTCGAATTGTGACGGCGAGGGATCACCGACCCCGTTCCAGCTGATCGGGCCCCCGGCGTTGTTCGAGAAGAACACCATGTCCCAGCCGACGAAGTTGGGGCCGGCGGAGACGGAGAAGGTCGTCGCGAGGACGCCACCCCCGGGGTTCGTCGAACTCCAGAAGACGATGTTGTTCAAGTCGGCGGGGTTGAGCGAGGTGGACGCGGTCGTTCCGAGATAGTTGACGTTGATGTTCGCCTGGCCTTGCTGCCGCCAAGCGCTCGCTGCGCAGCGGACCGCAGCGATCTGCTGAAGAGTGGTCCCGCCGGGGTTCACCGGAAAGTTCGGGTTCACTCGAAACGTCGTCGCACCGGTCGGCCAGACCGGGCCGAGGAGGACGTACGCGTGGAGCGACGCCACCCCCGCGAAGATCGCGACCAGCACCAACCCGGACGTGACGGAGGTTCGACGAGGGCTCACCGCGGCTCCTTTGTCGGCTCCGCAGCTTGTCTGAGGAGAATCGACTCGATCTTCGATTTCAGCGCGAACAGCAGAATATCCTCGCCGATGGGGCCCCCGGTCTGCCCGACCACGCGCTTCACCACGATCTCGTACTTCCCTTGCGACCAGCCGTAGACCCACGGTTTACCGAACTGGTTCTTCGCGAAGACGAGCACCCTCTCGCCGATCCGGAAACTCGGCGTCCCCGACACGCTCAGCGTCAGGCCGGTCTCGGGATCGGTCCCGCCCGGGACGCGCACGGTCAGGGTCTCCGCGTCCGCGGGGCCCTTGTAGCGCTCTTCGATCCGGATCGTGACGTCGGTGTAGGTGATCTCGCCGAGTCCGGGCCACTCGTCGTTGACGGCGACGGCCTGGGTCACTTCCCCGACCACGATCCTCTCCGCCTCACGGCAGACATGATCGAGGGAGAGAGGAACTTGCGCCGCGAAGGCGATCCCCACCCCCACGAGTGGTAGCAGAATGGCGCTCCTCACGAGTCTCTTCATGGTGTCACTCCGCGCAGTCGAGGGGGTCGGCGGTCGGGTCGGTCCCCGCGTTCGGGAAAGGAGCCGGTGGCTCCGAACCCATCACGAAGAGGTAATCGAGCAGCTTCACCGCGTCCGCGATGTTGATGCTGCCGTCATCGTTCGCATCGAGGGAGTCCATGCAGAGTCCGGGTCCCGAATTGAACAGCCAGTCGAGGGTCGCGACCGCGTCGCCGATGTTCACCAGGGAGTCGCGGTTCGCGTCCCCTCGGATGAAATTGACCCCGCTGACGGTGATCATCCCCGCGAAGAGGGTCGGGGTCACGGCGGCCCCCGCTGGGTTCACGAACAGATTTTCGGTCGGAGGAGCCCCGACCCCGGTCACCGGAGTGAGGTCGATCACGCTCCCGAGGGAAGCGCCCGCCGGGATGTCGTAGGTCGCGAGCGCGAGCACGGTGCCCGATTGGGGCGGGAGCGTGATGATTCCGTTGAAGTCGAGAACGACGCCGAGCGTCCACCAACCCCCGGATCCCGTGGTCGAGTTGTCGTAGAGCTGCGTGAAGAACTGCGCGCCCGCTGCATCGCTCCCGAGATCGGTGACTTCGGCGATCTCCACTTCCGTGGCGTCGAAGTCCACCGCGACCGAGTAGGCCGCGAGCACGGTTTCGTGATCGGCGAGGATCGACACGGTGGCCGTTCCGCCGGGCGCGCCGCTCCCGTTGCCGTGGATCAGGTCTTCCTGGTTGTAGGTGAAGCCCGGATCGAGGACATCGCTCCCCGAGCCCTGGTTCGCGATGACCGACGTTCCGCCGGGGGTCGGACTCCCGGGGGTGAGGCCCTGAACCTCGGTCGAATCGACATAGACGAGGCCGACGAGGAGCTGCCCGCCGACCAGGATCACGATGTCCGGGTTGAAGTCGGTCCCGATCACGCTGATCAAGGTCCCACCGGCGCTCGGCCCGTTCGAGGGGATGACCCCGAGGATCGTCGGCGGATCGAGAGTCGGAGGGGGGCCTTCCGAGACCGTGATGTTGTCGATGAACCAGTCGTCCACTGCCGAGTCGACCTCGGCTCGGAACCGCACCCGGAAATTGTTGTGGCGCGCGTTCGGCGGCAGATCGTAGGTGAACTGGGTGAAGTCGGACGAGGTGACTTCGGTCGAGCCGATCGCATCGAGCAGGAGCCAGTCGAGGGAGGAGTTCAGGTACTCGATGACGAGTTGCTCCCCCGCATCGACCCCTTGCTGGTGGACGAACAGGGAGAGGTTCGGATCGCTCGTTCCGCCGAGGAGGATGCGGTTGCTGCGGAGTTCATCGTCCTCGTAGATCCCCGCGCCGGTCGCGTCGAGCACGAAGGAGAACGGCGCACTCGGCTCGCTGAGTCCCGCGCTCGAGATCGCTCCCCCGTTGTTGTGGAGCCACCGGGTGGTGTCGAGGACCGACGTCGTGAACTGCTCCTCGAAGGGGAGGGGGACCGCGGCGGGGCGGACTCCGAGGCAGGGTCGCGAATTGCGGTAGCTGACGATCTGGTTGGTCGGTCCGGAGGCGAAGGTCAGCGGGCTGAGGCCGTTGCACCCCCCGAGCCCCGAACACATGATCCGACACTCCGCCGAGCCGTCGCAGTGGGCCGCGCCCCAGTTGTGCCCGAGCTCGTGCGCGGTGAGCGCGACCCGGCTGTTGAAGTTGGTCGTGTAGCGCGATTGGGACAGCCCGTACGAGTTGGTCGTGCAGATATCTGCGAGTTGAGCGATCCCGATGATCGAGCCGTCGAGGTTCACTCCGGTGAAGAGGTGCGCGACGTCGCGGTGGATCGCGTTCTCGGGTGGGGTCGACCAGACGCTCGCGAACAGGTTGAGGAGGGAACCCGGAGCGCTCTGCGTGCCGTAGGGGTCCGCACTGGTGGTGCGGACCACGATCGTCGTCAGCTCGTAGACGATCAGGATCGGGGAGTTGTCGTACACCCCCTCGACTGCGTTCATCACCAGCTCGACATCGTTCACGGTCACTCCGACGTTCGAGCTGTTCAGGGTGAAGAACTCGAAGTCGGCATCGATCCCGATCTCGGTGAGGAACAGCGTCGGCCCGAACGGGATCGGCCCGCCGGTTCCGCTCCCCGGATTGTGGGGATCGATATTGCCACAGGTGTACGGTCCGGGGATCGAGTCCTCTGCGGCGAACACCACGTGCGCCGACTCGGCGCCACCGAGGCCGACGTCGTCGACCGGCTGCACGACCCAGGTCCCCTGGTCGGTGAAGATCATCGCATGCAAGTGCTGGCCGTCGAAACTCCCGCGGACCCGTGAGCCGGGGATCTCGAGGACGCTCCCCTTGCGCGTGAGTACCGGTGGCTCCGGGTAGGGGAGGAGGGTCCCCGAGCCGTCATCGACGAGTACCCGAAAGAGGTCCGAGCGCAGACTGTACGGCTCGAGTGCGAGGGTCCACGTCTCACCCTCGACATCGATCTCGACGACGATCTCCGCCGAGCTCGGTCCTCCGACCGAGACGAAATGGAGTGACTGGACGGTGAGATCCGAAACCTCGAAGAGCGGAGCGAGAACCGTGGGGTCGAGAGCCTGCTGCGGGGTGAGACTCTGTGCTCCGAGTGTGCCGGGAAGCATCGCGATCAGACAGGTGCACGCGATGAGCGGGATCGTCTTCGGCAAGGGTCGGGTCCTTCCTTGACCGGTCGGGATGAGACCGGTGTCTGCCCCGCATCCCTGCGGGTCCCTCCGTGGAAACGAGGCGACCGGGCACGCGGCGCCGGGGCGACGCATGGTTCCGTCGAAGGTTGGCCCTTCGAATCGATCGATTCCATTACGAATGACAGCCCAGTCGGGATGGTATCGACGAGAGGAGGGGGGGGCAACCGCGATCGGGGTGAAGAAACGCTCGACATCGGAGGATCCGGCGAGAAACGCGGGCCCTTGGGCCGAGCCTCCTAGGGCTAGGGGTGTCGGCGTCTCCCGGCCAGCGCTTGCCGCCAACGCTCGGGATCTCGCGGAATGCCCACGACCCCAGTCATCTCCCGAAGGGTCGCCAGCGCGGTGCTCGAGAGACGCCCGTTCCGGTCGTTGAGGACCCCGATGAGAGCCTCCTCCGACTGTGGGCCGGGGTGGGTGATCAGCCGGCGGACGGCGTGCAGTCGGGCACGATCGTCCCCTCTGGAGCGAAGGAGGGCGACCCAGGGGGCGGCCTCGATCTCGGAGGCGATGGCTCGCACCGATCGGGCGATCTCTTCGTCGAGTTTCCGCTCGAGGAGCGGACCGAGGGTCTCGTGGGCGCGGCGGAACTCGCCCCGCTCGAGCCACCACTTCGAATAGCGGATGATGTCTTCCGGGAGCGCGGTGCCCGAGGCCAGCAGGGCGAGGTCGTCGGCGGCCGCCCCGAATTCCCCGAGCTCGAGGAGCAGGTCCACCCGCGCTCGGCGGGCGGCCCGATCGTTCGGATCGAGCTCGGTCGCGAGCGAGAGGCACTCGAGGGCGCGGGCGCGCTCTCCTCGCTCCAGGTGGGCGCGCGCGAGGGCGACCCGCGCGGCGGGCTGTCTCGGATCGAGGTCGAGCCCCCGGTGGAGGAGTTCCATTCCGCGGGGCCACGCGCCCGCCGCGATCCGGTCGATCCCACCGAGGGTGAGCACGCGCCCCCAGAACTCGGGCCGGGTCAGAGCGAGGACCTCCGGCACTGGGTTCTGGAGGCCATCGGACGCTCCCCCTGCCCCGCCTCCGACCAGCCGTGCAAACTCGCGATCGGTCAGGACCCGGTCGGGAGCGGCGGGAGAGAGAACGTAGCGGTGGGCGCCGTTCTGGTATCTCAGGGCGATCTCACCGGCACAGAGCACCGGTTCGAGTTCGAGGTCGCGGATCCGATCGGCGAAGGCGAGGGCGATGACGCACCAGCCGAGCGATGAAGCGCGCCTCCCTTCGAGGATCCGGGCGGGGAGCAGAGTCTCGAGCGAGTGATCGTCTGAGACCGTCAGCCGCAGCCCTCGAGTCATCAGCTCGGAGAGCGCGTTCATCCGCTCGAGCGGATTGTCGCCGGGCCCCGCGAGGCGCGTGAACTCGAGCAACCAACCGTGCAATTCGGAACGAAGCTGGAAGCCGTCGGAGGGTTCGGTCTCGGCGAATTCCACCTCGAGGGAGAGTGCGAGGGAGAAGCCGTCGTGCCAGGCGAGTTCCGGAGTGGGGATCGACGAGAGGGGCTCCGCGGGAGTCGACTCCGCGGACTCTCCATCGACTCCCCGGGGGGGGGTGACGGCAGGTGTGGCACTCTGCGGTGCGCTTTCACCGGTCACCGGGCCCAGGCTCGCCGACCCCGCAGTCCCACTCGCTTGCTCCTCCTCGAGGAAGTGAGCGAACTTCTCTTCGTCGAAGACCGGAGCTGGCGGTGGAGGGGCGGGAGGGCGACGGTCCGCAGTGTCGGAACCTTCCGCGACCTCTTGCCAGAGGAGCAGCAGGAGCGCGATCGCGGCGATCACCGCGAGGAGCCGCAGAATCGTCGTCGCGTTCCGGAGGATGAAGGGCCGTGGGTCATACCAGGGGGTGACCAGGGTGGTTTGGCCCGCTCCCGGGTCGGCGGTCACCGGGCTTGGAGCGAGCGGGAGGCCCGCAGGGGGCACGGGAGAGGGGGACGCCGGAGCGGGGAGCTCGGGGACCGTGAACCGCTCTTTTGGCTCAACCGGTCGGTTCGAGTCGCTCACATCGGTTGGTTCCGTCACGCCCACGGGGCTCCCTCCGGTCGGTTCTCCACATCTTCCCATCTCGGCATTTGGTGCCCCTGGCTTGAGGCTCGGGGCGATCCCGGGGTTAATGCCGAGGAAGGAGGGCGCCGTGGATCGGATCCAACTCGCCCGGGATGTCATCAGCCAGGAGGCTCGTGCGCTCGATGCACTGGCCGCCTCCCTCGATGAGTCCTTCCTCCGCGCCGTCGACTGGCTCGTCGAGCTCGAGGGGCGCTTGATCGTCTCGGGGGTCGGGAAATCCGGTTCGATCGCCCAGAAGGTCGCGGGCACCCTCGCGAGCACGGGGACCCCCGCGAGCTTCCTCCACCCGACCGATGCTCTGCACGGCGATCTGGGGATCGTCCGCGAGACCGACCTCCTCCTCACCCTCTCGAAGAGCGGTCGGACCGAGGAGCTGGTCCGCTTCGTCGGACACTTCAAGAGACTCGGCCGGGGGGTCATCTCGATCTGCGAAGACGCCGGATCTCCGATCGGGGAGCTCTCGGACATCGTGCTCCTGATTCCCGCGCTCGAGGAAGCGGGCCCGCTCTCGCTCGCACCGACGACGAGTGCGGTGCTGCAACTATCGCTCGCTGACGCCCTCGCCATGTGCCTTCTCGAGCGACGCGGATTCACCGTCGAAGAATTCGCCAGCTATCACCCGGAGGGGAATCTCGGACGACGACTGCTGCTGCGCTGCCGGGATCTGATGCACTCGGGGGAGGGGCTGCCGGTGGTGGCCGTCTCCGCGAGCTTCTCCGAGCTCATCCTCGAGATGACCGGCAAGGGTCTCGGCATGGCGTGTATCGTCGACGAGGAGGGACGGTACTGCGGAGTGTTCACCGATGGGGACCTGCGTCGACTGATGGTCCGCGGGGCCAGCACTCCTGACCTCTCGGCGGGGGAAGCCCTCGAGAAGAGTCGTCGCGGCGCCGGAGAGACGCCGGTCGAGCGCTCGGTGGTCGAGGAGGAGACGCTCGCGGTCGATGCTCTCCGTGTGATGAAGGAACAAGAGATCACCATGCTGGTCGTCTGCGGCGATGGGAGCGCCCCGAGAGGGGTGGTGCGGCTCCAGGACCTGGTGCGACGCGGCATCGACGCGACCTAGCGCTGGCACTGTTGAGAGAGGATCCGCGATGCGTGCTCTGTTGCTCCTCCCGTTGCTCGCCTCTTGCGCGATCGTCCCCTCCGGAGGGAATACTCCCCGGGCGGAGTGGTCGATCGTCATCCACGGAGGCGCCGGGACGATCCCTCGCGACACCCCCGCCGAACAATCGGGTGCCTACCGCCGCTCCCTCGCCGCGGCTCTCGAGCTCGGTTCGGAGATGCTCGCCCGGGGCGCGTCGAGCCTCGATGTGGTCGAGGCGGTGATTCGGACCCTCGAGGACGACCCTCTCTTCAATTCGGGACGGGGGGCGGTGTTCCACGCGGAAGGGGGGCACGAGCTCGACGCCTCGATCATGTCGGGGAGCGATCTGTCGTGCGGAGCGGTCGCCGCGGTGCGCACGGTCAAGCATCCGATCACCCTCGCCCGGAAAGTGATGGAGGAGACGCGGCACGTGCTCCTCGTCGGGGATGGCGCGGAGAAGTTCGCCGACACGCAGGGGGTCGAGCGTGTCGAGAATTCCTGGTTCGACACCGATCTGAGGCGGGAGCAGTGGGAGCGGCGGCGCCGCGAGACCGGCGTCGCGCCGGGCGACCGATCCCCTCCCGAGAAGTTCGGAACCGTCGGCGTGGTCGCTCTCGACCGCGAGGGACACCTCGCCGCCGGTACTTCCACCGGCGGGCTGACCGACAAGCGCTTCGGGCGAGTGGGGGACTCTCCGATCATCGGCGCGGGCACCTACGCCGACGACCGCAGCTGTGCAGTGAGTGCGACCGGCACCGGCGAGGAGTTCATCCGCTTCGGTGTCGCTCGGAGCATCTCGGCGCGGATGGCCTACGGCGGGGAGGATGTCCTCACGGCGGCGAGGGCGGTGATCGAAGGAGACCTCGCGCCGGATGATGGCGGGGTCATCGCGATGGACTCGAAGGGCCGCGCCGTCTGGGTCTTCACGACCGAAGGGATGTATCGCGCGGCCGCCGATGCGAACGGTCGGCACGAAGTCCGGATCTGGGGGGATGCCGAGTAGGGGAGGAGCGCCGGGGAGGAGGCGAGGCTATTCCGGTCCCCCCGTTGCCATTCTCGGCGTTCCCTCGATCGCCAGGTCCGCGATCGTGCGGTTGTTGAGCATGGCGAGGGCCTGCAGCTTGATCGGGGCCCAGACGTAGTGGAGCGGGCACGGATCGGCGTCGTCGCACTGCTTGTAACCGAGGATGCAGCGATCGATCCGAGGGCCGGACTCGATCGCGTTCACCACGTCCATCAGCGTGATCTCGTTCGGGGGGCGGCTGAAGGCAAAACCACCGCCCGGTCCCCTGGTCGACTTCAAGATCTCCGCGCGGACCAGCGGCTGCAGCATCTTGCGGGTGAAATGCTCTGGAATCGCGGCGCGCTCGCAGAGCTCCACCACGGTGGCAGCGCGATTCGGCTCCTCCGCCATCACTTGAAGAGCCCGGAGGGCGTACTCGCAGCCCCGGGTGTAGAGGTGCGTCATGCGGGGGGTCCTTCCGGAGCCCAGGTCAGCGTCGATCCGGAAGGGGGTTCGATCCGGAAGCTGGTGGCGCGGGCCGTACCGACCATTCCCATTCTAGCGAACGGCGCGGGCAGGGCCACCGCATTCGGGACCCAGTTGTCCAGAGGGGAGGGAGCTGCTCTCTTCGCTCACCAACGCCAGGTCAGGGCGGCGAACAGGGCACTCGAGCGCGTTCCTTCGCCGAGGCTCTGCGTGAACGAGACGTTCCAGTCCCAGCTGCGAGCGATCCTCCCATCGAGAGCGATCGAGTAGTCGGTGAACTCGAACTTGTCCTGGGTCGGCTGCTCCTCGCCGACTCGGACGCCGATGGCAGGTCGGAACCGAACTCGACCATCGAAGAGCGGGACGAAACCGGTGACGCGTGCCCCCACCCCGTCCGCGTCCTGACTGATGAGGTTGAAGAGGGAGAGCGTCAGCTGTGCGCGCTCGGAACCGGGGAGTCCGATCCAGGTACCTCGGAGTCGCCAGCGCAGGTCGTCGTCGACGGCCGACCCGGTGAGCCTCGCGACCTCACCATCGAGCCGAGCCCGCCGGCCGAACCGATGGCTCGCGCCGAGTGCGTAGCGCCACGACCCCGAATTGAAGAGCAGGTCCGCGTCGATGTCGGGGAGGAAGTCGCGCTCCGCGGCGGTGTCCGGCCGTTCGAAGTGGTCCACGGATGTTCTGAGTGTCGTCGCCGGCGACACCGGAAGGTCGAGCGAGGTGTTGAACCGGGTGACGTGCGTTCCCGTCCGCTCCACTGCCCCGCCGATGTCGAAGTCGATTTCCGCGGTCTGGAACAATGTCGCCTGTTTGTAGCGGGCGCGATGATCGACCAAGAAGGCGAGTCGATCCGGGGTCCCCTCGTAGAGCGAGAAGAGCATCCCTAGCGAGCCGTAGTAGGAGAGCACGAGTTGGTCCGGCGTGACGAACGTTCCGTAGCCGACCACGACCGGCTCCTTCAAGGAAGGCGCGAGGTCCCCTCGGTCGGGTTTCAGCCCCACCATCGCTCCGATGCGCAGAGTGGGATCGAGGACGCGGTCGAGCCGCGCCCCGTCGAAGTAGCCAACCGCCGGGAGCGATCGCGGGATCGATCGTCCGAGTGAGAGCATGCTCCCGTCCAGGAGCGGGCGCTCGAGCACGAGCTCCCGCCAGTCGAGTTCGAGTCCGTCGTCATCGGCCGCCAGCGAGTCGCCGTCGAGATAGTCGAAGTCACCCGACCACAGGAGGGTCCACGGCGTTCCATCGATTCGCTCGAGGGCGCCGCTCGATCCGAGTTGGGTGCGGGTGTAGTCGAGGTCGCTGTCATCGTCCATTTGAAGCGTAGTGCGGAGGCGGATCCGCCCGTGGGTCAGGTTCCGGGGCTCGGTCGGTTTCCCCGGGCGAGGGGGGGGAGCGAGGAGCGGGCGGAAGCCGTCCTGATCTTCGGTGCCGTCTCGAATGGTGGATTCCCCGCCGCCGGACGGATCCAGCCGCGTCAGGGTGATCTCGACGACGTCGCCGGGGAGTGGCGCGGCGTCGCCGATGATCGTCAGGATGCGGAGGATCGAGGATGCAAAGGTGACCCGCACCACTTCGATGCGCGCGATGTCCACGCCGTCCTGCCGGACGACCCCCTCGTCGCCGGCGCGCAGCCCGCTGCTCCGCCCCGCGTTCGCGTAGATCCCGTCTGGGGTGACATTCTGCACGAGACACAACACCGTACCGGTGTCGGAGGCTTCATCCCCCACCTGCGACTCCGCCGCCGGCGCGGCGGAAACGCACCAGATGACCAGAGCGCCCAGGACGGACGCGATCGCGAGCGGTGGCTGTCGCATCAGTGCCCGTTCGGGTGGCAATTCACGCACGCCGGGAAGCTGTACGAGTAGCCGGAGACCCCGCTGTGAATGTCCGCGCACTTGTTCACGGTGTGCTTGTGGCACGTTCCGTAGCAACTGAAGGTAGAAGTGGTCCCCGAGATGTGGCAGTCGGTGCAGTCCCGGTTGTGCGGCCCCGACAAGGGGAAGTCGTGCGAGAAATTCGCGTTCCAGTTGTTGATCGAGTGGCACTGTTCGCAGTCCTGGGGGAACGACAACGCGACGTGATCGGGAGCGCCATTGAAGTCGCTCAGGTGGCAACTGATGCAGGTCGGGGAGAGCCCCGAGTAGGTTCCGGGCAGGTGGCAATCCTGGCAGCCGGGAACCGCGTGGCCGCCGGAGAGCGGGAAGAAGCTGTGGTCGATCGATGCACTGCCCCAGCTGTAGATGTCGTGGCAGTCCTGGCACTGCGTGCTGTAGTTCGCGTGCCCCGGCGCCGCTGCATAGTCTTGGCTGTGGCAGGAGAAGCAGGCGCTCGACGTCCCCGCGAACTGCCCGCCGACGTGACACCGCTCGCATGCGTGACCGGCGTGTCCGCCGACCAGTGCGAAGAAGTCGTGCTCGAACCCGGCGCCCTGCCACCCGAAAGGAGTGTGGCAGCGTCCGCAGTCGCTCGTCAGACCGGATGACAAGTGATCCGGGGCGGAGGCGCGCGCCGCATCCCCGGCGTGACAGATCTCGCACAGCGCCGGAGTACCGCGGAACTCCCCGTGGTCGGAGCCGGGGTGGCACGCCTCGCACGGCGCGGCCAAGTGACCCCCCATCAGCGGGAGCTCGGTCGATGCGTGCTGCTCGATGATCCCGTTCGGGGACCAGCTCATCTCGTCGTGGCACTGCTCGCAGTCCGCTCCGAGCTGAGTGCGGTGGGGGTCGATGTGACAGCCACCACAGCCGCGTGATGCGAATTCCTCGACCGGGCCGCGGTCGTTGTGGCAGCGAAGGCACATCGCGTCCTCGTGCGAGCCGACGAGGGCGAACCCGGTCTCGGCCGCGTGGTCGAACGTGAAGTCATCCTTGACCCGATCCCAGCCGTCCGTCTGGTGGCAGAGCGAGCACTCGCCGGGGAAGCTCTCGTGCGGTACGAGAGGACCCCAGTCCCCGTTCCACGCCTGTTGAGGGAGCAGGGCCTCACAGTTCGTCAGGACTAGAGGCAACGCGAGCGCAGTGATGCAGGTCGCCGCGAACTGGGCCCACCGCGAACTCCCGCCACCCTTCCCGGGGTCAGCGTACCGGTCGCTCATGGCAGTCCTCGCACTCTCTACCGAGGGGTCGGTAGTGGACGATCTTGCGACCGTCCGGCTGTTCGTTGGTCAGGTGACACGACTCGCACTTCACATCGCGGTGGTCCCCATCGAGGGGGAATCGCGAATCGCGGTCGTGATCGAATCCGGGTGCGACCCAGGTTTCCATCGAGGAGTGGCAACGCACGCAGTCCATCCCCCCCGCCGACTCGGCGAATTGGTCGAAGTGAGGGTCGCGATGGCAATTGCCACACTCGGTCGCGACCCCCACATAGAGGCGCACCTCTCGCCCGAGGGGGACGACGTGGCAGTGGTCGCAGGCGACCGCGAGGTGCGCGCCTTCGAGCGGCCACACCGAGTGGTCGGAGATCGTGAACTCGCAGGGATTGAACCCGTGCTCGGTGTGGCAGTCGCGGCAACGCGCGTATCGCCCTTCGAACTGCCCGTGGTGTTCGTCCTCGTGGCACCCTTCACACGCATCCGACTCCCGTTGGTAGCCAGGCGCGGTCGGATCGGGGAATCGGGAGGTGTACTCGAGGATCCGCGGGTGACAGGAGTCGCAATCCACGTCCGTGTGGGCTCGACCGATCGGGAACCCGGTCTCTGCATGCAGCTGCGGAGTCATCGATTCCTGCCCCTCGCGCCACGCGCAAGCCTCCTGCGGGTGACAGTCGAAGCAGTCCGCCGAGAACGCGACGCGATGCGGCGTCTCGTGGCACTCGAGGCACTCCCCGCCGCGCACCTCCGCGAACGGGAGCGAGAGAACCTCCGCCATCGCGTCGGCCGCGGGAATCAGGTGGCAGAGGTTGCACGCGACCTCATCGTGCGCGCAACCGAGCTCGTAGTGCTCGTCGTGGTCGAACTTCGACGCCGGGCGGAAGACCTCCTGATCGTGGCACTCGGTGCACTCCGGGGAGAGTCCTCCCGCGTGGATGTCCTCGTGGCAGTCGTTGCACCCCTGGCCGAGGCCGAGGAAGGTCCCGACTCGCAGGATCTTCGGGAAGTCGGCGGTGTGGACCACCGGCGCGAATTCCGGCGAGTGGCAGCTTTCGCACTCGAGAGCATTGTGAGCACCCTCGAGCCCGAATTCGACGTGTGGATGGTCGAATGCGTCCCGGTCGAGGTCGCGCCAAGCGAACTCGCCAGAAGCGTCGAACTTCGCGCCGTAGTGTTCGAGGTGGCACTCGGAGCAACGATCGACCTCTGTCGTCTCTCCGAGGTAGGCGTGGTACCCCTTGCCCTCGTCGAGCTGCGCCTGGATGACGTCGTGGCAGGCGAGGCAACCGGCGTCGAGGCCCTTATCGGTATGGCACTGGACGCAACCGTTCCAGTGCGAGAGCTCAGCGATCGCGGCGTGACCAGAGGCGAGCCCCGCGGGGAGTGGCGCGCGTACGAGGATCACCGAAGCGATCGCCAGGAGCGCGAGGATTCCGACGAGGAGCGGGGCGTTGCGGTGCGCGAGGATGCGACTCATGACAGCACCCACAGATCGCCGAACCGTACCGCGACGTAGATGTGGAATCCCGCGAGCATCAGCATGACGATCGCGAGCCAACGGTGCAGGAAGCGCCAAGTCCCCATCAGCGACCGCAGCTCGTGGTAGCGACTGAGCCATTGCCCCTCACGGAAGACGCGCCGCAGGAGGGGCAACACCTCCCGGGCGTGTGGAGAGATCCTCGGGGAGGAGCGGACCACCTGTCGATACTTCCGCCACTGTCGGCGGAGGCCGCGATCCCCGGTGGCGATGGACACCACCGCGGCGACGATGCTGCGCGATGGCGGCGCGATCCCGGACCCATCCAGGCGCCTGGCATCGACGCCAAACTCCGCGAGTTGCCTGTGCACCTCTCCGAGACGGCGACGGACTTCTTCCAGTTCGAGCTCGCGGCCGGCGAGGGACCGGGGGACGCGAGAGTAGATGTAGCGTCCGATCACCCCGGTGGTCACTACGACGAGCATCGACGCGAAGCTCATCGTGCCGAGTGCGCTCGTCGGTAGGAATCCGGTGTGGAGCAGGACCATGGCGGGGCCGGCGAGACCGGTGAGGACATGGAACGCCATCCAGCTGCGCAGGGACCCCATGCGTTGCAACCAGAGGAACGCCTTGCGCAACAGATAGCTGAGATTCAGGAGCATCAGCGCCGTCCCCGCGATCGCGAGGGTGAGACCGATCGTGCCCGAGGAACGCAGCGCCTCGTGCTTCGGGTGGGTCGGGCGCGCTTCGAGGGGCAGCTCGTAGTAGGACCACCCCCAGGCGAGGACTCCGAAAAGGAGTGCGGTCACAAGGACGCCGAGCACCAGGGGGAATGCTGTTCCGGAGCCTTTTACGGGCACGGCCGCCGGGGGTGCCGGGACAGTTGCGGGGAGAGGCGGCGGCGGAAGTTCCAGGGACGGCGAGATCAGCGATGGCGCAGCTGGCACCGTCAGGACAGCCCCCGCTGAAACTCGCGCCACTGAAACCTGCGACGCTGAGACCCGCGACGGCGAGCTGGGGGAGAATCGCCGGGGAGCGATCTCGCTCGGGGGTGAATCCAGAGCGAACTCGTCCGGGAGGATGACGAACAGTTCCTCCTCGTCGGGATCGATCACGTGGTCGCTCCCTCTCCGACCAGCGAACTCGATCCGAATCCGATCCCGAAACGATGCAGCAGCGGGAAGGGCGGTTCACCACCCGCGAACACGAAGATGTAGTCGTTCTCGAGCTGGAAGCGCTTCTCATCCACCGAGGTGCGGAGCTTGAGGATCACGCGGTTGGGCTCGATCTGTTCGACGTCCGAGCGGGGGATCACGCGCATTCGCTGCTGGCTACGATACTCCTCGAGGCGCTCGGCGTTGCGACTCTTCAGCCGGAAGAATCGATCCTTGCGGTAGGAGAGGGTCACCCGGTTCCCCGGCTGGTTCGCGAGCGCGGTCGCAGCCTCGATCGCAGAGTCGCCCCCTCCGACCACGAGGATGTGATTGCCACTGTACGAGGCCGCATCGATCAATCGGTACTGGACCTTTTCGTGGTCCTCGCCGGGGACCCCGAGCGTCCTGGGAGTTCCGCGGCGACCGAGGGCCAGGATCAGGGAGCGCGCGCGCATCTCCCCGGCGCTCGTCTCGGCGACCACGGTGTCTCCCTCGCTCCGCCCTCCGAGGAGTGAGATTCCGGCGGTGATCGGGAGGTTGTGTTCCGCGACCACTTTCTCCCAGAGCTCGATCAACTCCTCTTTCCGGTACTCGCGCCCCTTGATCTTGCCGTGGAGGGGGAGATCGACGCTCTGCACCAGGGTGAGCTTGCGCCTGGGGTACTTCCGGACCGTGCCGCCGAGATCGTCGCGGTCGATCGTCCGGAACCGCAGACCGAGTTCCAGCGCCCGGAGACTCGCGGAGATCCCGGCCGGCCCGGAGCCGACGATGATGAGATCGAGGAGGCTCGAGTCCGCGGGATGCGTGCGTGCCCGAAGCGCCGCGGCGTCCGCGGCCCGGCGGCCCTGGTCGATCGCATGGCGGATGAGGGCGATCCCACCGAGTTCGCCCGCGATGAAGAGGCCGGGAACCGTGGTCTGGAGGTCGTCACCGAGGGTCGGGATGTCCTCGCGGGCGGAAGTGTCCCCGAGGCCGACCCTCAGGGCGCCGACGGGGCACTCCTCCTCGCACTTGGCGTGACCGATGCACCTCGATCCGTGGATCACGCGCGCGATGCCATCGATGACGCCGAGCACCCCGGACTCGGGACACGCCGTGACACAACTCGCGCAGCCGATGCAGGCGATGGGATCGATCTGCGGGTGTTGCGCGATCGCGCGGGCTGTACCACTAGTCTTCGCGTCGCGGATCTCCCGCACGACACGCAGCGTCTCGCGACGGTCGATCCTGCGCTGCCAAATGCCGAGGCAAACGAGGAGTAGAACGATGCACCCCACCACGATGGTGAGGGTCATGGAATCCATCGGACGGCACCTCCCGATCCTATTGAGACTAGGATGGTCTCGAGGGTCGGGACGCGGACAATCTCTGGCCTGGGAGAGCGTTCGGAGGAAACTCTTGGCCGCTCGGTGGAGTCGATTTCGCGGATGCAGGAAACGGGAATGGAACCGCACCCCAGGCGCCGAGCAGGATGTACGCGATCGCTCGCGGGGGGGGGCCGAATCAGTGAAGCTCGCCGGGGTTGGTGACGCACGAAATTACACGGTGGGAGCGGGCACGGAGCTTGCCACGCACGAGATTCAACTGTCGTGGGTCGGGAAGATTTGCGGGCGGGTGATCGTTCGGAATTCCAAAAGTCTTCGAAAAAAGCGGAGACTTGGCCGAATGCGGGCCCTCAGACTCACGATCTATCCCATGTGCGGATAGCGGTAATCGGTCGGTGGCAGGAAGTTCTCCTTCACCGTTCGTGGTGCGACCCACCGGAGTAGGTTGAGCGGACTCCCCGCTTTGTCGTCGGTCCCCGATGCGCGCGCGCCGCCGAACGGCTGATGTCCCACCACCGCACCGGTCGGCTTGTCATTCAAGTAGAAGTTCCCGGCGGCGTGGCGAAGCCGGCGGGAAATCTTCTCGGCGGCGAGTCGATCGCGGGCGAACACCGCGCCGGTGAGGGCGTAGGGGCTGGTCTCGTCGCAAAGGGTCAATGCATCGTCTTGAGTGTCGTCGTCGTAGACGTAGACGGAGAGCACCGGGCCGAAGATCTCCTCCTTCATGGTGCGGTACTTCGGGTCGGTGCACTCGATGAGGGTCGGTTGGATGAACCACCCGCGCTCGCGGTTCGAGTTCCCCCCCTGGATCACCTCGGCTCCGGGATCGGACTTCGCGCTCTCGATGTACCCGGTGATCTCTTCGAACGCCCGTTCGTGGATCACTGCGGCGACGAAGTTCGAGAAGTCGCGCGGATCCCCCATCGGGATCGTGCGCATCATCTCGACGATCCGATCGCGGAGGTCGCCCCACAGGGAACGCGGCACGTACATTCGGCTCGCAGCCGAGCACTTCTGCCCCTGGTACTCGTATGCGCCGCGGACCGCCGCGACCGCGGTCGCCTGAGGGTCGGCGCTCTGGTGAACGAAGATGAAATCCTTGCCCCCGGTCTCGCCGACGATCCGGGGATAGCTACGGTAGTTGGGGAGACGCTCGGCGATCTCGCGCCACAGTCCCTGGAAGACCGAGGTGGAACCGGTGAAATGCAGGCCGGCGAACCCGGGGTCCGCCAGGAGTTGTCCGGTGATCTCGGCCGCGGGGCCGGGGAGGAATTGGATCACTCCCGGCGGTACCCCCGCCTCCTCGAGGACGCGGAACACGAAGTAGTTCGAGTAGACCGTCGCGTGGGACGGCTTCCAGATCGCGACGTTCCCCATCTGCGCGGGAGCCGCGGGGAGGTTCCCCGCGATACTCGTGAAGTTGAACGGGGTGACCGCATAGACGAATCCCTCGAGCGGTCTGTAGTCGAGAGTGTTCCACTCTCCCGGCGCACTCTGCGGCTGCGAGGAGTAGATGTCGTTCAGTGCGTAGTAGCCGTTCCACCGCCAGAAGTCGGCGAGCTCGCAGGTCGCGTCGATCTCTGCCTGGTACGCGGTCTTCGACTGACACAGCATCGTCGAGGCGTTCACGGTGTCGCGCCACGGACCGGCCAGGAGGTCCGCCGCCCGCTGGAAGATCGCGGTCCGGACTTCGGGAGTCGTCTCCGACCATTCCTGCCAAGCCTCCCGCGCTGCGACCAGGGCTTCCGCGATGACGGCGGGAGTCGCGGAGTGATAGCGTGCGATCACTTTCGAGTGGTCGTGGGGGAGGCGCACCTCGATCAACTCGCCGGTGGTGACTTCTCGCCCCCCGATGATGCACGGGATCTCGATCGTCTCCGCGGAGAGGGAGTCGATTCGGGACTGCAGGGAGAGCGTCTCCGGAGTCCCGGGGCGGTACTCGAGAATCGGCTCGTTGCCGGGAGTAGCGAGGCGAAATACAGTGTTCGACATCTCGGTTCCTTCTCTCTGTTCCGCCGCGATTAGAACGGAGCAGGGAGACTGATTCCACCCCACCCGGGGCGAAGGGCCCTGGGTCCGGTTGCCGGATCGCGGGACCACCGATACCCTGAGAGTTGCATCTTCCTCAGAGCTCCCCGGTCCTCGCTGGCCGCTGGAGGGTCGAGAGGTCCGTAGGGCCCCTCGGATCCAAGCTCGAATCCGACCCCTGTCCGCAGGAGCTTCGATGCCGAATCGTGAAATTCCGCGTCCGTCCCTCATGGACGAGATCCGCGCCCGTGAGCCGTTCGTCGACCGCCACCTCGGCCCCCGGGACTCCCAGGTTCCGGCCATGCTCGAGGCGATCGGAGTCGGCTCGCTCGCCGAGCTGGTCGATCAGACGGTTCCGAGGTCCTTGCGCACCGACCGACCACTCCAGATCGACGAGGCGCGGAGCGAGGCGCAAGCCCTCGAAGACCTCCGCGAGCTCTCCGAACGGAATCAGGTCTTCCGCTCCTACCTCGGGATGGGCTACCACGCCTGCGTCACGCCCCCCGCGATCCAACGCAATATTTTCGAGAGCCCGGGGTGGTACACCGCCTACACGCCGTATCAGCCGGAGATCAGCCAGGGACGACTCGAGGCGCTCCTCAACTTCCAGACGGTCGTCTCAGACCTGACCGGATTCCCCATCTCGAACGCTTCGCTGCTGGATGAGGCGACCGCGGCGGCGGAGGCGATGACCCTCTGCCATCGAGTGCAGGAGAAAAGCTCCACCGCCGGCGACATCTTCTTCGTATCCCAGAAGTGTCACCCGCAGACGATCGACGTGGTCCAGGCGCGCGCAGTGCCCCTCGGCATCGAAGTGCGGGTGGGAGACCACGAGGACTTCACGTTCCCGAACGGGTGTTTCGGAGTGCTCCTGCAGTACCCCGACACCGAGGGGATCGTCCACGACTACGAGGGATTCTGCGGGCGTGCGCACGGCATCGGCGCGATGGTCGTGGTCGCGGCAGATCCACTGTCACTGACGCTCTTGCGTCCCCCCGCCGAATTCGGGGCGGATGTCGCCGTCGGATCGACCCAGCGTTTCGGCGTTCCGCTCGGCTTCGGAGGACCGCACGCCGCGTACATGGCGACCAGCGATGAGTACAAGCGGATGCTTCCCGGCCGCCTGGTCGGGGTGTCGAAGGACGCCGAGGGTCGCTCGGCACTGCGGCTCTCTCTGCAGACCCGCGAGCAACACATCCGACGCGACCGCGCGACGTCGAACATCTGCACCGCTCAGGTGCTGCTCGCCGTGGCGGCGGGCGCGTTCGCGCTCTACCACGGTCCGGAGGGGTTGCGACGCATCGCCCGGCGGATCCAGCTCCAGGCCCGCGCGCTCCGCGTGGCGCTCCGTTCCCTCGGGCACGAAGTGCAGGACGGACCGATCTTCGACGCGATCAAGGTGATCCCGAAGGGAACGGGGAGCGCCGAGATCCACTCGAACGCGAGACAGCGCAGCATCAACCTGCGGAAGTTCGCTGGCGGAGGAATCGGAATCGCGCTCGACCAGACCGTCACGGAAGAGGACCTCGCCGACCTCTTCGAGGTATTTGGCGGTTCCGCGCGCGAATTCGATCTCGACCGGATCCTCGCGTCGGTCGAGGCGCAGAGCCCCGCGCCGCTCGAGCGCACCTCGAAGATCCTCGAGCACCCGATCTTCCACCGCTATCGCTCGGAGACCGAGCTGATGCGATACCTCCGTCAGCTCGCGAGCCGCGACCTCGCCCTCGAC